>JAKVCF010000002.1 GCA_022447335.1 Planctomycetota bacterium | reverse complement strand
ATCACATGCGCCGCGTTGAACGCGCATTGGAAGAGGGGAGCATTGCCAGCCAAGATGGTCGATTGAACTTTCCGGAGGGGGCAATGATTCCGTGGCCGTCTTATGCGGACGACGCGGCGCTCAGCCTAGTTGGGCTTTTTGCTCCGGGCGATCCTGTAGAGCGGCGCGCCTTTCTGGAGCGCACCTTGACCTGGTTTCCCTTTGCCTTTGGGCTGCTCAGCTGTGCGTTGCTTAGCTTGGCGGCAGGAGCTCTACTTCGATCTCAACTTGGCGCGGCTGTGGCTGGCTTGACTTACGCTTTGTGCTATGGATCCGTGCACTATCAGGTGCCGGGGATCGCCGATCATCACGCTTGGGTTAGTCTGCTCAACTTTGGTGCGCTGCTGATCTGCACCTTTTCATGGACGCGCAAAAATCTGTCTAACTTACAAGTCAGTGGGCACAAAGGAATTGCAGCGGGAGTGTTGATTGGCTTGTCTATTGGTAGTTGGGTTGCAAGTTTGTTGTGGCTGCTTGCGCTTCAAGTGGCAATGGGATTTCTTTGGATTCGTGCGGGCGAGAGGGGCGGCCTTGCATCTTCCGCTCCGGGGCTACGAGTTTTTGGCATGTGTTTCCACGCCGCAGCGCTCGTGGTCGTTTTGCCCGAGGTGCTCGCGAGTCCCTGGAAACAGGACTTCCCGTGGATGGTGGTTAACCTCAGTTGGTTCCACCTCGCTGAGCTTTTGATGGGCTTTTTGGTTTTCCTGCCGCGTCGGAACGGACAGTTTCCTGCCCTCATGGTCCCAGGGGCAGCGGTGATCGTCACGCTGCTTTTGCTCGTACTCAACTTGGGCCCAGGGGCTGGAATACGAGAGGGCTTTACTTGGGTATCGCGCGCGGATGAATTCATGTCCGGCATTGCTGAGTCGAGTCGTCTGACCGATGGTTACCGAAGCTGGACTGGGATCGGGGTGTTCTTTACACCCTTTATTGTGGTTGTTTGGATGTCCCAGTTACTAAGTGGTAGAAGGCCGGAATATGCAGGCCTCGCTTTCGTGCTCATGCTCTCTTGGGCACAGTCCATCTCGCAGGTTCGGTTTGTCGAAGCAATGATGGGCCCGGCCGCGCTTGGCTATGGTTGGTTAGCAGTAGAATTTTCGCGCAAGGTCGTTCAGGCCAACTTGCCAAAGTGGAGCGCTCAGTATGCTGCGCGACCAGCTCCCGCACGTTTTGGGGCTGCATTTCTACTTGCGGCGGGCATTTCTATGGCCCTAGTAGGCACTGAATCGCTGGCTCGGCCATTTACTCACGAGGTCAGTAGTAATTCAGCCGCAACAGCTCGACGCCACCTGCTCGAGTGGATCGGCGATCGTGCGCCGGAGCTTCCTGCCGCTGAAGCTGAAGGTAGTGTGCTTGCGCCATGGGACTGGGGGCACGAGATCGAATGGCGTGCGCGCATGGCCTCAGTCGCGACCAACTTTGGGAGCTACGTCGGCGAAGAGGGCTACCGCGCTCCTGCGAGGTTCTTTCTTTCGACGGACCCGGCCGAAGCTGAACAGATTCTGCGACGTCATCAAGTGCGTTACGTAGTGCGCTCTTCGCAGATGAGTTTGTCATTAGATCAGCTACAGCGTTCTTTTGGCCAAGGACTTCCAGAGGGTGGTTTCATCCGCACTTTCGAAGACGCGCAGGGGCGTGAGCGCACCAGTTTCAGGCCAGCGTGGTTTGACACCATGGCCGCAGCCCTCGGGGTGGGAGTAACCCCACGGCCAGGCGGCAGTTTCCCGGGCTTGGGCGATCCGGATGGCCCGGATGGCCCGCGTAACCCTTTGGGCTTCCTTCGGTTAGTGCACGTTTCGCCGCTTCCCGATTCGCACCCACTCTTCGGCGGTGCAGTTCAGCCGCACGGCCTGATTTGGGAATATGTGCCAGGCGCTCGGATCGTCATCGACAGCGACCCTGGGCAAGAATTGCGCATCGAACTTGGCGTCCAGGTGGGCTTTGCAGGGAGAGAGGTTGTCTCCTTTCTCTATCGCGCAGTGGGCTCGCGCGAATTACGCCTCCCTTACACCACGGCGTTGGCTAACGGCGACGCTGAGGTGGTTTATGCTAAGTGGCAGTTAGTTGATTCAGCAGGCGAACTCGTCCGCGAGGGCAATTTGGTCGTGCCAGAAGAAGCTGTGCGCAAAGGTGGTGAAGTCCGACTCGACTGATCCAAATTTGTTGGCCCCGTTATCCTGTGCACATGCTTTTTGGGGTCCTGTGCACGCTCTTCTTTCAGAGTGAGCCGATTTGGGATGATTGGAAGATCGTCGGCCCTTGGCCGACTCCTTCTGTAGCCGAAGGTTTGGCCACCAAGCTTCCACCCGAAGACATGCTTGCACGGATTCAGCGTGGAGGCGACCCTAATCCGCGCGGCACGTATCTGCGTGACAATGGAGGGCGTATCACCTGGCAGGACGGAGTCGGCGGCTATCCCGTCAACCTGTCGCGCCTAACCGGCACGCGCGAAACTTCAGTCGGTTACCTCTATCGTTCAGTCGAAGTGCGACAGCCTGGAAATCTTCCAGTCGAAATTGTTGCCGATGGCGCCTATCGCGTTTGGCTGAATGGCGCGGTGATTACTGAGACCCCGGACGAAATCGCCGAGGCCGGCAGTACGGTCGAGATAGAGCTTCCGGTGCAAATGGGCAAGAACCACATTTTGGTCAAGCTCATTGGCCCACCTAATCGATTTGCTTTTGGTATGCGGACATCCTTTCGATGGCAGTCCGATTTAGCTGAGTTGCAGGGTCCGATCGACTCAGCTATCGATCGTGGCGTGAACTACTTACTCGATCGCCAAATGATTGATGGAGGTTGGGGAGAGCATTCCAACTACCCCGGTGGGATTACGCCGGTCGTGCTGTACGCCTTATTGAAGTGCGGGCTTACGCCGGGCCACCCAGTGATCGAGCGCGGCATTAACTCGATGCGTCACCGTAATCTCAATAAAACCTATACGGCGGGGTTCACGCTGCTTGCATTGGCTGCGGCCGACCGTGATGAATACAAGGGGTTCGCGGAAGAGGTTATGGCCTGGCTGATTAGCGTGCTACCGAATGGAAGTGTGTATGGCTATCCAGGTGCGGACGATCTTTCGAATCATGTCGTGGCTTGTCTGGGGATCGACGCTGCGGCGCGTGCTTACGGCATCAATGTGGACATAGAGTTTTGGGAAGCCGCCTTAAAAGGCGCCCTGGACTTGCAGACTGCCGAAGAGCGGGTCGAGCTGGAAGATGGCACGACCGAGTACGAGCGCGGATTTACTTACCGAAAAGGTGGGAAGGATGCATCGGGATCGATGACCAGTGCGGGGATGACGGTGGCTATCTTGGCGCTGAAGAATGGTGGTAGCAAGATCCCAACGCGATTGAGAAAGGAGTCGGAGCGTGCGATTGAGCAGGGGGCGTTGTGGTTAGGTAATCACTGGGCGGTTCACCACAATCCGCCTAATCGGAGTTGGCATTACTTCCACTTATATGGCCTTGAGCGCGTGGGAGCGCTGATGGAGCGAGAGGCGTACGGTGGGCATCCGTGGTATCTGGAGGGGGCGCGGTTCTTGGTGGACGGTCAGAAAGACGATGACTCGTGGGCTAACACCGAGCGCGATACTGCGATGAGCCTACTCTTCTTGAAGCGGGCGACCTCATTGGCGGTAACGGAAGCTGGTACACGCACGTCACCGGCGTTGGCTACAGCTGAAGATGCCGATGTAGTTTTGCGCGCGATTGGAGATACGCCAATGACTATTTGGGTGGCAGATTCGCGCGTGGCGGGGACGAAGTCCGAGTTTTTTGCTTCTCGGGTGGGAGAGCAGCTCGAGTTGAATCTCGGTCGTGGAGAGCAGCTCAATGGCCGCTGGACTTTGCGCACGCAATTCCCGCGTCCGGGTCGCTGGGAAATTTGGTGTCGGCTTGACACCCCGGGCGGCCTACTCACTAGCCCTAAGCTGCAGGTCGCAGTACGCCTCGTTGCTTCGCAAGAGCTGATGGCCGCTTCGACTGCGCCATTGCGTAACTTATTAATAGGGGCCGAAGGCTTGAGCTGGCGGTCTTCGTCGATTCGCGACAACAACCGCAAACCCGAGAAGCTTGTCGACGGCACGTATGCTGGCGGTTGGTCAAGTGCGAAGGATGACGCTGACCCGTGGGTCATGCTCGAGCTGCGTAAAGCCGTCCGTGCGCGGTACGTGCGTTTTACGCCCGAGACGACGCGCCAGACTCAGGCTGGCGATCAGCGCCCGACCAAGCTGAGGGTCATTATTAATAAGCGGGAGGTCTTCGAAATTGATGTGCCAAGTGATCCGTGGGAGAAGGCCGTGCTCGACCTTGGCAAAAAGGTCCGCATTAAGCAGCTCGAAGTGCACATTGCTGCATTGCATGGTGGGGAGATTGGCCAGGCGCATGTCGGCCTGAGCGAACTTGAGCTCGAGGAGTAGCGCTCTATCGCCGGCTTATCGCCGCACGCGTATCCTGTTTCGCGTCATGGATGCGAAGGAGCTGAAGAAGGCCGCCGTGCTAGGCGCCGGCACGATGGGGAATGGCATCGCACAAGTCTGTGCCCAAGCTGGCATGGAAGTTGTGCTGTTTGATATTGCCGACGAGCCGCTTGCAAGGGGCCTTGCCAATATCGACCGAATGCTTGCAAAGGGAGTAGAGCGCGGCAAGATGAACCACGTCGACGCCGAGGCGGTGCGCGCGCGTGTGTCCGGGTCGACTTTACTGCCAGAGGCGGTGACCGATTGCGACCTTGTGATTGAGGCGGTGCCTGAGAGGTTGGAGCTCAAACAAGTTGTCTTCCGCAAAGTCGAGGCTGCGGCGCCTGAGCGAGCCATTCTTGCAAGCAATACTTCGAGTTTGTCGATCAATAAGATCGCGGACGCTTTGGATTTTCCGCAGCGGTTCCTCGGGCTGCATTTTTTCAACCCAGTTCCGATTATGAAGCTACTAGAGATCGTGGTAGGTGAGAAGACCTCTGATGAGGTGCTGTCTTGTGCGCGCGGGCTAAGTGATCGGCTAAGCAAGGATGGCATCGTGGTCAAAGATGCGCCGGGATTTGCAAGTTCGCGATTGGGCCTGGCAATCGGGCTTGAGGCTATGCGCATGGTGGAAGAGGGCGTCGCGAGTGCGGCCGATATTGATACTGCGATGGTGCGTGGCTATGGCTTCCCGATGGGGCCACTCAAGCTCACAGATCTCGTCGGACTCGATGTGCGCTTGGGCATTAGCGAGTATCTCGCGTCGACTTTAGGCCCACGTTTCGATCCACCGAAACTGCTGCGAGAGATGGTGGCTACGGGCAAATTGGGCAAGAAGTCTGGGCGAGGGTTCTACGATTGGTCCGAGTAGCACGCTTTGCGCAGGCAAGAGTGGCTATCGCTGGCCCGCACAAGGGGATCGAGGCGTAGTTTCGGTCTTTCGGAACCCTTCCTCCTAGCCCGGGTTGGTCGCTAGCATGGGAGTCATGCGGGATCGCGCCGTCCACCTGCTGTCGAGACTGAGTTTCGGGCCATCCGAGGCTGAGGTTGAACGTGTGCTTGCGGAAGGTGAGGACAACTGGGTCGAGGAGCAGTTGGCTCCTGGCGAGGAATCCGACCCTCGCATGAAGGAAGCGCTGACCAACTTCCAGACTCTCGACATGTCTACGCCCAGGCTTTACACCTGGATAACCGAGGACTTCGAGGGCCGGCGTGGGAACGAGTTGTCGGCGGAAGAGCGCCAAGCTGAGCGGGAGAAACGTCGTATTCCGAAGGGTGAGCTGACTCGCGCGACTTTTTTACGCTCACTTTTCTCAAGTCGCCAGGTTGAAGCGGTGCTCGCAGATTTCTGGCGAAATCATTTCAATGTTTCTTTTACGAAGGGAGGCCCAGCCGACTTTCTGATTACTGATTACGACCGCGAAGTAGTACGCCGGCATGCGCTCGGAAACTTTCCAGAGATGCTCATGGCTTCGGCAAAGCACCCCGCGATGCTGCATTACCTCGATAACCATTTGTCGCGCAAGCCGCCGTCGAAGCAGGAGCTCGCCGAGATAGAGCGGCGCGAGCGTCGGCGAACTGACTCGCGCGAGGCGGGTGAGCAAGCGGCGGAGATTGCGGCGCAACGTGGGCTTAATGAGAACTACGCTCGCGAGTTGCTCGAGTTGCACACCCTTGGTGTCGACAATATTTATAAGCAGAAGGATGTGATTGCGGTTGCCGAGGCGTTAACTGGATGGACCTATGACGGTAGGCGCGAAGGTAGCTGGGGCTTTCGTTTTCGATCAGAAATGCATGTGACAGGCGATAAGCGGGTACTTGGCAGAAAAATCCGTGAGGATCGTGACAAAGGGGGCGTTGGTGAAGGGGAGGCTATTGTCGAAATGCTGGCCGATCACAGGGGGACGGCCGAGTTCATTGCGATGAAGTTAGTCCGACTCCTGGTCGCGGACCAGCCACCTAGCTCGCTGGTCAAGGAAGTAGCCAGCGTCTATCGCAAAACCGACGGGCTTATCCCGGACATGGTGCGCACCATTGTTAAGAGTGAGGAATTTTGGTCGCCCGGAGTAGTTCGCACGAAGTTTCGCACCCCGCTCGAGTTCCTCTGTGCCGCGCTGCGCGCAACTGACGCGGAAGTGCAGGAAGTGAATCGATGCCTGACCGCACTCCGCGATATGGGTCAACCGATTCTGCATTGCGATGATCCCACTGGCTACTATGACGTCGCTGAAGCCTGGCTCGATCCGGGCGTGATGGCGACGCGTTGGGGTTTTGCGCTTGACCTGGCCACGGGAAAGGTCAAGGGCGTCGAAATCCCGGTCGAGTTTTTCGACGATTTGCCACAGGGCATTCCGCGCCTCTGGCAGCATCACCTCACAAATCGCCTACTTCCGGGAGGCGCCGGTCAGCGTACTCGCAATGCGCTGTCTACAGTGACTGACGAGTACCTAAAGAAAACTCGAGTCCCTGATTCCCGCGAGCTTGGCCCACAACTCGTCGGCCTTCTCCTTGGTTCCCCCGAGTTCCAACAGCAATAGACCTATGACGATTTCTAACCGTCGCGATTTTTTGAAGTCCGCTACTGCAGCCGGACTGATTGCCACCGTCAACCCTTTTGAGCGCGCGCTGTTTGCAATGGGCCGCAGGCCCAAGGGCCCGCGTTCGATTGTGTGCATTTATCTACGCGGAGGAGCGGACTGGCTGAACATGATCGTGCCGCGCGATGACGATGAGTACCTTGCAGTCCGTCCGACTCTAGCGATGAATGACGAAGATGGCTTAGTGCAACTCAATCGTGATTGGGGGTTGCACCCCGCTTTTCAGTCGCTTGAACCTTTCTGGAAAGAGAAGCAACTTGCGCCGATTGTCGCCGTGGGGTCTCCGCACACCACGCGCAGCCATTTTGACGCGCAAGATTTTATGGAGTTCGCTGCGCCGGGTAATCGTACGGTCCGCTCGGGTTGGCTGAATCGCTACCTGCAAGAGTCACAAGTTAAAGATGCCAGCGAATTCCGCGGCATGGCTATGCAAGAACTGCTCCCACGCTCGCTGCGGGGGGAGTTTCCAGTGCTAGCCGTTCCCAGTGGCATGGACCGGAATAAGGGTGCAAAGACGCTCAACCGCTTCGAAGAGTTTTACGGGGACGGCCCAGTTGCAGGAAAAATGCCTGGGCAGATGTCAGGTGAAATGGAGCGCCCTGAAGATGGCGCGGGCATCGTCGAAAGTGGCCGTGTGACTATCGAAACGCTGCGCCGCTATCAGGAGATCCTGGCCAAAGGTAAAACTGATGTCAAATACCCGGACGGCCGCTTCTCGCAGCGCCTTGCTGCAATGGCCAAGGTGCTCAAGGCCGGGGAAGGCCTGGAGGTTGCCGGGCTTGATTACGGTGGTTGGGACGATCACGCGAACCAGGGGGGCGCCGAAGGGCGTCACGCTACGCGCCTAAAAGATTTGAGTGATTCGCTCGCGGCCTTCTGCTTCGATCTTGGCTCAAAGCTCGATACGACAACCATTATTGTCATGACCGAATTTGGCCGAACTGTCCGTGAGAATGGCAACCGCGGCACGGACCACGGCCACGGTGGTGGCATGTTTGTGCTTGGCGGTGGCGTGAAGGGGGGCAAGGTATATGGCGATTGGCAGGGCTTGAAGGCCGCACAGCTCTATCAGGGCCGTGACCTACAAGTTACGACAGACTTCCGTGATGTCTTTCACACTGTGCTCGACGGCACCTTCGACTTCAAAGCCCCGAAGGGCTTTTTCCCTGATTACAAGCCAAAGAAGATTTCAGGTATGTACTAGCCTTGTGGTTTAGCGTGCACCAGCTAGTTGACGCATTGTTGACGCAGAGATGAGTACGCTGCGGCGGCGGCCACCGATCGGTACATGTAGTAGGCCGTGCTCATCACCGCCCTGGTATTCGACAGCGGTGTCGAAGTCGAGATAACTAGTTAGGACCCATCCCTGTAGGTGGTCTGCATAAAGCGAACAGAGAATCCAGGCGTCTTCACGGCTTGGCGCGTCGCCCCAAGTCTCAATTGAAATTGCAGTGACCGGGCGAAAGCTGTGTTTAGCCAGTTCGACCATTGCTGAGCGTGGTGCGGTGTTTGCTGGGCGCGCCCGCACGCGTACATCACGCACCGAGTCATCGTAATCGGCGTTGCCGTAGGCGTGGATGGCTATCAGCCCGTCAGGCGCAATGGCCCCAGCGAGACTCGACTCACTGAGGTCGAGTAGTAATCCGCGAAAGCTCCGAGAGTCGAGAGGGACGTCCGTCAGGAGGGTCGCGACAAGTTCCACGGTATATGCGACAATAGCAGGCTTGGGCTAGCCCTCTGCAAGGGCAAAGATCAGAAAAATGGTGCGCGATCTCGATACCCAGCCGCCTCGCCGGTTGTTCCTGGATGGTTTGGCGGGGCGGCTGCATGCGACTTTTGAGCGGCCATACACGGAGCCCAAAGCGGCAGTGCTCCATTTGCACCCGCACCCTTTGCATGGCGGTTCGCGTCAGAGCAATGTAGTGCGCCATGGCGCGCTGGGCTCATTGGCGGCTGGTTGTGCCGCGCTCCGAGTTGATTTTCGCGGGGTGGGACAGTCCGAAGGCCGCTACGACGAAGGCGAGGGAGAGGTCGATGATGCTGCGGCCGCCTACGCCTGGATGCGCGAGCAACTTCCGGATGTTCCAGCCTTTGTCTGGGGATTCTCTTTTGGATCGCGCGTGGGCCTCGATTTCTCGATCCGTGAGACGGCGGCTGGGCGCGAGCCGGCGGGCTATATGGGCGTTGCTTGGCCGACTAATTTCTACGCTTGGCCCCAAGGCGAGATTTGGCCAGAGCGTAACAGCTTTTTAATGGGCAGCGCAGATGAGTACGTCAATCTGGCGAGTATGAATCGAGTCAAACAGCATGGCGGCGCTCTACATGTAATCGAGGGGGGGACGCACTTTTTCCAGGGCCAGCTCGACGAAGTCAGCAGCTGGACCCAGCGTCAACTCGAAAGCTGGATTACTCAACCTTAAGAAGACTCAAGTACACTTTCTCCGATGCTTTTCCCCGTTCTATTGAGACTTGCTTTGCTTTTGGTGCTCGCATCGTCCTGCGCGGTGCCGTACCCGGGGATTCCGAAAGAGTTCGCTGGCGGTGGTTGGGTTGATCTTACGCTTGAAGACTTCGTCAACGTCAATGGTGACGGGACGACGTGGCGCCAAGAAGGTAACTCCATCATCTGCACTGGGAAGCCGATGGGGGGCGCGCGCTCAAGAAAGGAGTACTCCGATTTTGAGTTAACCGTTGAGTGGAAGCATCATGACTACGCAGGAAACTCAGGCATTTTCCTTTGGTGCCCTGAGTCGGCCTTTACTGATTTACCACCAGGTCAACTGCCGCGCACGGGTATCGAGATTCAGGTACTCGACCTCGGCTACGAGGAAAACTGGATCAAGGATCGTGGGGCGCCATCAAACTGGTTCACTTCGCACGGCGACATCTTCCCAGTTGGCGAAGCGAGCATGGAGGCGGAGAATCCAGAAATTGTGTACCAAGCCGAGGATGGCAGTGAGTACAAAGTGGGAAATCCGAACAGCTCGCGGAGTTTTCCAAGTGGGCGCGTGGTGCGCCCTGCGGGCGAATGGAATACTTATGCTTTACGCGCTGTTGACGGTCAAGTGACCCTTTGGGTTAATGGCGTACTAGTAAACCGCGGATTCATGTGCAAGCCCAGCACGGGTTATCTGGCACTAGAAGCCGAGGGCGCACTGATTGAGTTCCGTAATCTGCAAATCCGCGAAGACATCAACTGAGAAAATTATGACTGGAATACACGATAGCTCTGAACTTTGCGGCGACGATTGCGACTATCCGACAGAGCTTGCCTTGCGTACGATCTTGCTGCCGCGTGATACCAATGCGCAGGGCACGATCTTCGGTGGCGTTATTCTTGCGCACATCGACTTGGCGGGAGTTGTCCCAGTTCGCAAGCTCAATCCAGCTCGTCGCTTCGTGACGGTGGCGATGAACGAGATTGTTTTCCACGAGCCTGTATTCGTGGGAGACCTTTGTTCCTTCTACGCACAAGTTTGCAAGGTAGGTAGAACTTCGGTCCAAGTGAAGGTGCTCGTTAAGGTGCAGCGTAAAGATGATTCAGATGGTGAAGAGATTCGTGTTACCGAAGCAGAGGTTACTTATGTCGCTGTCGATGAAAACCGGCGCCCTGTACCAGTATTGCCAGCTTCACGCCGGTAGTCGCTCGAGCTATTTGTAGATCCTGGCAGCTTTACTGCCGCAAGGATCCAGAGGCTTTCGGCTTGTGCTCGGCGAGTGGTAGTACTGCCATTGCAGCAGACCAGGCTATGCCTACTGCGCTGTAGCCTAGTAGGCCAGCGACTTCGATGGCGCCCAACTTTTCAGCCGAGAAGTAAGCGATAGGCCCTCCGGCTGCCCCGAAGACGACGCCGAGTGCGCGTCGGCCTTCGAGCCAGGGAACCATATAGGGCAGGATTGCTGCGAAGATCGACCAGAGGCAGAGCATCCAGAGCGGTAGGACATCCTCGCCAAAAGGTAGCCCGCAAGTCGCTGGGAAGGTGGTCAGGTCGAAATAAATTAGTGTGCCGTCGAGCACAATGCCGCAGGAGGCGCCGATTGTCGCGCGGAGCAGTACGCCACGGGCTGAGTACATGCGTATCAGCAGCCCAAGTGCCATTGCCGTTGCTGCTATCGCCCAGACCGAGTTTCCTTGTGCGCCGCTATATACGATCGCGAACCAGGCCCCCTGGAAAACTAAGAATAGAGCCAGGAGGTTCACGCTGGGACCTGGTAGCGTGGCTTACCAAAGAGCATCTGGACGTCGCCGAGCTGGCTTTCCGCAAAGCCCCCTTCGCAATAGCTGAAGTAGTAGTCCCAGGTACGGATGAACTTGTCGTCTAAACCAAGGGCTCGAACTTGCTCTTGGTTATCGAACATATTCTTGCGCCATTCGGCCAGAGTGCGCACATAGTGCGGCGTAATGTCTTCGAGCCCAATTAGCTTTAGGTCGCTTGACTGAGTCGCAGACTCTAAGAGCGCGCTGATCGATGGAATGCAACAGCCTGGGAAGATGTACTTCTGAATAAAGTCTACGGAGGCGCGGGCGCTCTCGTAATGCTGGTCGGCAATCGTAATGGCCTGAATGGCGGCTAGGCCGTCGTCTTCTAGGCGCTTGCCAATGACTTCAAAGTACGAGTCGAAATACTGCCATCCGATGGCCTCAATCATCTCGACCGAAACAATTCTGTCGAACTTGCCTTCGAGCTTACGATAGTCCTTGCGCAGCAGGGTGACCTGATCACCCAGCCCTTCTTCAGTGATGCGGCGTTCCGCCCATTCAGCCTGGCGATCGGAGATAGTCGTGGTCGTGACTCGTACTCCATAGTTCTTAGCCGCATGAATTGCCAGTGCACCCCATCCGGTGCCAATTTCGAGTAGGCGCATACCAGGCTTTAACTCAAGCTTTCGGCACAGGCGATCGATCTTCTCTATCGAGGCGCTTTCGAGCGAGGCATCTTTTGATAGATAAATCCCGCACGAGTACGTCATTGTCGGATCGAGGATCAATGAGAAGAAGTCATTTGAGAGGTCGTAGTGAGCTTCGATATTCTTGCGACTCCCCTCAATAGTATTCCGGTTAGCCCAGTGAGCCATCTTGCGCAGGGGTGCAGCCAATGCTGCTAAGCCGCCTTCCACGTCTTCCATGACCGCACGGTTGCGCACAAGAATGCGAACAACTTGAGTTAGATCTTCCGCTGCCCACCAACCTTGGCGATAGGCTTCGCCTGCGCCAACGGTTCCACTAGCCAGAAGCTCAGTCCAGAATCGCGAATCATGAACACTTAACGTTGCGGCTAGGCCGTCGTTTGTGGGGGCCCCAAAGCGGTGCTTTTGACCACCTTCTTCGATTGTCAGCTCGCCAAAATGCAGCTTTTCCAGTCGAGTAAGTAGGCCTTTCCGCCCGACCTTTGAAAGGGCGTTGCCCGCTACGCGTGTCAGCCAGCCTGGGTGGGTAGCGGCGACATCACGAGGTGCCGGAGCAGAAATAGTGCGGGGTTGACTCATGAACTTTCGGCGGATTTGGTGGATCGCTTAGCGGGGTGCGCGTGGAAGGGTGCGCGCTTCAAGAATAGTTTTAGCGCTTGCCAGTAAATTCCGAACAAGGACTTCCCGGGCAGGAATGGGTGGCGCAACAGGGCTCGCCGCACTTCACGGCGCGTGAAAGGGTGACGCTTAAGTAGCAGTGTGGCATCGAACTCTGCGCTACGGTTCAATGCGCGATTGATCATGTGCACGCTAAGGCGTTGTCCCGGTTGGGCGAAACGCCAGTCATGCTCGATCTCCATTGGGCTGAAAGGAGAGATATGAAAATCTTTGCGGAAGGCCCAGCGCTGACTGCGGCGCCTGAGCGTGTTTAAGCCCTTTTCCTTTAAGGCCTGCCAGGGCAGTACGTATGAGTGGCGCTCCCCCCATGGGGTATTGGTAATCTCTACGAGGATGGCCTGTAGTTGGCTGCGATCCGGCGTCCAGCAGTAGTAGAAGCTGACCGGGTTGAATGAGTAGCCAAAGGTGCGCAGCTGTGTGACCAGTTCAATCGGCCCCGTTGGGCGGAAGCCGGATTCGGCTTCAACGCGATTACGCACTGCGGTGCCGAGTGCTACAGAAGGATCGCCGTAGTAGTCAGTGCGGCGGAAGCTTGAGTGAGCAAAGCGTTCATAGCCCAACAGTTTGCTTACCCCCATCGCTTCTTCGGCCCGGTCTAAGTCGATCCCGACTAAGAAAAGGCTGTAGGAGAAGGAGTGGATTCGCGGCGTGTATCGCCGGTGTCGCACGCGTCCGTAGTAGATCGAGCAACCAGGGATGCCCTGCATCACGTAACAGCCTCCATGGTTAATAACCGATCGATCTCACGTTCAGGTAAGTCTTCGGCGAAAGGCACGCCGAGACGACGCGCTACTTCGACGGCGGAACGTACTCCGTCTTCGTGAAATCCATATCCCCAATAGGCGCCGGCATACCAGATGCGGTCAACTCCTTGGATCTCTAGGCGCCGCATTTGCGCAGCGACGGTTTGCGCGGTGTACAGCGGATGAGCATAGTTCCACTGGCCATGTACTTTGGCCGGGTCGATTTCTTCTTGCCGGTTGAGTGTGACAAAGAGTGGCTCGGGTGACTCGATGCCTTGTAATAAGTTCATCCAATAAGTGATGGTCGGTGGTGCTTTCGAGTTGCGGCCGACGTGATAGTTCCAGCTAGCCCAGGCGCGGCGTTTTTTTGGCATAACCGAAGCATCAGAGTGAAGCTGCGCCACATTGTTTTGGTAAGGAAGCGCGCTGAGCACCTCGCCCTCAGCTTTTGTTGGGTCTTCAAGCAAGCGCAGCGTGGTATCGCTATGTGTTGCGAGCACGACTTGATCGAACAGATCAACACTTTCTCTTGAGGTCACGCGCATGCTGTGACTACTGCCACTATGTTTGGGCAACCGCGCGATATTTTTCACCGGGGTACCCGACCGAACTGCGCCTCCGAGTTGGCGGCTGATAGCCGCCACATATTCGCGCGAACCACCCTCGACTGTGAACCATGCTGGGCGGTTATCCACTTCGAGAAATCCGTGGTGGTCAAAGAAGCGCACGAGGAAGCGTGCTGGGAAGTCCATCATTCGCTCACGATCCGTAGACCAAACGGCGGCGGCCATCGGAACTAGGTGGTCATCAACAAATTCGCGAGCATAGCGATTCTTCTGCAGGTATTCGCCAAGCGCTACTTCTGCGGCTTCGGGAGAAAGTAGTTCGCGAGACTCTTTGTAAAAGCGCAGGATGCCGCGAACCATGCGCCAGAAAGACGGCCGAATTAGATTACGGCGTTGCGCAAAGAGTTTATTGAAACTGGCGCCGTTGTATTCGATCCCACGTGAAGGAATCGACGCGCTAAAGCTCATATTGGAAAGTTTTTCAGGAACGCCAAGTTCCTGTAGTACACGGCGGAACAGCGGATAGGTGCGGTGATTAAAGACAATAAATCCAGTGTCGACGGCAATCGGCCCGTCGCCGAAGTCAACTTCACTAGTATGCGCATGGCCGCCGATGCGATTTTCGGCCTCGTACAGCACGACTTCGTGTTCACGTGCGAGCAGCCATGCGGCTACCAGTCCAGACACGCCGCCGCCAACCACGGCAATGCGCATTAGGTAGCCCTCTTCTGGTGGTTCGATTTACGCGCGAGCTTCCCGGCATGTATCACTCGTTTTGGTACGCCGCGGACATTCCAGATAACCCCCATTTTTTCAAACACTTTTAGCGCGTACCACGTCGGATCGAATTCCCACCAGCGGAAACCTTGGCGGGCGGATCCGGGGTGGTAGTGATGGTTGTTGTGCCACCCTTCGCCGAGCGTGATTATCGAAAGAAGCCAGTTATTGCGACTGTCGTCTTCCGTCTTATAACGACGTTTTCCCCAGAGGTGTGCGAGTGAGTTGATTGTGAAGGTGCCGTGGTACAGGGCCACAGTCGATACAAAAAATCCCCACACCAGCATCTGCGGCCCGTTCGTGCCAAGGTTGGGTGCCCACGTTTCGAGTGCGCGGCCCAGTAGAAGGCAGCCCGCGGCATAGATAGCCGGAGCTAGCACATCAAAGCGATCGAGCAGGCGCAATTCGGGGAACTTCATCAGGTCAGGTACCTGTTCAGTGCGCGTGCGGAAGTTTGCCGTGTTTAAAAACCAGCCCACATGACTAGTCAGAAGGCTGTGCTGGATTGGCGAGTGAGCGTCGGCAGGTTCATCCGAGTGGCGATGGTGTAAGCGGTGATGTGCCGCCCACCATAGGGGTCCACGTTGGGTCGAGGTCGCTCCGAGAAAACCGCCCAAGAACTGAACCAGGCGTGAGGTCTCAAAGGCGCGGTGACTAAAGTAGCGATGATAGAAGCCTGTGATCGCAAACATGCGCAGGAAGTACCCGCCGATCGCGACGGTAACTGCCGCCGAGCTAACGCCGACCCATATTATGGCGATGCACGCGAGGTGCATGCCAATGAAGGGAAGGACGCGCGTCCAGTCTATTTCATTGCGCAGGTCGTGTGATTCATCAACGCCTGCCCAGGAGTCAAACCACCGTACGATCGCTTGTGAAGCCGACTTCATTTTTTCAGAAGATGATGTGTCACTTGCCAAGCATTGCCCTGGTCATAAGCGAATAGTTCGGCGCAAGCGAGGAAGAATATGCGCCAGCGGTGAAACCATCGCTTGGCATTTTCTGGCCCGTAGGTGTTTG
Source organism: Planctomycetota bacterium (assembly GCA_022447335.1). GTDB lineage: Bacteria > Planctomycetota > UBA1135 > UBA1135 > UBA1135. The sequence goes on along the minus strand of JAKVCF010000002.1, from coordinate 24,467 downwards.
CGAGCACTGGCATCAGCTTTGTGCGGCAGTTGTTCAGATTTTCGAGCCAGTGTTCCGAGGTCTGCGCATAGTGGCGACCATTGATTTCCCATCGCTCTTCGAGCTCAAAGGGGATGTCGAGGTGGTCTAGCAGATCGTGGCTAGGCATCATGCCCCCGGTGAAGAAGGACCGCCCCATCCAGTTGTTATCACCCTCTACCTCGAATGGATAGCAGTAGCTCTTATGTGAAAAGACGTGGAGGAACATCTTCCCTCCAGCGCGCAACCAGCCATATGCACGGCCAAGCAGCTGTTCCCAGTTGCGCATGTGCTCGAACATTTCCACGGACACAATGCGATCGTATGTACTGTCTGGTTCGAATGTATTCGCATCGGCAGTGATGACTTGGAGGTTGGTCAGGCCGCGTTCAGCTGCGCGCGCTGCGATGAATTCGCGCTGTGGGGCAGAATTTGACACCGAGGTGATTCGGCTCATTGGGTAGTGTTTGGCCATCCATAGAGACAGCGATCCCCAACCACAGCCTAGTTCAAGTATGTCGAGCCCGTTTGCTAGACGGGCGCGCTCACTGGTCAGCGCGAGCATGGCCGCCTCAGCCTCCGTAAGCGACTCGTGCCCTGTGGTGTAGTAGCACGAGCTGTATTTAAGATGCCCGCCCAAGCATTCTTCGAAGAAGTCCGGCGGGACCTCGTAGTGCTGTTCGTTTGCTGCGCCCGTGTGCAGCGCCACTTGGCTGCTACGCATTTGCTCAACCCAGTTCTGCAGCGCGAGTTCGCGGCCGGACGAGAGGCGGGCGGTTTCTTCGCGGATTCGGTCGCGCAATAAGCGACGAATGCCCCAGCGGATTGCAAACTCAGGGACCAGACCGCGCTCAGCCAGTTGGATCGGAGTACTCATCAGGAAGATTTGGGGGGGAGAGGGAAGAATGGCGAGACGCTTTCCTGATAGCGTCGATAGTCGTCACCGCGACTGCGCACTGCCTGCTGCTCGGTGAAGGGCACGCCTGAGACGAAGCGCACCATTATGAACATGAAGGCAGCGACGCCAGCGGCCCAGATGAGGCCGTCGGTGCCAATGGCCATGACTGGGTATGCGCACCAGATTAACCACTCAAAAAAGTAGTTAGGGTGACGCGACCAAGCCCACAGTCCACTGCGGCAGGTTTTGCCTTGGTTTGCTGGGTCGGCTTTCCAAGCAACTAGCTGACGGTCTGCCAGGTTGTTGCCAGCGAGGCTTATCAGCCAAAGGCCAAGGCCGAGCAGCTCTATGGCTCGAAAGTTTTCGGTGGGATCTTGAGCCAGCACGAAGAAGGGCAGAGTGAATACCCAAGCCATGAAAGCCTGTAGGAGAAAGAATCCCAGCATGAAGGTGCGATAACTGGCGCCAAGCCGAGCGGCCATCGCCAGATATCGGCCGTCTTCTCCTTCATGAGCGAGGCGCTTGCCAAGGTGAACTGCTAGTCGACTTGCCCAGACAAGAGCAAGTGCTGCCACCACGACTTTCCGGTAGGCCCAGCCATTTCCCAACTCCGCTAAGACTGCGGCGCTCACGCCGATTGCAACGGCCCAGGCGAAGTCCGCCCAACCGCTGCGCCCGGCGCGGCCAAGGCCGCCCCATAGAAGCGCGAATCCGATGGCGAGCAGCGCGCCTGCCCAGAAATAGTGTTCCCATGGCATGGCTACGATTGGGACGCTGTGAGGTAGAAACGAGAGTTTCATAGTTGCCTAAATTTTGGGGCAGCGAATTTAGGGGCAGAGTCAATATCACGCAAATCGTCGCCTAGCTAAACAGGCGCTCAACTTTGTTAAAACGGTCTAAAAATTCGCCCAGAGCCATTTTCCGCTTGGTGTTCACTGAACTCATCGGGCGCAGCTTGCCAGTGACGGGGCGCTCGGGGCCGAAAGGGCGGTCGAAGCGGCCAAAGACCCAGGTAATCCCGCGCATGGAGTTGGGATCGCGGCCGTCTAAGGCATAGAGGTTATTGAGATGGAAGAGGAGTTCCCAAGCCTCTTCGGGATCCTGACTCCAGGTCAGCAGATTCTTGCCCCAGAGCATGCGTAAATAGTTGGGCATCCAACCCTCACGGACAAGGCAGCGTTGTGCGGCATTCCAAAGTGGGTCATGGGTGCGGGCCTGCTCAAACTGCTCACGTGTGTACGCGAACTCGCGCGCGTCCGCACGGTGTGAATCGAGAGTAGCTACAGCCCAGCTTGGTTGGCTCCCATAGCGCTCACAGTCAGGGTTTTGGTCGGCGAATCGATGACCTAATTCGCGCCAAGTTACGAGTTGATCGAGGAAGGTTTCAACCTGCTCCGATAGTCCCCACCAGCCTGCGCGGGATCCACGTGAAAGATTGGCTCGCTTGGCCAGTTCAGGAAGGATATGGGCGCGGCTGGTGTCACTGGAAGCTAGCGTGGCGTCGAGTATTGTCGACGGGCAGAGGAAACCGTAATGCAAGGCCATTGAAAGCCCACTTGTTGGAGTTGCTTCCATTCGGCGCTCTCCGTAACGGGGCAGTTGCTCCTCGATGAAGCGGTCGAGTAAGGCCCGCGCTGGTCGGGTGCCGCCGCACCAGTTAGTAACGGGTACTTCGTATGCGAGCGGGATCTTCGATTCGAGCCGCATGGCGGGTGCGAGCTCTTCTGTAGTAGCTTCCGGCCAACGAGCTTCAATCTGCGGACGGATTTTGGCGCGCCCCCAGGTATAGGCCGTGAGGGGGTCATCTGCAGCGGTACGCCCCAGCCAGTTCGCTAGGTTCTTTTGCATGCGGCGGCGTAGGACATAAGCACTAGGCAGGGGGCCGGGCGCGACATCGAGTGGTAGTAGGCCGACACTTTCGACTACCTCGAAGCGCACCTTCAGCTGCTTGCGCGCAGCTTCTAGCATGGCTGGAAAATGGAAACCCGGATGGCGGTCAGTGACGACCACTGCAGCATCCTGAGCCATTGCCGCGAGTAGTCCCTTGCCTGCACCGGCTTCGTGTTCTACATAGGGGTAGTAGCGGATCTTGCACGGATCAATCGCGGCGATGTGCTCGGCCATTGCGTCAAGTAGGACGCGGTGGTGGCGGGGGCATGACCAGCGGTAGTCGCTGCGCAGTGATTCCAGGATTACTAATGGCTTATTTAGCTTCGTGCACCAATCAAGGGCCTGGTCCAGAGCGTGGTTTCGTTCCAGTCGGCGCGTTGCCGTCAGCCAGTACAGGATGTATTGGCTCTCAGGGTGTGGTGGGAGGTCGCACAGGACCCGCCGGCGAAGTTCGCATGGGGCTGGCATCTGTTGAGGTTATAATCTAGTCATATGGTCGATTCAGGGGCAAACATGGATCCCGGGAGCCTTTTTTCCATTGGGGAGGTAGGTGAGACCACTGGTTTATCGCCTCACACAATTCGTGTTTGGGAGCGCCGCTACGGTAAGCCGCAGGCGGTGCGCTTGGCATCAGGTCACCGGCGCTATACCCAGGAGCAGGTGGTTTGGCTGCGTTGCGTGGCCGAGGCTCTTGCGAACGGCCATCGCCCGGGGAAGGTGCTCAAACTGGAAGGTGAAGAGCTCGAGCAGCTCACCCAGCGTCAGCCCGGATCCGACTTGGGGCCGCTAGTAGGCCAGCTGATGGACATGGTCTATGCCAGCGATAGCGTTTCGCTAGCTGAAGAACTGAAGCGTTGCTGGCATAACCGCGGTGCGCGCACCACCATTTTTGATGCGGTCGTGCCCCTCATTCACGAAGTCGGACGTGCATGGCAAGAAGATCGATTGACCATTGCGCAGGAGCACCAACTCACCGAAGTGCTACAGGATTTACTGCGTGGATTCCGCGGGCAGGTTAGTGCGACTGATCGCAATATTGCTGAATCGGATCGCGTCATTCTTGCGACTCTAGCCGGTGAGCGACATGGGCTGGGGCTGCAGCTGGTGGCCTTATTGGTCGCGTTGTATGAGCGAGAGCCGGTGTTGCTGGGCGTGGACCTCCCGGTTGATGAAATTGTGCGCGTTTCGAAAGAGGTGCCGCGGTCACCAGTCGCGATCAGTGTGTCGACTGCGTCGGGCGGTCCGGCGACCGATCGCGTTATCTCTTCACTCCGCCGCGAGCTGCATCCAAAGACCACTTTGCTGATCGGAGGGAGTGGGGCACGGCGCGCTCGCCGCGGCGTGCGGGATGTGGTGTACTTGCCGACCTTGGCGGAGCTCGAGTTATGGATGCAGTCCGAATACGGAATAAGGCCATTTGATCAGCAGGATTAAGTTGATCTGATGGTCTGGCCGCTGCCATCAATCTCGGAGCGCCCGCTCCGACTTGGCGTCTCAATGTGCTTACTTGGGGCCCCAGTGCGCTACAACGCACAGGCAAAGGAGAGCCGGCTTCTAACGCGTGAGCTCACCGAGCGCGTTGACTGGATTGCAGTCTGCCCCGAGATGGGGATCGGTATGGGCGCCCCGCGGCCGACCATTCGCATTGTCGCCAGCGAGCAGGGGGACCGCCTAGTCGAAACGGACTCGGGGGCGGACCATACCGAAGCCATGATGGCGTGGGCACAGGAGAAGGCTGAAGAGCTTGCCAACGAGAGGTTGCACGGATTTGTGCTTACGAAAGGTTCGCCCAGCTGCGGGATGGAGCGCGTCAAGATCTACAAAGACGGTGGACCTACTCATCGCTCACGCGACGGGTTTTTCACGGAAGCTTTGCGCGCGCGCTTGCCCTGGCTTCCCTTGGAAGAAGATGGGAGGCTCAACGACCCGCATCTGAAAGCACACTTTTTTGGCCGCGTGCGTGCGGTGCGACGATTGCGACTGCTGTTCGAAGATGGGCTATGGAGGCGCGGAGACGTTGTCGACTTTCATACGCGTGAGAAGTTTTTTTTGCTCGCACATAATGTGGAGATGTATCGCGCGCTCGGTCAGCTTGTCGCTTCGATCTCCGATCTGGAGGCGGAGAAATTTGCAGAGGAATATCAGGATTTATACCTACGGTGCATTGCCCAACGCCCAACTCGCGGCACACACCAGAATGTTCTCGACCACATGGCAGGATTCTTTAAGCACTCACTGCGTTCGGCGGAAAAAGAAGAGGTGCGCGAGTCCATTCGCTCCTATCGGAGTGGTGAGGCCACACTCGCGGCGCCGACGCGCTTGTTACGCTTTCTTGCGACGGCTTATCGCGAAGATTATTTGCTTGAGCAGAGCTACTTCGACGAAGCGTTGCGCACCTGATTACGCAGGTTCTCATTCACTCTCATTCACGTAGCCGCATTTTTCGGCTAGTTGCGCGGCCCCAACCGGTTAGCTTGGCGTTGTTGCCGTGCAGCTCAAGTAGAGCAAAAGCGTTTTCCTCGGTGTCGAGCATGCCTTCCAGTGTTAGGAAAGGCAGGGCCTCGCGCTCGGCGTAGGCGCCGGCGTGGTTGTGCCCACTTAAGTACAGCTTCACGCAGCTGTGATCGCAGAGAAGTTCACGGACTTCCGCCGCATTCCAGAGGTTGTGAGCATCGTCTGGCCAAAGAGGAAAGTGGCAGGCGACCAAGGTCGAAGTGCCGTGATCTTCTGCAGATCGCAGTTCATTGCGCAACCACTGCATCTGTTCGGGTCCGATGCCACCATTCCAAGGCGGCGAGTCCGGGCTCACCTCGCGGTGGAAGCGGCGCGAGGCTTCTGCGCGCGGATGGTCCTCTGGCCAAGCCGAGTAGCTGAAGTCGTTGCCGTCCAGAATCAGTAAGCGCCAGCCTCCTGGTAGGTCAACTCTAGCGTAACGGGCATCGAGTCCTAGCCGACGCGGCACAGCGAGCTTGTGCTCATCGGCGACCTCGAAGTCGTGGTTGCCGAGTACGTGGTAGACCGGGCAGGGCATCGCACCCAGGATCGGGGCCACGATGTCGAAAGATTCCCAGTCCTTGTCGATGAAGTCGCCGAGGTGGACCAGTGCGTCCGGGGCGAGTGGGGCCAGCGTGTCGACGGCTTCCTGGAGCTTGGTGGAGGCTTGGCGATACAGGCGTATGCCGCGCGCTTCGACGTCGGCGAACTGGCAGTCGGCTATCAGGGCGAGGCGGAGCGGGCCGGCTGAGTCGCTGGAGGAGAAGAGCGAGCAGGAGGCCGCCATGATCAGGGCTGTGAGGAGAGAGCTATGCCGAAGCATGACCTACAATATCGAGATGTCTCGCCGCGAAACTCGCGAGGTCACGATTGGCAATCTGAAGGTTGGCTCCGGCCATCCGATTCGTGTGCAGTCCATGACCTGTACCGAAACCGCTGATGCCCGAGCTACGATCGAGCAGATCGAGCGGCTGGCTGAAGCTGGTTGTGAAATCGTGCGCGTCACGGTCAACCACGACCGGGCTGCCGATGCCCTCCCAGATATCCGGGCGAACTGTCCGATCCCGCTGGTCGCTGATATCCACTTTACGCACCGCATGGCATTGCGTGCGATCGAAGCTGGAGTCGACAAGGTGCGCCTCAACCCGGGAAATATTGGGAGCTTAGACCGGGTGCGCGAAGTCGTTAAGGAAGCGCAGCAGGCTGGCATTGCGATGCGCATTGGTGTCAACTCAGGATCGGTCGAGAAGGACCTGCTCGAGAAGTATGGTTGGCCCTCACCGGATGCCATGGTCGAGTCGGCCTTGCGCCATTGCGCCACGGTCGAAGAAATGGGCTTTCACAACCTCGTGGTATCGCTGAAGTCGACCGATACTCGCACGGTGATCGACGCGAACCGGAAGTTTGCAGGGGAGTCAGATATCCCGCTGCACCTTGGTGTGACCGAGGCTGGCCGACCAGGCTATGGCAGTACCAAGTCGGCGGCAGGCCTAGCGCCACTGCTTTTTGATGGCATTGGCGACACCATTCGCGTCTCGTTGACCTCAGATCCGGTGCTCGAGATTCCGGTGGCCTTTGATATTTTGAAGGCCACAGGTGCGCGCGTTACTAGTCCCGAGCTGATTTCTTGCCCAACTTGTGGGCGCATTGAAATCGACCTTGAGAAGTTGATGAACGATCTCGACGAGAAGCTCGAAGGTGAAAATGCGCCAGTGAAGATAGCGGTGCTTGGTTGCGTGGTGAATGGTCCAGGCGAAGCCAGTGAGGCTGATATAGGTATTGCTGGCGGCGGTGGGAAGGGCATTCTCTACCGTAATGGCGAACAGGTGCGTATCGTGCCGGAAGCCGATATGGTCGACGCGCTTTACGAGGAAGTGCAGGCCTGGAAAGCGGAACAGGCCGGATCCGAGTCGGTTGGTGCGTAGGCTAGAAGGTATGAGCCCGAGCACCCGTCGCGAGTTTTTGCAGACCAGTGCTGCAGTGGGGGCGAGTGCATGGGCACTTGCTTCTCAAGCCCGTGCGCTTCGTGGAGGGAGAAAGCAGCCTAATGTGGTACTGCTGATGCTCGATGCGTTGCGCCCCGATTACACACAGGCTTACGGAGAAGCTCGCCCGACCTCGCCTTGGATGAGGTCCTTTGCAGATCAAGCTGCGGTCTTTGATCGTTGTTGGAGCTCGTCTACCTGGACGGCGCCAGCTTGCGCCTCTTTATTCAGCGGGCTTTACCCGCCAGAGCACGGCATTGTGGAAGGCTTTATGGCCAATTCGCGGCGCAAAGAGCGACAGGAGGACAAAGGCGTCGCGGATCGCGCGCCAACCGGTCAGAAGATCAACACTTTCGCGCCGGACATGGTGCTGTTGCCGCAGTACTTGCGAGAGTTTGGTTATCGCTGCTTTGGCATTGCGACCAACCCGAATATCGGACCGCAGATTGGCTTCGATCGAGGCTTCGAAGAGTTTCAGGTGCGGCCAGAAGGTACAGCCAACGAAGTTACGGAGTGGATTGAGTCGTGGCGGGAGCCGCTCACTCAAGGCGACCAGCCCTATTTTCTCTATCTCCACTACATGGATGTACACAAGCCTTACAACCAGCGCGCTCCGTGGTATCAGCCATCGAGCGGCGGAGAGTCTGACCCGGGCGAGACTCGCAGTGAGGCCGAGGAGGCAGCCGAGGCTTATCGCAGCGAGCTGCGTTTCATGGACGAACATCTTGCTGCTCTCGAAAAGTCCTGGGGTTGGGATAAAGACACCTTAGTCATCGTGGTTTCTGATCACGGTGAAGAGTTCGGCGAACACGGTGGTATTGGCCATAGTTTCCAGATGCATGCCGAGCTGAATCGCATCCTGCTCATGGCGCGCGGCCCAGGAGTGCAGGCCGGCCGCATTGCCACGCCAGTAGGAATTCACGATCTGCTGCCAACACTTCTCGATCATTTACAGCTGGCCCCACCAGTCGAAACCTCAGGGAAGAGTTTGGCCCCACTTCTCACCGGGGTCGCCAGCGAGGGGCTGGAGGAGCGCTTGTTGTATGCGCACCGACGTAAGAGTAAATTCCGACCACTCGACATCTGGGGGGTGAATCACAAGCGCTGGAGAATGATTCTCAATGAGGAAGGTCAACTCAGCATGTTCGATATTGAGGCGGATCCGCTCGAGCAAAGCCCCGTCGCAGTCCAGGATCAACCCGAAATCCATGAGAAGTTGGGGGTTGCGCTGCGCCGCTTCGCTGAGGCGGGCATTAGCGACCGGGCGGTGCTGCGCGAAGTCGAACAGAGCGAGGCTGAACGGGCCATGCTTGAGCGGCTGGGCTACGCCGATGGCGAAGAAGAGGGTGGTGAATAGGCTGTTCAGAGCACTTCCCCGAGCCAGATCGGCGGAAGTCACGGTCCCACCAAGGTTTCGGGCGGATTTCTCAAACGTGATTCAGACTATCTGCATAGCCCTTAAGTCTATACATTAAATACACTTAAGGATGATAAGTGCCCTTTTCTGGGGCCAGGCTCAGACTTGCGTTTTTTGCCCCGCGAGGGCATAAAGAGATCGAGCCGCGCACAGGTCTCGTGCGGCAGACTTGCGTCGTGCCGCAACCCGCCCTCAACCCCTCCCTGCTGCCGTTCTCATTGCTCCTTCCGAGCAGTGCTGGTGACATTCTGCAGCTGGATGCTCCGCTGTGGATCACACGCGCTCCAGCGGTTTTCCAAGTGATTGGTGGCCCAGGCGAGCATACCGGGAGCGCCACCTTCCACGTCGCGGGATCACGTGCCGTTTATAGCGCGATTCAGAACCGCGAAGACGATGGCATCCACATTCGGATTTTGGGCGGTGGAGAACAAGGTGAAAACCTTGATTGGTCAGGCCAGATCTCGGACATCTACACCAAGAAAGGGCCGCCGCGCAGCCAAGCCGTACTCGAGGCGCTGTTTGAGGAGACGGATAGCAGCGCTTGGATGATTCGGATGATGGCCACCATGATCGGCCTCCGTCGCACGCATCAGCTGAACACGCCTAAGTTCGGCTTCAGTCTCGTGGTCTGGTCGCGCCTGCCGGTGCTCAATGGCTTTGGTGGTGACGTGGCCATGATGACCTCGACGGCAATGGCCTTTAAGGCTTCGACCGGCCTGGACAAGAAGCGCGTTGACGGCATTCGCTTAGCGCGCGCCATCGTGCACGGAGCCAAGGAAGTCATGAAGGTTCGTATACCGCTGGCCGATGCAATTACTTGTGCTCTCGCTGAACGCCAGACTGGAATGCTCGTCGAGCACGGCGCCGATCCGACCATGCACTGGGCTCCGATTCCTGATCACACGTTCCTTGGCGCGATCGACCTCGGGATGGATCCGATTACTGAAGAGGAAGACCAGATTGCTGCTGCCGCGGGTGCGGCTATGGGGATGGCCCATTTGAATAAGGAGCGGCGTAAGCAAAAGGAGCCGCAGTACGGGGGTTGGGGCCAGGTCACGCCGAAGGAGTTCGAAGGCGGTTTACGCAGCTTTGTGCCAGCGCGTGAAAGTGGCGCTGACTGGTTAGCGAACTTTTCAAAAGATGAGCCGGAGATCGCTGAGATGGTGGATCCAGATCGCCCGTTCCGCGAGCGTGCCCTATCCGAGCACCAGATGCGCGAATCGGGCCGCGTACATCGTTTCGTCGAGCAACTTGCTGAGTATGCGCGCACGAAGCGTGAAGATCACCTATCCGAAGCAGGTAAGGTGCTCGGCTCTTCGAATCGCTCGCTACGTGATAAGTGCGGCATTCAGGACGATGCGGTCAATGATATTTTATCGCAGATCCAGTCGGCTGGCCGTGACGCCGGCTTGTTCGGTGGTCGTTTGGCTGGGGCCGGCGCAGGGGCCGTGGTTGTTGTCCTGGCGCATCAGGCTGGTGAAGAGAGATTGCGTGAGATCATGACCGAGTTCGAGCAAAAGTATCCGGATCGCATTGTCGATCCGCCGAGTTTGCACATCGAATCAGATCGTGGAGCTGCGATGACCGGTTGGTGGGAAGGTGTGCTGCAGCCGAAAGAAGAGCCCGCTCCGGCTGCTCCGGCCGCTGCGGACGATGCCAAGTAAGGCGTCGACGCAGCGTCGCCGCGCTCTCGCGCACTTCCGCGAGGTTGATCCAACCATGGCCGATGCTGTGTGTCGGCTAGACCCTATGCCGGACTTTCCTATTGGACCGCTCGCACGCCAATCAAACTTCGTTTACCTCGCACGTTCCATCGTCTTTCAGCAACTCGCGGGGGCCGCAGCTTCGACGATTTGGGGGCGCTACGCGGCGTTGACCCCGGGGCGTCGCCCACCTTCACCTGAAGAGTTGCTTGCGTTACCAGAGGCGAAGCTTCGTGGCGCCGGCCTGTCGCGTAACAAGCTGGCATCAATACGTGACCTCGCGCAACGCGTAGTCGAAGGCGATCTGCGGCTACGTAGTTTGAGCAGCATGGATAATCAGGAGGTCATCGACCATCTTGTGCAGGTGCGCGGCATCGGCCCCTGGACAGCGCAAGTCTTCCTGATGTTTAAGCTTGGTCGCCTCGATGTTTTGCCGCCTGCTGATTTGGGTTTACAGGAAGGTATGCGCATTCTTGATGGACTTGAGCGACGCCCGACTGCCAAGAAGCTAGAGCAACGTGCGGCGGCCTGGTCTCCGTTTAGGACCCAGGCTGCATGGACGCTTTGGCGCGTCGTCGACGAAGTGCGAACTTAATGTGTGATAGCGGACTCGAAGTCGAGTCCAGCCAGCGTGAAACCGGATAGAATTGCCTACAGTCAGCGTCGCTGAGGCGATAAGCCGCGCCTTTTCCTATGAGCAGCCTCCAAAAATTGTATAGAGCTTTACTGTTTGGGTTCCCGTTGCTCGTAGTGGGCGCTTGTCAGAAAACTTCTTTCGCCGAGCCTCGTGCGACCTTGTTGCCTTCGCCGACTGGCGGCGACCCGGAGGTTGCCGAGGGGCAGGATGAGGAGGATAACCAGGAGAGGCGCCGTGAGTGGATGGAGCAGCGACACCGCATCGCTCCCGGCGCGGATTGGCGAGTCATTGAAGCAGAGAACGCGCGCGCAGCGGCGGAGCGCAAGAGATTGATGCAGCGATCCGGCGTTGCGACTTCGGGCAGTTGGACCGAGGTTGGCTCTCGCAACCAAGCGGGCAACATACTTACTTCGACGCGAAGCGCAGATGGCAGCACGCTTTACCTGGGCTCGGCACTAGGTGGAGTCTGGAAGGGGCCGACTAGCGGTGATGACTGGACCCCGATCAGCGATCACGTTTACGGCGGCGCTCAGCAGTTGGTCGTGATCGATGGGCCCGGGCAGCCGACGCTAGTGCGTGCCAATGGTGGCACAGTTATGTACAGCGACAACGGTGGTGGCATATGGCAATTCCCGAATGGTTTAGACAACCTTACATCGACGCGTCGTCTCCTAAAGCTTGACGATACGAGCCAGACCCTACTGTTACTGGGTCGCCGTAATGGGTGGCGATTATTTCGGTCGACGGACGCTGGCGCGAACTGGGCCGAACTGCGCGATTTGAGCGGATACACGCCGGATATTTGGACGCCGCGTGATCAGTTGGGTGACGTCTATCTGATCGATGACGATCGCCTGTTGCGCTCGAGCGATGCTGGTAGTAACTGGGCGGTGCAGGGCGCTAAAGCGCCCTTTTTCGCGCAAGAGGTCTACCTCGGAGGTCACGAAGCAGGCGGGCCGGGCCTAGTATTCAGTTTGGCAGTCAAGCAGAACAACTCGGATACGTGGGAGCTGTGGCGCACCGAAGACGGTGGCAGTAGTTGGGCACACCCCAATGATCTACCCGGCATGTGGGATGCTTTCTCTACCGGGACGCAAACCACCAAGCTGATTGCATACGGTGGTGTCAACATGTATCTCTCGCGTGATTCAGGTTCGAGTTTCCAGACGGTCAATGGTTGGGGTGAGTACTACAGCGATCCTCTAGGCAAACTGCACGCAGATGTTATGTCTATACATGTACTGCCAGACGTTGCTACGGGATACGGCGAGCGGTGGTTCATCAATACGCATGGGGGTACTTATGAGAGCGTCGATCGTTTGCGTACGGTGCGCAACCTGTCCATGCAGACGTTAGGGGTGAGTCAGTACTACTCCACTTGGACTAGTCGTCGCAATCCCGACGTGATTGCCGCAGGCTCGCAAGACCAGGGTTATCAGTGGGCGGTTACGCCAGCGCCGCATGGGCGACCTGGGCCTTACGCTGACTTTGACCAACTGATTTCAGGTGATTACGGCCACATCAGTAGTTCGGATGGCAGCCATGATTTGGTTTACAGCGATTATCCAGGATTTGTACTCGTTCAGGAAGGCGAGGCCGATCCACGATTGCACACAGTTGACTTTCCGAACGGCTTCAGTGGGCAGTGGCTACCTTTCATGATTGCAGACCCCACGGACAAGAAGTCCTTTTACCTTTGCGGCCGCAATCTATGGCGTTACACGCGTAGCGGCACATCGAGTTGGGCGCCAGTGCAGCACACCAACTTTGATTTCCAAGGAACCCTAACTAGTCTCGAGTTCTCGCCGATCGATCCGAATCTAGCTTGGGCGTGTACATCGGATGGGAAGATTTTCTGGTCGACCGATGGTGGGGTTAATTGGACGCAATCGGCTGATACTGGGCCGGGCGCACATTACTTTTACGGCACGACCATTGTTGCCAGCGAACGCAACCCCAACGAGGTTTGGATTGCGGGCTCGGGATACTCGACCGCCGCTGTCCGTTACTCCGATGACGGTGGAGTTACTTGGCGCAATCGAAGTCAGAATCTTCCGCGCACTTTGGCTTACTGCATGGTTGAGGCTCCAGATGGCAGTGGCCGTATGTACTTGGGCACCGAGTCGGGCGCTTGGGAATGGGATCCGATCGAGCGCCAGTGGAATGACATTCTGGGTCCGGATGGCCCGATCACTTTGTACTGGTCTGTCGAAGCAGTGCCCTCGCGCAATATCATTCGTTTCGGCACTTACGGCCGCGGAGTTTGGGATTATTCGCCCGGCACGCCCGGATTCTTTCCCTATGGCGAGTTGCGCGGTGAACCGAATCACTTACAACTGCGTGCGAGCGCACAGCCGCTAATTGGCACGACGCTTCAGGTGACCGTACAAGGTGGCTTGCCGAATGCCCGGGGCTTCCTGGTGATCTCTCGAGCGGCAGCGGAGACATCAGACCTCGGTGGGGTGGTTTTTGTTGACCTCAGTAAGCAGGTCTTTCAGTTCAACTTACGGACCACTGCTTCCGGCGATGACTCGGTTTCGCTGGGCGTGCCAAATGTGGCAGGCCTAGTGGGGAAGGAGTTCTTCCTGCAGGCGGTACTCCAAGACGCCGGACAGGCTGGCGGTTGGTCACTCAGCCACGGATTGCGCGCCGTCGTAGGCCAGTAGCACGGGTAGGATGCACTCAAAGATGCAGTCCATCGCTTTTCTGATTCTGCGGCTAACCTTTGGCCTTGGCTTTGCTGTGCACGGCTATCAGTCGCTATTTGTGATTGAAGGGGGCATGGAAGGCCTGACGGGGCTTGTGGCTAGCCGGGGTTGGCCCGCGCCCGAAGCTTGGGCTTATTTGGCTAAGATCACCGAGCTGGTAGGCGGGTTGCTGGTTGCGCTTGGCTTTCTGACTCGCACAGCGGCGCTTGCTTGCGCTGGCACGATGGGCGTCGCGATTTACATGGTCCATCTTGATCACCCCTTCCGTGATTCGGCTGGGGGGCCGGGCTGGGAACTTGCGGGTCTCTACTTGGCAGCCTTTCTCGCAATACTCTTCACCGGTGCAGGCAAGATTTCAATAGACAGATTCCGCCGCGATTCGCCGCCGTTAGACGATCCGGCGCCACTACCGCCCTTCAGCCCGGGCCCGGCATACGAAGTGTCTAAGCCCGCCGCGACCCCGACGGTCCACGCGGGTCAGCCGGTCCAGGGCAGCGATGCGGTCTGGGACGGCGAGGAGTAGGCGCTATTTGGTCTCCTTGGCAGCTTCAGGCCAGGAGAGGGTCTCTTCATCAAGTCGCGGGGTCCGGGCTGCTTGGATGATCCGGCTCGGATTCATGTACGAAGGTCGCAAACATCAGCAGGCTAAACATGACGCACTGGACCTTGATAGCCAATGAAGTTTCTGAGCCACCACTAATCCAGGTCCAAAGGAAGGCGCCGATAATGGGGACCAGCGCGCCACGCACCCAGATGTGGCCCTTGGTATTGAAGCTGTGACTCGGGTTGCGATCAGCGGCGGACGTGATCTTGTCGTAGATAATTATGAGGACCATCGAAGCTAGGCCGATGACCGTGAACAGTAGCCACATACCCTCTGGGTCGTAGGCATTCCAGAGGAGCTCACGTGTTTCCCATGGGTCGGGGTTGCCTTCGACCGTTTGTGTGAACACATCGAGTACTTTCCCCCGATCCAGCTCGTCGGCGGCTGCTTTGGTCATGTAACCATTCTCGGCGAGATAGTTCCGTGCCAAGTTGATCTTGTCACCCCCCTCTTCATATAGGTTGCCTGCCACAATCGATCCGATCGACCAGCCGATGCCAACCGTGAAGTTGACATAGCCCATATACAGGCCTTCTTTGCCTGCCGGTGCGATCGATGCCAGATAGCGCATCTTGGTCGGCGACGCGCTCATCTCGCCGAGTGAGAAAATGCCGATTGCGAGAAGGATCCACCAGCCGCTCATTGACATGCCAAGCATGTATATGGCTCCGGCTGAAATTGCGATGCCAACAATGATGGCTGTCAGTGAGCGAATCTTGCCGGTGATGTAGCCCATCGCAAAGGCAAAGATGCTAATCAGGAACGCATTAAAGTTAATCATCCATTCCTGAGTCAGGTTGCCCTCGTTTGGGCCCTCGCCCACAGGGACGCCGCTTTCGCCGAAGATGCCCATGAGCATGTCTGCCGCCGCACGCGAGTCGACCCAGTCATCGATGAAGTTCGGCAGGATGTCGAACAACTGGTAGAACATCAGCCAGAAGCCTGCGAATGCAATCGTGAAGAAAAAGAGGCGGGGCTCAAGTAATCCGCAAACCGCATCCCAAAGCACGCGCGAGACCGAGCGGGCTTCTTCTTCTTCTTCACCATGGTGGGCAGGCTCTTTGAAAAAGAACAGCGGGATGAAGTTCAGCGCAATCCCGATGGTGCACGCAAGGAAGACGTATTCCCATTCGAGAATGCGCAGGTAGCCTGCCAGAAGCGGCCCAATGAAGCCGCCGATGTTGACCATCTGATAGAAGAGTCCCCAGCCGAAGGCGGCATTGCGCTTCGGCATCTGATTGGCGATCAAGCCTTGTAGACCCGGCTTAAAGATCGCGGTACCTGCTGCTAGGAACATTGCTCCAGCAAAGAAGATGGGGTAAGTGAGATCCGTCCCCGCAGCTCGCGCTTCAGCCAGTGGGGTCCCTGTCATCATGTCGCTTAGCTGAATGCAGAAGCCCATCAGCACGTAGCCGATCATTTTCAGCACCGTCGCGATCACAATATTCAGCTTGTAGCCATACTGATCTGCGAAGCCACCTGTGAAAATCGGCACAAAGCTCTGAACCAGTGCCCAGAGGGCGTACACAGTGCCTTTTTGGATGTGTGTAAATTCTGGGCCGCCCTCGCTGATCGCTTCGACCATAAAGACGGGCAGGACGACGCGAACGCCGTAGTAGGCGAAGCGCTCGACTAGCTCCATCCAGTTGGCAATCCAGTAGATGCCACTAAAGGATCCCAGGGCCTTCATAAAGGGATCCGGCTTGAGCTCTGATTCGGGGGGTGACGGGGCGGCGGCCATGGGTGCAAGAAGCTAGCATCGCCCGCTCGCCCGAGGGAGAGAAGCGGGCGCGCGAGTATCCTGAAAGGATGAGCGCCTTGACCAGTTCACTCGATTCAGTGGCCCTGGGTTCCTTTGTGAGCCGTGTTTGGGATGAGGAAATCGTCCCCGAACTCGTCGAATACATCCGCATTCCCAACAAGTCACCGCTGTTCGACCCCGATTGGGAAGCCAACGGGCATATGCAGAAAGCTGTGGATCAGATCGCGGGCTGGTGCAAGCGGCGCGATATCGAGGGGCTGACAGTAGAAGTAATTCAGCTGCCAGGCCGAACCCCGGTGATCCTGATGGAGATTCCAGGCGAGAGCGACGACACCGCGTTGCTTTATGGCCACCTTGACAAGCAGCCTGAGATGACGGGGTGGCGCGAAGGCCTTGGCCCTTGGGAGCCAAAGATTGAAGGTGACAAGCTCTACGGCCGTGGCGGGGCCGACGATGGTTATTCAGCCTATGCTTCGTTAACCGCAATCGAGGCATTGAAGAAGTACGGCGGCCGTCACCAGCGCTGCGTGGTACTGATCGAGGCTTGTGAAGAGTCTGGATCGCCAGATCTGCCGTATTACATTGACCACCTCGCCGACCGCATCGGTGAGATCAGCTTGGTGGTCTGCCTTGATTCGGGCGCTGGCGACTACGAGCGCCTGTGGTCAACCACCAGTTTGCGCGGCATGATTGCGGGGGATCTGCGTGTCGATGTACTGCACGAAGGCGTGCACTCGGGAGGGGCTTCGGGCATTGTGCCTTCGAGCATGCGTGTGCTACGCCAATTGCTTGATCGTATTGAAGACGCGGCTAGCGGTGAGGTATTGATCGATTCCTTCCACGTCGAGATTCCGCAGCAGCGTATCGATCAGGCCAAGGTTTGTGCCGATACTCTGGGCGAGACAGTTTATACAGAGTTTCCATTTGTCGAGGGCGCGCAGGCGATGCACGAAGACCTTGCTGAGTTGGTACTGAATCGCACTTGGCGGCCGACTATTTCTTACACAGGCACGGGAGGCTTCCCCTCGCTGCAGAATGCTGGCAATGTGCTCCGTCCTTTCAGTGCGCTAAAGCTGAGTTTTCGGTTGCCGCCTACCGCGGATCACGAAGTGTGTACACGCGCGGTCAAGGAGGTATTAGAAAGCAGTTCTCCATGTGGTGCTACAGTCGAGTTCCACGCCGAAAAAGGCGCTAATGGCTGGAATGCTCCGCCGCTTGCCAGATGGCTGGAAGAAGCAGTAGCTAATGCCTCGCGGGCGCATTTCGGAAACCCGCCGGCATACATGGGAGAAGGTGGATCGATCCCCTTCATGGGCATGCTCGGTGAAAAGTTCCCGAGGGCACAATTTCTCATTACCGGCGTGCTCGGCCCAGCCTCGAATGCGCATGGGCCGAATGAGTTCTTGCATATTCCGACTGGCAAGAAGTTGACCGCTTGCGTCGCTCAGGTCTTGCATGATCACTGCCTGCGTCAAGTCTGATGCGCACCTTCGCTTGGCTTGCGTTATACACCCTCTCATCCTGTGGGAGTGAGGGAGAGATTTCGCTTGCACATAGTGGCTTACCTGCACGCTTGATTTATCAAGGCGAGGGCTTCCGTCTCGAATTACACAACGAAGCTTACACCTGGAATAGCGAGCGATCCGCACGGTCGCTTTCTGCCGAGGTACACCTTTTGATCGATGAAGACCTTCCAAATGAGCGGAGGCCTACCATGCTTTACGGGCGATTGTTTCTCGACGTTGATATCAGCGGCGAGTGGTCTGGTGTTGACGGAGGCACTGCAGGGATTCTCGACGATTCTTTGCGTGAGGCACGCGCTGTGGTTCCACTGGAGTTAAACAAAGTAGTGCTAGGCCCCTTCACGCGCACCGGTGTTCGCCCGGTCGACCCGCCCGCTTGGCGCGGCGCAGTTAAGCTTTCGAGTGGAAGTGAAGTGGGTGCGAGTGTCCTTGCCGAAGCGATCGAATAAGTGTGCCTAGGCCTACGGCGTGTCAATAGGTCTGCGCGCGCGCAGCGCAGCCGCAACCTCACGCGGGTTGTCGGTGGCACAGATCGCCGAGGATACGGCTAGCGCAGCTCGCTCGGGAATGCACTCTGCGTTTTCCGTGTTGATGCCGCCAATCGCGACTACGGGAACGCGCGCATGCGGCAGCACATTCATCACAGAATCTGGCCCAAGACCGTGTTTATATTTTTTCGTGCCGGTTGGGTAGATTGGCCCGTAGCCGACGTAGTTCACACCCTGGTCAGCCGCTGTGTCGAGTTGCTCCAGACTGTGGGTCGAAAGGCCAATCCACTGATTGGGCCTAAGAAGCTTGCGTGCCTTATGTACGGGCAAGTCTTCTTGTCCGAGGTGCACTCCGTGCGCGCCGATGTCGGCGGCGACCTCAACATCGTCATTCACGATTAACGGAATCCGTAGGTCAAGGCATTGGTCCATGAGCTGCAAACTCCAAGCATGTCGCTCTATGGTGCTCATTTCCTTCTCTCGCAGTTGCACACAATCCACTCCGCCGGCGACGGATTCCCGCAAGACATGCAGCGGGTCGAGGAGGCATAACTCGCGGCTGAGTAACAGGCACAGTTGGAAGGGCGGGCGCGGCATGGCGTCTTTACTCAGCGAGCGTAGCATTAGGCGATGTACGCTTCCGTGACGACTCGCGTTCTTCCGCTCACCATGCTTTTGGCCTGCATGAACTTGCTTATAAGTTGCGGCGACACTCCACAGGATGACGAGGGCGCGGCCATGACCGGCCCGGTGATCTGGACGCTCCCAGTGGTCAATAGTGGTAATAGTGGCAAAGAGAGGGTCATTGTTGGCGATCGCACGGTTCAGGTTCGGACAGGCCGCGGCTGGGAGACCACGAAGGTGCTGGTCGAGATGATGCGTACCGAAACGCTACTTCGTGTCGAGCTCTCCGAGCGCGAGCTCGCCGACTGGGGGGTCTACTCCAGCGCGCTGCGCGATCAGGAGATGGTGATCCGCATCGCGGGCGTCAATCTGATGATTCTTGAGGGAGGCCCCCAACTCAAAGCAAAGGGATTGTGGCGGATCGGCCCGCGTGAGACGGCGGAGCCGCGTGCTCAGGAGTTGCTCAAGCGGCTCGCCGAGGCGAACGCCAGCGATCGAAATGTCGGATTCGATGGGCCAGGGTGATCGGTCAGGGCAAAAAAAATGCGCTCCCGCGGGGCGGGGCGCAACTCGGGAGCAGCCGGCGGCCGCTTCCCAAGCTCTGTTGCCGACTTATCGGTTAGTTGGCTTATAGGTTCTAGGAAACCCTTTTGTTTTTCTTCGCAGCCTTTTCCGCTTTCATGCTTTCGAGGAATGCTTTCTTATCCGCGGAGCTGAAGAGCCGGACCTTGGACCCGCACGCGACGCAGAACGAGTCATCGATGCTCTGGAGATAGCGGACGTACTCCCGACAGCTCGGGCAGTATTTCTTGGCGTTGTAGTAGTGGACGCTCGGGTTCATTTTCTGGACCAATTGAGGGTCGAAAGAGCTGGAGGATTGGTGACCTCCCCAGAAAACATATGAGGAATAGGGCCTTTGCGTTGCCAAATCTCCAGCAGAAATCCTTTTTGTTACAAGCATTTTTTAGGAACTTGGATGTGAAATGAGGCGTGGTCGGGTGGTGTCACCCGCTAATTGACAAGCATATAAAGTTGATTTTTTCTCAACAGGCTTCTAGTGCGGCTTCTATCTCGCTGCGGACCTGTCTATCTGACTCGAGGCTCCAGCGCGCTTGTAGAGCGGCTCTCTCGCCGATTTGGCCTAGCGCCCAAGCGGCATGACCTCGGACCAGTGGCTCATCATGGGTTTCGAGAGCTTTCGCCAGCTCGGCCTCGCCGCGGCCTAGATTGCCCAGCACCACGCAAGCGTTGCGGGCTAGGCCAGCTCTGCCCGGTCGGCGTATTGGGCTTCCTTGGAAATACTGTAAGAAGGATGCTTCGTCGAGGCTGAGTAGATCTTCAAGGCGTAGTTGATCAAAAGCCTCTAGGCGCCCCCATTCTTCAGAGTGATCGCCGGCTTGGTCGCCAAAGGGGCAGACTTCGAGGCAGAGGTCGCAGCCAAATACCCACTCGCCCATCGCTGAGCGGAGCTCGGTCGGGATCGCGCCGTTCAACTCGATCGTCAAGTAAGAGAGGCAGAGCCGCGCAGCGATAGACCAAGCCGAGTCGAGAGCACCGGTGGGGCAGACTTCCAAGCAGCGTGTGCAGGTGCCACAGCTTGCCCAACGAGATTTTGGCGCGCGGTATTCGGGAAGATATTGGTCGACTAGTAGCTCGCCGAGTAGGACCCAAGGCCCATATTCCGGATCGAGGACCAGTGTATTTTTGCCGCGCCACCCTACGCGTGATTCAATCGCCCATTCGCGCTCAGCAATAGGAGCAGCATCAGTGCACGCGCGAAAATCATCGGCCAGGCCTGCGGTGCGCAAGCGTTTACCGAGGCGTATGAGGCGTTTGCCGATTAGGTTGTGGTAATCACGACCCATCGCATAGCGAGCCACGCGCCCACCGCCGCGAAAACTTCCTGCCTCGCGCGCATAAGGCAGCGCAACGATCACCATGCTTTTTGCCCAGCTCTTCCATGCACGAGGATCTTCAAGTAAAGGCGTGTTACTGACGAGGTAATCCATCTCGCCTGCACGTCCATCTAATGCCCATTGGCGCAGGCGCGTGCGTGTGGTATTTGGCAAAGCGCCGACTTTCTGAGTTGCTCGCACCACGAGGCCGACTTCGGCAGCGGCTTCATGCAATGTGGCGAGGGTTTGATTTTCAGAAGTCATTGCATGGCTTCAGTTTTGTTGCCAGCGCTTCCCCGAGTAGGGGTGGGTGGCAAAGCCAGCGCTAGGCTAAGTGGGATTAGCAGGAAGCCAGCCCCAATCCAATAAGGGGATGCGCTACCAAAGCGCCAATACAGTAGAGCGCCAATCACTGGCCCGATTGCACGGCTCAGGCTTCCCATGGAGCGGAAAGTGCCAAGTGCAAGGCCTTGACGATCCGGCGGGCAATAGCGCGACACAAGTGCAGATAAGCAAGGCATGACGAAGGCGCTGCCCACGGCCATACAGGCGAGGCCGCTGTAGAGCATGCTGCCGTTGTTGGCGAGACCGATTAGCACGAAACCCGGCAACGTAAGAGCTAGGCCAAATCGTGCGAGCCGCGCTTCGCCATAGCGGGGGGCAAAGCGTCGTACGAGTCCGCCTTGTACGAAGGCGATGACGAAGCCGACGAAGACAAACATCTGCGCGAGTTCGGTATGGCCATAATTCAATCGTGCAGCTGCGAGGAAAGTGAGCGTAAATTCAATCGCGGCGAATGCGGTCAGGTAGAGGAAGTAGACCAGGTTAGTACGTATCACGCCGGGGAAGGCCAGAGTGCGTAGTCGAGCAAAGGGATTCAAGCTGCGGTTGCTTTGCGATTGTCCGCGGCGTTCGGGGGGGAGCGTTTCTGGGAAACGTTTAGCGACCCAGAGCAGGTTGGCGAGCGCAAGTACGCAGCTGGCAATCGCGGCCCCGGTGAATGGATGCGCACCGAAGGCGCTGGTCTCGCCTAAGCGAGCTAGCTTTTCAGCCCCAGCGTTCGGCTTAGTTAGCGCAAAGAAGATCGCGCCAAGCGCTGGCCCCAGGATAAAGCCCAGGCCGATTGCCATGCCGACGATACCCATGCCTTTTGCGCGGTTCTCATTACTCGTCGTATCAGCGACAGCTGCTGATGCAGTTGAAATATTTCCCGCCATGGCGCCGCCGAGTACGCGGGCAAATATGAGGACCCAGAAACTTGCAGATAGAGACCACAGTATGTAAGCCAGCACCGTGCCGCTCAGTGTGATCAGTAGAACAGGTCGTCTGCCGATGCGATCCGATAGGCCGCCCCAGAACGTCGCGAAGACAAACTGCAGCAAGCCGTACACCGAACCGAGTAGGCCGCCGAATAGAGTTTGAACTGCATTACGGTCCTCCCCCGCAAATTCTTGTAGCCGGTCTACTACGCGTCCGATGAAGCTCTCTGCCCCTTCAGCCGAGAAGTAGTAATCGAGCATCTCCGGGAAGAGTGGGAAGATGATTGAAAACCCGACGATGTCAAGGAACACCGTCAAGAAGACAAGGCCGAGAATTGATCGAGAGCGGACTTCGTTCATCCGGCACGAAGTTGGCTGTAGTCCCAAGTCAGAAGCGCGAGCAGCAACGGTAGGTAAACGATTGAAGATATCAGTACTGCACGTGCGCGCTTCTCTGTGTGGCTGATGCTGAACTGAATGACGCAAGCAAGGAAGGCAAGCCCCAGTGTGACTGCGCCGTAGAAGTAGGGTTTCCCGGCAAAGCCAATTAGAACTGGCGAGAGCGAGATCACAAAGAGCGCGATCGCATAGTGAATAGACTGGCGAGCTGTTGCGCTGCTCGAACTTGAGTTAGGTAGCATCTTTAGCCCACCGCGCTCATAGTCTTCGCGGTACATCCAGGCGATAGCAAGAAAATGCGGGAACTGCCAGAGGAAGAGAATCGCGAAGATTATCCCTGACATGCGGCTGAGGCCCTGGCCTGCAGCCGCCCAGCCGATCAGCAATGGCATCGCGCCTGGGATCGCGCCAACTACCGTATTCAAAGCTGTCACGCGCTTGAGCGGCGTGTACACAAAGCAATAGGTGATCAGCATGATCACTCCGAGCCAAGCCGTCAGTGGGTTGAGAAAAGCTGCAAGCCAGATTGCGCCGCCGATACCCGTTACTGCTGTAAAGGCGCGCGCCTGATGCATGCTGATCCGGCCGGTTGGCAAGGGCCGGTCACGCGTACGCGCCATCATTCCATCGATGTCAATCTCGATAATCTGGTTGAGCGCGGCGCTTGCGCAGCTCATTGCGGTTAGTCCAATGCTTAGATGTAGCGCATCAATTAGATGTAGCGTGCCTGCCGAGGCCATCCAAGCACATAGCAGTGCACCTGTCAGGGAAACGGACTGAATGCGCGCCTTTGATAGGGTGAGCCAGTCCCCAAATCCGGATTTGGCAGTCGCTGTCATGCGCGCCGGGATTCGAGGGAGAGGTTGGTGGCAGCGGCCATCAGGACTACGCCCAGAACAAGGTGGCTGGAAGCCAGGCCGGTTTGGACCAGGAAACGGGTGCGCTCATCGGCTAACTGTTCGGCCAGGGGGCCGAAGAGGAAGGCCCATGTGGCTAACCCGAGTCCCAGTTGTAGGCCGATCGTGTGGTTTACACCTCTAGCCGCGCGGATCAGGCGCTTGCGGTCGTGGAAGTCGTGCATCGCGCGGAAGGACGCGACGAACAGCACGAAGCTTGCCGTCAGCGCCAGTACCAAGTGGCCCGAGAAAGCGCCGGCCTTATGGCGCAGGCTAGCAGCTGCAAGCAGATTGAAAAAAAGGAGCACGAGGCCGAAGTCCGCCCAGAATCGGAGCCGGCCTTCTGGGCTATGGCTGTTTGCGCTCGGCGCAAAGCCTGTCCATTGTGGATTGCTGCGCTTTACCAGGACGACTAACGCGACAATTACGACTTGTGCGCCGACAGCGTGAATGATTGCTCCGCTTTGTGTATTACCTAGCACACGAAAGGCGCCGAGCGCCCCCTGTGTAGTGATCAGCGCAAGAACCAGCGCAGACATCCGAACCAGTTCCTTGCGTCTGCACAGGGCCACGATCAGGCACCCGATTGCCAGCATGCCAACCAGTGCGCCAGCCTGTCGATGAGTGTGCTCCAGCGCGGAGCCAGTGCCGTAGTCTTCCGCAAGGCTGCCGTAAAAGAAATTAAATAGGCCTTGCGCGTTGATATTTGGCCAGGTCGGATAGGCCATCCCGGTTTCGGTGCTAGTCACCACGCCGCCGAGGCCGACGGTTAGCACAATGGTCATAGCAAGTGTGGTGATTGCCCAAAGGTGCAGGGCGCGGGATGCGTTGATCTGGCTCATCGATCCGACAGCGAAAGTAGGTAATGAGTGAGATCTGAGATCTCACTCGGCCCCAGTACGCCGGCATAACCGGGCATGGGAGTGCCAGCGATACCGAGCGCAATGCTGCGGTAGATCTCTTTGGGCTTGCCGCCCCCGTGATAAGAGCCGTAAGTGAAGTCGGCAGGGCGTATGGGGTTGCCCCAGACGTCGCGTAGGATCCAGCCACTCTCAGCATTCCAGGCACCAAGTCCGCGACCTTTGCCATCAGCGCCGTGGCACTGTGCGCAGTTTGATTTACTACTTAGGTAGAGCGCTTCACCGCGCGCGATAGCTTCGGGGGTTTCGGGTTGCGGGCCTTCCTCGAGCTGCAACTCTGGCGCATTTTTCCATTCGGCTGCGACAGCTCCCACAGCCACACGCATACTTTCTAGGACACGGAACTCA
>JAKVCF010000199.1 GCA_022447335.1 Planctomycetota bacterium | reverse complement strand
CAAGCAGGGAACTTGGGGTAGCCGGGGGAGCGGCGAAGAAAGCAGCCGGGGAAGTCGGCAGGGTCGCGACAGCTTCGGTCATGATGAGCCAGCGTTAAGCTAGAAAAACCGGCCGGTCATTGTAGAGTCAGCGCCTACAAGCCGTCAAACTGCTCAAGCTGATGGATTGCTTCCGGATCGAAGGAGGGCGCGCGCTGCATGGGACCGTACGTGCTGCCGGCTCCAAGAATGCTGCTCTGCCGCTACTAGCGGCTACGCTGCTGCCTGTGGGAAGCTCTCGGTTGCGCGGAGTTCCCCAGCTCCGCGACCTCCTGTCGATGCGTGACCTCCTGGTCGATTTGGGGGCCACCGCCAGCCAAGCAGAGGAGGGCGTCTGGGAAATCTCCTGCCCAACGGAGGGGCCCACTGAGGCACCCTACGAGGTGGTGCGCAAGATGCGCGCTTCGGTCGCAGTGCTCGGCCCGCTGCTGGCAAGGCGGGGAAGGGCGAGGGTTTCGCTGCCGGGTGGTTGCGTTATTGGCGTGCGGCCCATTGACCTGCACCTGAAGGGTCTGGCTGCGCTAGGTGCGGAGATCCGGGTCGAACATGGCACGGTTGTGGCGGAGGCGCCGCCAGGTGGCTTGCGCGGCGGTCAAGTTTATCTAGCGTCTCGCTGGGGGAGCACAGTCTTAGGGACTGCCAACGTCATGCTTGCAGCGGTACTCGCAAGGGGGACAACCGTCATTGACGCCGCGGCTCAGGAGCCCGAAATCCTCGCGCTTGCCGATTTTCTTAACTCCTGTGGAGCTCAGGTCTACGGAGCGGGCGGGCCACGTATCGTGATCGACGGGGTTGACGAGCTAAAGGGTGTAGACGCCTGGGTACCTGCAGATCGCATTGAAGTCGGCACCTTGCTACTGGCCGGGGCGGCCACCTGCGGTGACGTCACTGTCGAAGGATGCGCGCCCGAAGAGCTGACGGTTCTGCTCGACCTGTTCACGCAGTCAGGAGTGCCATTTGAAGCTGGCGAGGGCCATTTGCGCGTCATGCCTTGGACAGATCGGCCTCGCGCACTCGATATCAGTTGTCGCCCCTACCCAGGCCTTCCCACTGACTTGCAAGCTCAATGGATGGCTTTTTGTACGCAGGCAGAGGGTTTGGCAATGATCACCGATACGGTCTATCCCGACCGATTCATGCATGTGGCCGAGCTCAACCGCCTTGGCGCCCACATCCGCCGCGAGGGGGGGACGGCTTTGGTGGTTGGGCCGACTCAGCTTTCCGGGGCTCCGGTTCTGGCCAGCGACCTGCGCGCTTCGGCGGCCCTGGTGATCGCGGGGCTCGTCGCCGAAGGGGTCACTGAAGTCCGGCGCGTTTATCACCTCGATCGAGGCTATGAGCGCCTGGAAGATAAGCTCGAACTGCTGGGTGGAGTGGTGCGACGTGAACTGGACGAATCCGGCGCCTAAGCCCTACAATTGGTGATTCGCCTGTTCGGCCATGCTCGAGAACCTCACACAGTCCTTCACTTCGGTCCTAGATCGATTCCGCGGCCAGCGCACGCTCACGGCTGCTGAAATTGAGGAAGGCCTGCGCGACGTGCGCCGCGCCCTGCTCGAGGCCGACGTTCACTTCCAGGTTGCCAAGCAGTTCACGAAGCGTGTGGCTGCGAAGTTGGAGGGTTCGAACAAGCTCATGGGCGTCAACGGAGCGCAGCAGGCAGTCGCCGCCTTCCATGAAGAGCTGGTCGAGTTAATGGGCTCGGAGCAGAGCGCGCTGCCAAAGAATCCCGGTCACCCAATGGTGCTCTTACTTGCAGGTTTGCAGGGTGCGGGCAAGACGACGACTGCGGCCAAGTTGGGCCTTTGGATTCGTAAGCGCCAGAATCGGAAAGTTCTACTGGCCGCCTGTGACCTCCAGCGCCCCGGAGCGGTCGACCAGCTCGTCACGCTAGGGAGGCAGCTTGAGATTGATGTTCACGCTGAAACACCAGGGGAACCCGGCGTTGACCCTATCTCTGTGGCCAAGCGCGCGCTTAAGAAGGCTAAAGATGGTGGCTACGATGCCCTGATCATCGACTCCGCTGGTCGCCTACACATTGACGACGACCTCATGGTCGAGATCCAGTCCGTCGCAGATGCGGTGAAGCCAGATGGCGCATATTTGGTACTCGACTCGATGACTGGCCAGGACGCAGTGGAATCTGCGAAGACCTTCTCAAATAAACTCGACCTCTACGGTGTCATTCTGACCAAGATAGATGGTGATTCGCGTGGGGGGGCTGCGCTGTCGGTCCGCGAGGTCGCGGGTCGACCAATTGCCTTCCTTGGCACTGGTGAGACCCCGGCGGACCTGGAAGAGTTCCAGGCTGAGCGCTTAGCCAGCCGGATCCTGGACATGGGCGACGTGGTCGGCCTAGTCGAGAAGGCTCAGGAAGCCGTCGACGAGAAGCAGGCCACCGAAGACTACATGCGCATGATGACGGGGCGCCTGACCATGGAGGACCTCCTGAATCAGTTTAAGATGCTCAGGAAGATGGGCTCGATGAAGAAGTTGTTGGGCATGATGCCAGGAGCAGGTAAGATGGCCGGCCT
>JAKVCF010000198.1 GCA_022447335.1 Planctomycetota bacterium | reverse complement strand
AGGTTTGTTCGGCGGCCTCAATGATGCAGATGCTCGTTCTTATTGGGACTCACCCGAAGGAGCGCGAGTATCTTCTACGGGGTGACCCTCGACCACTAAGAGATCTTAAGATATTATTTGAAAATAACTTAGGAGAGGATGGCTGCGAAGGTTTCCCGGAGGAAATCGCTTACCTGCGGCCGTGATTAGATGCCGCGCTGGAGGCGGTCTCCGAGAATTGTTGGCAGGCCGGCGCGCCGGATTAGACGTTGTTCGACCGCGATGTTGTAGGGCGTGCGCAAAAGCTGTGCGCGGCCGGTTTGCAAGTCGTAGACCAGCGCCGGCGCCGTAGGGATCTCGTCACGGGGCTGGCCTGGGCTGCCCACATTGACTACCGCTCGCTGTCCCCCTGGCAGGTCAAGATGCCAATCCACCCGGAAGTGCCAATCCAACTCTGAGCGTCCTGAGGTTTGAATGAAATTCATCGGCACGTGGGTGTGGCCGACGAAACAGATAGGCGCTTCGAAGTCTGCCAGCGTAGCAAGGGCGGCCGGGAAGGACTGCAGATACTCAAACTCTTCTGGCCGAGGCAGAGCGCCGTGCACAAGGCAAAAAAGGTCGGTGTCGATGCGCAGCGGCAGGGCGTCGAGGTAATCGCGTGCTGAGGGGCGGATATTGGCCCGCGTCCATTCCAGCGAAGCCCGCGCGTAGGGGTTGAATGAGTCTTCGGGGATTTTGCCCAGGAGAGCCCAGTCGTGGTTTCCGGCCACGCAGGTGATATTTTTCTCGATAAGAAGGTCTATAACCTCGTTAGGCCTGGCTCCGTAACCTATTATATCACCAACACAATAAGCCGCATCGACGCCCTCTATTTCGAGCAAGGCGAGGGCGGCCTCGAAGGCGGACAAGTTGGCGTGAAGGTCACCGAGAATCCCGATTTTACGCATAGCTGAGCGGTTGGATCCGAGCGGCGCGCGGGGTACGCTGGAGGGAGCTCATAGTAGAAGGACTAATGACTAGCGCCAAGAAGCTCGGGAAGGGACTCGGTTCCCTGCTCACAAATACTCACGCGACCGATAGCCAGGAAACGGGTGGCCCGCTCTGGGTGCAGCTCGAAGAGCTAGTAGCCAACAGCCAGCAGCCGCGCCTGCATCTCGACCGAGGGATAGAGGCGTTGGCAGAATCTTTGCGCCGCCACGGGATGATGCAACCTATCGTGGTCACCCGACAGGCGGGCGGGAAGTACGAGATTCTCGCCGGAGAGCGTCGCTGGAGGGCGTCACAGCTTGCGGGGCTTAAAAAGGTGCCAATCCTCGTTCGCGAAGGTTTGCGCGGCGACGCCGAGCGACTCGAGCTGGCTCTGATTGAAAATGTGCAGCGCGAAGACCTCGACCCAATCGAGCGCGCACAGGCTTGCGACCGGCTCATCAGGGAGTATGGGGTCTCCCAAGAGCAGGTTGCTGAGCGCCTGGGGTATGAGCGGTCGACCGTGGCGAACCTAGTGCGCCTTTTAGATCTCCCAGCGAACCTCCGGGAGGCTGTTTCACGTGAAACAATCACCGCTGGACACGCGAGGGCCCTCCTGAGGCTAAACGGGACCCCGGAGCAGTCTCAGGTCTTTGACCAAGTGGTGGAGGGCGGCCTTTCGGTGCGCGCCACCGAGGCGATATGCAAAAAGGCGGCGGAGTCGGGCGTGCGCCCGCGCCATAAGGCCCGCCCACGCAAGCCCCCCTGGGTGCTAGATCTCCAAGAGAGGTTGGCTCGTAAGACAGGTGGGCCCGTCGAGATCGCTCTAAAGAAGGGTCAGGGCGGGAAGATGGTCCTGCACTTCTCCAGCCTCGACCACCTGGACGAGCTTTCCCAGCTCTTTTCGTTAGCCAGCGAGACGGAAGAGCTGCTCGAGGGCTAGGGCTTAGCGCACACGAAAGCGGGCGGCTTGCCGATTGGCGCGCCACCCGCTTTTCTTTGTCGCCGCAGCTACTCGACCACGCGTTCGATCGTCATGGTAAGCGGGGCGGCGTACTCTTGCGGGTTATCAGCCGAGCGCTCGAGCTCGCTCAAGATTGCCAGGTAGCTTTCGCCTTCAATCACCTTGCCGATTACGGTGGTGACACCGTCTTGGGCGTAAAGATCGCGACCGAGGAACTGAAGGCGTTCGCGGCTTTGTTCACCAGGAGCCCCGCCGGTTTCTAGGACAGTGCAAAGGGTTCCTGAATCATGGAAACATCCCCAAGACTTTTCTACAAAAAGACTTGGCGCGTCTTCGTTTATAGAAAGGCCCGAAGCTTGGAAGCCATTCTGAGGGGCCGGGGCAGGGGACGCGCCCGCGAACCCTCCGCTATCAATGAGGCTGAGGAGCCATGCCGAGGCTGCTGGGGCTTCGGTCTCATATAGTTGGTAAACGATTTCATAGTTTGCGCCTGCTTCGCCGCTCAGTATGACTTTGATCTTTGTGCCGGCTGGCTGAATGGGCTCGGCCTCCAGCTGGGAAAGTGCGCGCAGACCAACTAGGCGGGCCTCCACCGAGTCCGCGACATCGACGGAAGCCCCTTCTTGTAAGACCTTTGCGCCCGTTGCATTGTCAGGTAGGCTGTTTAAGCGGTTTTCG
>JAKVCF010000197.1 GCA_022447335.1 Planctomycetota bacterium | reverse complement strand
CGTGGCGGCGGCGGTCGTGGTGGCGGCGGCGGCAAGCGCAAAGACTGGGATCGCGGCGGAGACCGTGGTGGCGGTCGGCGTGGCGGCGGCAACAGCGGCGGCGGCAACAGCGGCGGCGGCGGTGGCGGTGGCGGCTGGGACGACGGCGGTTGGTAAGCCCCGTTCAGCACACCCCTACTAAACTCACAAACGAGCGGAGGCGATCGCCTTCGCTCGTTCTTGCTTAAAGATGAGAGATTCTTGCGAGCGTGATCGCGCAGCAACTAATGCTGTGCATGCGGGTATGCAGCCCGACCCGAGCACGGGTGCGGTCATGCCCCCTATACATCTGGCGACGACTTTTGAGCGCGATGTAGATGGTGGCTACGAGCGCGGCTATGTCTATTCACGGCAGGGTAATCCCAATCGCAGTAGCCTTGAGCTTGCTCTTACTGAGCTAGAGAGGGGAGTAGCTTGCGCAGCCTTTCCATCCGGGATGTCTGCTGCGTTCGCAGTCCTCTTCGCTCTTGATCCGGGGGCCCACGTGGTGGTTGCAGATGATTGCTATTACGGCGTCGGAGAATTGTTGGAAGGGCCGTTGGCTCGGTGGGGTTTGCGCGCTGATTTTGTGGATCTTTCTTCAGTTGACACTGCGCGCCAAGCGATCACACAGGACACGAAGCTAGTCTGGGCAGAGTCGCCGTCTAACCCGATGCTGAAGGTCTGTGATTTAGCAGCTTTGGCAGAACTTGCGCATGCGCAGGGCGCGTCGCTGTGCGTCGACAATACTTGGCCGACTCCATTAGGGCAGCAGCCACTGCTCTTTGGCGCAGACTTCTCTCTGCACTCTACGACTAAGTACCTTGCGGGCCATAGTGATGTTTTGGGTGGGGCAGTGGTTGTGCGGAGAGAAGGGGTTTTCTTGGATAGGCTGCGTGAGGCTCAGGATCTCGCGGGCATCGTGCCAGGTCCTTTTGACTGTTGGTTAACCCGCCGCGGGATTCTTAGTTTGCCGGCGCGATTGGAGCGTCAGGTTGAAAGCGCGCAGATGATAGCTGAAGCGCTGCACGGGCATCCCGCAGTTACACGAGTGCATTACCCTGGGTTGGCAGATGATCCGGGTCATTCACTAGCTTCTAAGCAGATGAAGAACTTCGGTGGCATGTTGTCGTTTCAGGTGGTTGGTGGGGAGACTGAAGCCATGGCCGTGGCCGCGCATACACAGTTGTTCCGGCGTGCGACAAGTCTGGGTGGGCCAGAGAGTCTGATCGAACATCGCGCTTCGATTGAAGGCGCGCACTCACAGATTCCGCGGTCGTTGTTGAGATTGTCAGTTGGGCTCGAAGGTACGGGCGACTTGATCGACGATTTATGCCAGGCCCTTGACGCCGGGCTAAGCACATGACATTCCGCCTCGACGCGCCTGCCATCATGCAGCTGCGCGAGCATGGCTACCTCCCAGCTTCTGAGATGGCGCGCTTGGGTGGAGCAGGTAGCGCGGACCTTACTCCCGGCTGGCTTGCGCTATTGGAGGAGTCCCTCCCGCTAGCTGTTGAGCGGTCACATTCTCCAGTTAGTAGTTTCCGGGTGGGTGCGGCAGCTCTGGGTCAGATTGATGCGCGCTACAATGCGCCGGCGCTTTACTTCGGAGCAAATCTCGAGTTCCCTGGCTTGCCACTTCACAATTCGGTGCATGCTGAGCAAGCTGCGGTGGCACACGCGTGGTTACACGGCGAAAAAGGTGTTTCGGCTGTAGCGGCTAATGCGGCGCCTTGCGGACATTGCCGGCAGTTCTTGCTCGAGCTCGGAGAGCCTTCCTCACTGTCTATTGTTATTCCTGGCGAGCCGGCCCGTGCGCTCGCGGATTTGTTACCCGTCGCTTTTGACCCTAGTCAATTGGGCGTCAATATGCGCTGGATGCAAGCTCCCTTTGTCAGTAGTGGCTTTGAGCAGGGCGCTGAGGCCTATGCACGAGAGCTCGCGGCAGCGAGTTTTGCGCCGTACACTCACGTACGTGCGGCGGTCGTGCTTGTGCTCAAAGGTGGCGAATACGTTGGGGGCGCCGCGGTGGAAAGTGTGGCATATAATCCTAGCTTGGGGCCTATGCATGTAGCGCTTAGTCAGCTCGCTTTGCGTGCGCCACAACGAAAATGGAGCGAGGTTGAAGCGGCGCTTCTGGTCGAATCAGAAGGCCTGATTTCTTATCGAGCAAGTAGCGAGCAGATCCTGCGCGCCATTGCGCCAGGGAGTTGTCTTGAGACTGTGCCCTGGTCGGAGGGGTGAAGAGCTTTATTGCGTGCCAGCGTCAGTTGCTGGAACAGTAATACTGGCGTGGAAATGTAATGCGGCATCTGGGGTGCGTGCTGTGCGCAGTAAGTCGCCAACTGTGGGAGAGACCATGGCGCGAGCGACTTCTTCTCCGTTTACATAGAGTAAAATCTCTTTCTCAATGTGTAAAATCGCCTCCATAAAGGGTAAAATTGCCTTCCCAGCGTGTAAAATCCCCTTCTGAAAGGGTAAAATCGCCTTCCCAAAGGGTAAAATCGCGTTTCGAAAGTGTAAAATCGCCTTTCCAAAGGGTAAATCGCCTTCCGAAAGAGTAAAATCGCCTTCCGAAAGGGTAAAATCGCCTTCCGAAAGGGTAAAATCGCCTTCCCAAAGGGTAAAATCGCCGTCCCAAAGGGTAAAATCGCCTTACCAAAGGGTAAAATCGACGTACCAAAGAGT
>JAKVCF010000196.1 GCA_022447335.1 Planctomycetota bacterium | reverse complement strand
AAAAATATGCTCGTTAATGCAACGCGCGATCGCGTGCTGATCTGCACCCCGGTAACCTTCCTGGCGCTCCTTAAGACGGTGCAGCTGATCTGGAGGAATGAAGCTGCAGCGAAGAACGCTAGAGAGATCCTCGCCACGGCGCAGGAGTTGCATAAACGCGCCAGCAAGTTTGGTGAACACCTCGGAAAGCTTGGCAAGTCCCTAAACACCGTTGTCGAGCGCTATGAGGATACGCGTGGCAGTTTCGAGAAGCGCCTACTTCCAATGGGGCGCGACATCGAAAAGCTATCTGTGAGTGAAGAACAAGGGAAGAAGATGACTCTCCCCCGCACTGTTGATCCGCCAAGTCGCATCGAGCGGGAAACCGAAGCTTAAGCGAGCAGCTTAGGCATACCACGAGTTTCCCAGTGATCACAGGAATAGCCTAATGAAAGGGAAGACTACTCAAGCTGAGTCGCCCCGTTATGGCGCAGGGAATCCGTGCTTGGCGAAGACCGCATCGCGATAGTCGAGCACTTGGCGTACATATGCTCTTTTCTCGCGATAGCTCCCTGGGAAGAAAGCTCGCTTGAAACCATACATCAACAAGTGAGCCAGCGGTCCGGGTTGAATATTGAAGGCCTCAACCGCTTTCAGGTACTCGGCGGTAACTGTGGTGCGTGAAACCAGCCGATTGTCAGTGCAGAGAGTGATCGAGAGTCGCTCTTGAAGCATCTTGCGGAAGGGGTGCTTACGTAGATCAGTCAGCACCGGAAGAGTCTGCAAATTAGAAGTCAGGCAGACCTCTAACGTGATCCGCCTATCCGCGACATATCGCGCCAGTCGTTCGACGTATCCCTTGCCGTCAATGATCGAACGGTCTTCGATACGGTTGGCATGGAAGAGCCAAGTGCCATGACCAATGCGGTC
Organism: Planctomycetota bacterium; assembly: GCA_022447335.1. Classification (GTDB taxonomy): domain Bacteria; phylum Planctomycetota; class UBA1135; order UBA1135; family UBA1135. The sequence continues at coordinate 1,811 of JAKVCF010000196.1, read as the reverse complement.
AGCGCGGCAATCCGTGATGGCCTGAAAGATCGACTCGGGCCCATAGTCCTCACCAGCGTGCACCGTCTTTCCCAGAAAGGCCGAGTGCGCCAACTCATAGGCTCGCTTATGTGTAGCAGCCGGATAGCCACGCTCGGGGCCCGCCAAGTCAATGCCGACTACAGGAAGGCCTAACTCATCGCGCGCCTTGATAGCGCTGCGCACCACCGCTTCGCTAGCAATGCCATAGACCTGCTCGCGTGGAAGATCGGCGAGAGCCGCCAGCACCTCGGCATAGGTAGGCGAGAAGTCCTCGGTAAAGAAGCGCATCGCGCAAACCACAATGCCAGCACGGAAGGAGGGCTCGATGCCGTTGCGAATCGCGGCGCGTCGATTGAATTCCTTCTCTGCTTTGGCAATCCCTGCTGCAGTAGCCTTCAGCACATCAAGCACATCAAAGCCTTCGTGGGTGCAAAGCTGTGGCGCAAAGCGAATCTCCATATAGCGCACACCCTCATCCTGCGCGTCGCGGCAGAGCTCGTAGGTGACACGGGAGATAGCTTCAGCATCGCGCAGTACGGCGGTCGTGTAGACAAAGCCTTGCAGGTACTCGGGAAGGTCGGCATAGCTCTCCTTGAAGACCTTGCGATACAAACCTTCGGGGCTCATCGCTGGCAACTTAACTCTGCGTTCACGAGCAAGCTCAATCAGAGTCTCAGGACGCAACGATCCGTCCAGATGGATATGAAGATCTGTCTTTGGCAGCTCGCGCAGGAGCTCTTCCGTGATGGTCGGCCTTGGCATGCCATTCTCATCGTCGCGAAGCGCGAATCTCATCGCAAGCGTTGACTGGAGAAGCTTACGCGAAGACTACGCACACCTAGACTGAGGTTGATGGCAAATGCACGAGACGTCGACGCTCTTCACCACCCCTGGCGCCTACCTTTCGAGCTCGTGGATCGCACCCCCCAGGAGGACACCCCAACCTGGGCCGTGGTTTTGGAGGATGGCAACCTCCTTGAAGCTTTAGGTCCTTTTGCCCCAGCTATCGTGGCGCGGGTGCAGGGCGCAGGCCATGTGCTCGCCACACGCCCCTGGGCGGAGCAGGCCGCAGCTCGGTTTCTTGCAGCTCAGCCCGAGCAAGACTGCGCTTGGCTTATCCGCCTGGCCCGCCCAGGCGCCGGCAGCCCAGAACTACTGATCCTGCACGGCCCCGAACCCGTCCAACCCCGAACCATACGCAATAGAGGCATCGCTTTACTTATGGACTTCGGCAAAGTGCTGTGCCACTTCGATTACAACTGGTTTTCCTGGAGTCACGCTGCTGTCTTTGGCCACAAGCCCAGCTCTGAAACTTTGGTTAAAATTGAAGCACTGCGCCCTGCCTTCGAGGCTGGAGATATCGCTGAAAATACTTTCTTCGAACACTGCGCAAACCATCTTGGACTTTTCGACGCAAACCGCAAGATGTTCGACGCTGCCTGGGCAAACATCCTGCGACTGCACAACGACATGGCCGCGCTACTGCGACACGCACGCAATCAGCCCGGATGGACGAGCGTGATTGTGTCCAACATTGACCCTATCATGGTGCGCGAAACCGTTGCGCGTTTTGAACTTGCTGACATCTTTGACCAAGGTGTGTATTCCTACCATAAAAAGGTGCGGCCGAAACATGAGGATGGATCAATGTGGAAGCTCGCGACAAAAAGGTGCCATGAAAAACTTGACGGCGATCCTCAGTTAGTCATCGCAACTGACGACATGCCCGCCAACTTACTGACTGCTGCAGCCGAAGATTGCGTCGACGACACCATTCGCTTTCACAACCC
>JAKVCF010000195.1 GCA_022447335.1 Planctomycetota bacterium | reverse complement strand
GAGCGATTTACTCGGCCTCGGCTTTCTTTTCAGGAGACGAGACTGCCGCCACCGCGTTGCGGTTGAATTTCATCCGGACCTTCTCCGCTACTTCGAGCGTGATAGTCGCCTCGTCCATCGAAGCGACCTTGCCGTGGATCCCACCCGCTGTTACTACCAAGTCACCCTTCTTGATCGCATCCCGCATCTGCTGCGCTTCGCGCTGACGCTTGCGCTCCGGACGAATTAGGAAGAGATATACGACCAGGAACATCAGGCCGAGCATCCACAGACCACTCGTAGGCGACTGGGCTTGCGCGCCGACATTCGCGCCGGCTTCCGTGGGTTGCTGGGTACTGGCTTGAGAGCCAGGGCCCTCGCCTAAGGTGGAAGCGGGTGGGGCAAAGGAGCCGCCTTCTTGCTGCAGGATCTCGATCACAGGTCTATTGATTCCGTTTGCACGTAGAGAGTTTCGTGCGAAAATGGCGGGTCATTCTAGCGCCGCTCACCGCCTGCGGCGATGTCCCATGACTTCCAAGCGCGTTCTAGTCGCCCTTTCGGGCGGAGTCGACTCCAGCGTGGCTGCACTGCTGCTGAAGCGGCAAGGCTACGAAGTGGTGGGCTGTTTCCTACGCAATGGGATTTCCCGTCCGGCTGGGTCCTGTTCGACCAAGCAAGGATGCTGCTCCGCAGAGGACGCTCGAGATGCCGCTCTAGTTGCCGATCAACTAGAGATCCCGTACCACGCGCTCGACATGCACGAAGAGTTCGCCTCGGTTCAGGATTACTTCGCAAGTGAATATCAGGCCGGCCGCACGCCAAACCCCTGCGCGGTTTGCAATCGTGATATCAAGTTCGGCGCCCTGGCGAATTTCGCGGATGCAATCGGAGCGCGCTGGATCGCCACCGGACATTACGCCCGCATTCGCCAAGGTCAGCATGGCCCCGAACTCCTGCGCGGCGTCGATCCACACAAAGATCAGTCGTACGTATTGTTCCCGGTGGCGCCCGATATTTTGTCGCGCACACTGCTTCCGATTGGCGAGCTGCAGAAGCCAGAAACGCGACGTATAGCTGAAGAAGCGGGGCTCCCTGTCTTCGGCAAGCCCGACAGCCAGGAGATTTGCTTCGTCCCCACTGGCGATTACCGCGATGTACTCCGCAAGCGTGGTGGCCTCGGAAAGTCGGGGCGCATTCTGGATCTCGACGGCATCGAGCGGGCGCGCCATGACGGCTATATGGGCTTCACGCGCGGACAACGACGCGGGCTCGGATTCGCGGCTACTGAGCCGATGTATGTTGTCGATGTTAGGCCTGAAAGTGGTGATGTCATCGTCGGGCCGCGTGCAACTACCGGCTGTGCTGTCGCGACGGCTACCGAATTTCGCAGCTTTGGCTGCACCCTCGAGCCCGGCAGCAGCTGGGAAGACGTGACCGTGCAATACCGCAGCTCGCCAGGTGGGGTCCCGGCACGCGTGAAAGCCGAGGTAAATGGCTGGATCCGGATCGACTTCGCTTCTCCAGCCCCGAGCGTAACGCCGGGGCAAGGGCTAGCGGTCTATCGTGACGAACGCCTACTCGGCGGCGGGTGGCTACACGAGGCCCATCCGGCAGCTGAGATCCGCGTTTAGACGCACTGTCCCCTGGATCGAGATTGTGCTCCGGTAGGGGTTAACCGCTATGCTGCCGACATGGCCGAACTTCACTTCTGCACCGTCTGTGGCGTGTCTATCACCCAAGCCGAGGTCGATTCCGCTCAGGCGTTAATTCACGGTGAGCGTTCGGTGTGCCCCAAATGCCTCACCATGCTGGGCCAAGTCGGGCCGAAGCGGAGTGGTGGAGGCATCTCCGCCATAGTGTTGGCCGTCGTAGCCCTAGTCGGAGCTAGCTACTCCTGGTGGGATGGCGAACAGGCACGCAAGCAAGTGCGCATCGATGTTGCTGACACTTTTAGGGTGCAGGCCGGCGCCTACACCGATGCCATCAAAGACAATGTCGAGGAGGTCTTTGCTGCCATGGCACAGGAATCGGGTTTGACCGCCGCGCAAATCGAAGGGCTCAGCGATCGCCTGCGCTCTTTCGAAGAAGCTATGGACAGTCGCCTCAAAGCTCTGCAAGTCGAAATCGATCAACTTGGTCAGTTAGCTCTGGATATCGATGCCATGGGACGCCGCGTCAGCAAGTCGGAATCTGAGTTGACAATCACCACCGAGCGGCTCGGCGAACAGCGCAACGTAGCCAGCGCATTACGCGACCGGATGGGCACGCTCGAGGCCAGTCAGCGCGAGCTCGCCGCCCGTGGTCCAGCAGCAACTGCCGAAGGTGGCGTTGAGGAGTTCGCGCCGGCCATCGCTGGACTACTTCGCAAGCTGCGCTCCAGCGACCAGGATGAACGACTCGATGCGCTGGAAAAGCTTTCCGCCCAGGAAGACCGCCGCCTCGTGCCACACCTCATCCCAATGCTAACCGACCCTTATGAGTTCAATCGTTTTTACGCGGCAAAGACGCTGGGGGACTGGCGCTCCAAGGCTTCCGTTCCGCATCTCATTGAGTCGTTGCTAGACGAAATAGGTTTTGTTCGTCAAGCCGCCGTGCAGAGCTTACGTCTGATTACCGGGCAGAACTTTCGCTTCGGTCACGACGCAGCAGAAACTGAGCGGAAACAGGGTTACGACTCCTGGAAGACTTGGTGGAACACCAATGGAAAGTCCTTTCTAGAAGGCTGAGCGGGGTCTAAAATCTCCGCCGCCTCCCTCCGGAGGCACCAAGAAGATCATGACTCGCGTCACCGTC
>JAKVCF010000194.1 GCA_022447335.1 Planctomycetota bacterium | reverse complement strand
CTTGATCGAGGCTGGCGTCGTCACAGATGATGTGCGGCGACTTCCCCCCCAGCTCAAGAGTCAGCCGCTTACCCGTGCCGGCCACTTGCGCCGCCAGCTTCTTGCCCACTTCGGTACTTCCAGTGAAGGCTAGCTTTTGCACGCCAGGATGACCTGCTAGAGCTGCCCCTGTTTCTCCTGCACCCGTGACGATGTTGACCACTCCATCTGGAAGACCAACCTCCTGAAAGACCTCAGCAAGACGCAGCGCGGTCAATGGCGTAGTCTCCGCCGGCTTCAATACCACCGTGTTGCCACAGGCGAGGGCTGGCGCCAACTTCCACGCCGCCATCAACAGGGGAAAGTTCCACGGAATTATCTGAGCACACACACCTACCGGCTGCGCGCGGCGACCAGGGAAGGCGTAATCAAGCTTGTCAGCCCACCCGGCGTAGTAAAAGAAATGCTTTGCTGCTTCAGGAATATCAATGTCACGTGACTCTTTAATCGGCTTACCTCCGTCGCGCGTCTCAAGCACTGCGAACTCGCGTGCCCGCTCCTGCAAACGGCGCGCAATTCGAAACAGATACTTACCTCGATCGCGCGCAGGCAATGACGACCAACCCGGCTGCGCCACTTGTGCTGCCTGGACCGCGGCATCAACGTCGGCGGGACCTGCCACCGCGAACTGAAAAAGCTCCTCACCGGTACCCGGCTCTATAGAAGCCATCGTTGAACCATTGGCCGCAGCACGGAAATCACCGTTGATGAACAAACCGTAGCTCGCCGCAATCTCAGCTGGCGCTGATTCCGGAGCCGGCACATAGTCCCAAGTTGTCGAGGAAGAAGTCATTCGCGAGAGACGTCGTAATGGGCGCCGTACACCCCAGAGTTCTGCTTGCGCAGTTGCAACAGCACATCATTGAGCAATGAAGATGCGCCAAATCGAAAGAGAGATGGGTTCAACCAGGCTTCACCCAACGTCTCCTTAACCATAACCAAATAGTGCAGAGCTTCTTTGGCGGTGCGGATACCACCTGCGGGCTTCATGCCAATGCGCTTGCCTGTTGCACGAAAATGATCGCGGATAGCCTCCAGCATGACCAGCGTCACACCCATCGTGGCCGCAGGCGAGACCTTTCCCGTGGAAGTTTTGATGAAGTCTGCACCGGCCTCCATCGCGAGGTCACTGGCGCGGCGAATGAGATCGTAGGTCTCCAATTCTCCCGTCTCGAGAATCACTTTGAGATGAGCTTCGCCGCAGACTTCTTTAGTCGCACAGATTTCGTCGGCCACTTCTTGCTCACGACCGGCCAGCAATACGCCACGGGAAATCACCATGTCGACCTCGTCCGCACCTTTCGAGACCACACGTCGCACTTCTTCGAGCCGTAAGTCAAGTGGCGCCTGCCCGCTCGGAAAGGCCGTCGCCACACTTGCAACCTGCACTCCACTGCCCTCCAGCGCGTGGCGCGCCAGCACGACGTGACTGGGGTACACGCAAACCGCAGCGACGGCGGGTACAAACTCAAGATCGGGTGCGGGCTGCAAAGCCTTGCGACAAAGGCCAAGGACCTTGCCCGGCGAATCTTTCCCCTCAAGAGTGGTCAGGTCGGTCATCGACACGACCATGCGCAAGCCTTGCAGCTTGGCCTCCTTCTTTATCGAACGCGTGCGGAACGAAGCCGCACGGGCATCGGCCGCCACGCGATCCACGGTGCGGCGCAGCATGATGCTCATTCTACGACGGATCCCCCAAGGCTTCGCACGGCTCGTTCGGGAATCGGCGCAATCCACAGACCACTGCCCACCCGGGCTCGCAAAAAATGAGGTCGGCCGACTCGCCGTCAAGGTAGACAACCGCCCGCTGACCGAACCGAAGCCCCCAGTCACGAGCCTCTTCCCGCGTCCAACCGTAAACCGCGAAGCCGTGCTCCTTCCAAGCTGGCTCAATATCGGGCAGCGAAGCCCCCCAGGAGTCCTCGAAGTCCTCGGCAGCCGCAACTAGCTCGGCAGCCAGCCGGGCATTAGCCTCGTCATTCCACTCGCGTGACCTGTCCTCGGAATCGGGATTCCAGGCTGTAATCAATGTGACAGATCGATTTAGATCGTCGAAAGGGCCCGCCTCTCCGTCGAGCGCGAAGACGCGCCAGCCATCCTGACTCGGAAAGGCGTAGCGCGAAGCCTGATAAACAGCCACCCAATCAACTTCTCCGAGCCCAGAACTTAGGCCTTCCATATTCGCTTCTGGTGACTCCATCGCTATCCTGACACTATGCCGCAGGCCTTCGTATCGCATCACCCGGCGATCCTGCACAAACTCACCCGGCTGCGCGATCAGGATACCCCGACGGACGAGTTCCGCGAACTGGTACGTCAGCTCTCGATGCTATTAGGGGTCGAGGCGACGCAGGACATCGCAACCGACTCGTGGGTAGTACAAACCCCGGTTGCCGAGTGCGTGGGCACCCGCTTGCGCGAAACCGTTGCTCTGGTGCCAATTTTGCGTGCGGGATTGGGCATGTGTGACGGCCTATCCGAACTGTTTCCCGGTGCGCCGGTGCGGCACCTCGGCTTCTACCGCGATGAAGTAGAACTGGTCCCGGTCCCTTACTACAACAAGCTGCCTGAAGGTCAGGTCGAAGATCTCTGCCTCGTACTAGACCCCATGCTCGCAACCGGCGGTTCAGCCAAAGCCACAATTGATGCGCTCAAAACCTGGGGTGCACGCCGGATAAAATTCCTAGGCCTACTTGCTGCACCCGAAGGAGTCTGCGCTCTAAACGAAGCTCACCCCGATGTCCCAGTACATCTTTGCGGGCTAGATGATCGGTTGGATGAA
>JAKVCF010000193.1 GCA_022447335.1 Planctomycetota bacterium | reverse complement strand
GGCTTGGAATCTGGCCTTGCGACCCTCTCGCAAATCAAGGAGCATCTCAACGTGCCGGTGCTCACTGATGTGCACCTACCCGAGCAATGCGCGCCCGCCGCTGAAGTTTGTGATGTACTGCAGATCCCGGCCTTCCTTTGTCGCCAGACCGACCTGCTGCAAGCTGCCGGCGCAACAGGCAAGGCAATCAATATTAAGAAAGGTCAGTTCCTTGCGCCTGAAGGCATGGCGAAAGCCGCCGACAAGGTGCGCGCAACCGGCAACGAGAAAGTTCTACTTACGGAACGCGGTACCTTCTTCGGTTACGGTCGCCTAGTGGTCGACTTCGCGGGCTTTGCCGCGATGCGCGCAGCAGCTCCGCTGATCTTTGATGCAACTCACTCGGTACAGCAGCCAGGTGGCCTGGGCAATTGCACCGGAGGCGATTGGCAAATGGCACCCGCCCTGCTGCGCGCAGCTGCCGCTGTGGGATGCGATGGCTGGTTCATCGAAACCCACCCAAACCCACAGGAATCACCTTCCGATGGACCGAACATGATTCCACTGGAACACCTACGTTCGGTACTCGAAGAGGCTCTCACCGTGCACGCGGCAGTAAAAGCTTAGGCCTTTTCACTGAAGCGTTCCTGCAAACGCTCCACGATGCGATGCAGAATCTTGGAAACACGCGACTGCGAGATATTCATATCGTCGCCAATTTCCTTTAGCGTACGCCCCTCGAAGAATCGCTTGTAAAGAATCTCGCGATTCTCAATCGAAAGCGTGCCAGCGATCTGCTCGAGTAGCTCACGACGGTGCACATCTTCACTGGGACCTTCAACCCGTACGTCCTCGAGAAAGTCGAGGCCGGCTTCACTTTCGCCGTCCTCGGAAACTGGTTTGCCACCAGCCAACACCGGAGCCTCCTGGTCCTTGCCAAAACGCTTGTGATATTCCTCAAGCCCTAGACCCAGCCCGGCCGCAATCTCCTGGTCGACCGGGGCACGCCCCAGCTCTCCCCGCAAATTCTCGATGATCTCCTTCTTTTGATTAAGCCGATGGCGCATCGGCCGCGGCAACCAGTCGTGACGGCGTAACTCGTCGAGAATCGCACCGTGCACACGATGCTCACAAAATGCTTCGAAAGGAACGCCCCGCCCGGGATCGAAGTTCTGAATTGCCTGAATCAAGCCCACGTCACCGGCAGCCTCGAGGTCGGCTATTTCCACAGTACGCGGGAGTCGAGCTTTGACACGGCGAGCAACACGAGCTGCGTGCGGCCGGTAGTACTCGACCAAGGCGTTGCGCGCATGAAGACATTCCCCAGTCCGGTAGTCCTCCCAAAGACGAATCAGGGCGGGATTCTCGGTGCGAGGACGTCGCGCTCGTTTGACCATATGAAGAAGTTTCGAGGGAGAGTTCGCAGGTGTTCCCCGCGAGCACAAAAATTGCACCCAAATTGTGCGCAGGTTGCAAGCAACTGCACAAAAATTTTTTTGTAATTCACCCACGCAATGCTTGCATTACGCGCAACTCCGCAGCGCGCATTTCGAGACGACCTTCCTCTTCGTGGTCATCGTACCCGAGCAAGTGCAAGCAACCATGCACCACGTACAAGGCGCATTCTTGCTCGGGTGTATGCTCATGTTCGGCAGCAACACGTGCTGCCATCTCGACATTGACAAGAAGTTCTCCGAAGCAATCGTCATCGCCGTACGGGAACGCCATCACATCCGTCGCACTCGGATCACGAAGAAACTCACCATGCAGCTGGGCGTGCTCCTCTTCATCCATCAGCACCACTTCCACGCGAGCATTTGGACCCTTTTCGATCTCCCAGACTTTGCACACGGCATCCTTGACCTGTTGCACGGTCAACAGAGGGTCGTGCGTGGCACGCACCGAAACCGCGACGATCACACTTGAATCAGTCATCTTCGCCATAGGCCTCAACGATACGCTGCACCAATTTGCTGCGCTGCACGTCGACCTTAGAAAACTCAATCCAGCTCACGCCCGCCATATTTTGTAGACGATCAATAGCTCCAGCTAGACCACCTTTCTGTCCCGACGGCAAATCCGATTGCGTACGGTCTCCTGTCACAACAGCACGAGTCCCTTCGCCAAGCCGGGTTAGGAACATCTTCAGCTGACCGCTAGTCGCGTTCTGTGCTTCGTCCAGAATGACAAAGGAACGCGCCAGCGTCCGCCCTCGCATGAAGGCCAGTGGGGCGATCTCGACAATATCTAACTCGCGCATACGGCGCGCTTGCGCCGGCCCAAGTAGATCACTCATCGCATCAAACAGCGGGCGTAGATACGGGTCGATCTTGTCTTCCAGATCTCCTGGCAAAAAGCCTAAATGCTCACCGGCTTCCACCACCGGGCGCGTCAACACCAACCGCTTCACTTCGCCACGGCGCAAAGCTTGCAGAGCCGCCGCAACCGCGAGGTAGGTCTTGCCCGTACCAGCAGGCCCGGTTGCCAAAACCAAATCCTGATCCTGTAAGGCTTCCAGATAAGTTGCCTGCGCCTGAGTGCGTGCCGTCGGCATGCGGCGCGGTTGCGACTCGTCAGGAAGCGCTTCGCCAAAAACACTACGCGAACGCTCAGCCACCACATCCACGCTAGCAAGTAATGCGGTTTCTACTTCGAGCGGCCCTAACTTCTCGCCCCCGCGCAGTCGCTGTAGCAAGCCTTCGACACGCGGAACCAGTGCCTGCACAGCATCATCGGGACCTTGAAAGCGCAACTCGCCGGCACGCGAACTCAAGCGTACCCCAAGGCGACGGCTGACCTGCTTGACGTGCCGATCGTATGGACCCAGGATCAGCTTTTCCTCATCAATC
>JAKVCF010000192.1 GCA_022447335.1 Planctomycetota bacterium | reverse complement strand
TTCCGAACTTCATAGCCCCAAGTAACCACGCGCTCCTGAAACTGAATCTCATCGATAATCAGGCCATCGGTCGTCCCAAAAGGGAAGTCGTCGGCCTGCGCAAAGGCAAGGTAAAAGGTGCCGTCCACCGGAACAGGGGTGGATTCAAGCGGAACAGAAACGCGGAACCAATCCGCACTCCCTTTGGATAGGGCTGCCCAGTCGAGTGCAAGTGGGAACCAAGTCAGACCATCTCGACTTATAAACACACCGTCATCGCCATGCGTTTCCTCAGCGAAGTGCTTGGCATAAAAGACCAAATCCACTTCGGAAAACCCGCGGCCATCGACACCAAGAATCATGGCGTTAGAAACCAGCCCTGGCCCGACCTGCCCCGGAGCCAGCCCGAATTCAAGCGCCCAGCTACCAAGATAAGCTTCGGAAACTGGTGCGCGGTTGCCGAAATTCACCCACCCATCGGGGTTAGGTGCACGAGTGACTGGGTCAACTGAATTGACACTCATCCAACTTGGCACCGTTCCGCCACGCGCTTCGAAATCTTCGTCGCTGTCGCGAATCGGGCGGAAAACACTAGGCAAATCAGGCCAAGGCAAGGATCCCGTCGGCGCCTGGTCATCGACTAGCACGCGCTCTAGCCACCACTCATTGGCTTTCCAACCCTCATAGTGGAAGGCAAGGCGCACATTTTGTCGCCCTGCAAGAGCGGAAAGATCGAGTTCGAGACGCTGACCACCACCGCTCTCGAGGCCTTGCAGGGCGTAGATTTCGGTACGAGTGAGCCCCCCATCAAGTGAGTACTCCACAGCATTCAACAGTCGCGACTGCGCGTATCGCTGCCCGTAATCAAGATGGAGATATACCTCGCCGACAGAAGAGAAGTCCATCGGCGGAGTAAACAAAACCGAATCTGATAGTACCGAGTAGTTGTCGTGGAAGGCCGCCTGAAAACCAGCTGTCCAACCCGGCTCTATCGCATAGATCACCTCGCCCCATCCCGAAGGTGGGAATACCCCGCCACTGAAGTCTTCGTCAAGGAAGACTTGTTGAACAGCGGCGGTGAGCAAGAACGAGGAAATCATGAAATAACTTTCTATTGAACAACCTCAGCCAGTGGGTTCGTCAAGTAACCACCACCGCCACTGACAAGCTCGACGCCCTGAGTGTAGACAGCAATGCCCTGCGCAGCTGCGGGCACAAAGACTTGCTGAGTCACGATGCCATTAGCATTCGCCTGCTGAGGTGGAAGCTGCTTGATCGGAAGCGACATCGCAACCGGTCCATAGGGCGTATTAATTGGACCAGCACCACTCAACGAGTAGGCCAAGATGACCGTCGCGTTTGGGGTAGCGCCCGTCACCTGCAGCGTTGCCTGCTGCCCTGCAACAAGATTGAGAATGCTGTACTTCGGACCAAACTCTGGCGTTGATAGAACAAATGCATCAAAGTGGAAGCCCGTAGTTTGACCCTCGCCCGAGGCAAATTTAATTTCATTGAATTTGATATCTGGCATCAGTTGATCGATATCAGCCACGGTGGTTGGGAAGGGTACGCCAGGATTCTCCCGAACCTGCACACGGTCATCGCCCGGAAGAAAATCAAGGCGGGCGACCAGAGTGTTCTCAACGTCGCAGTCCGTCCCCGGGATAAAAGTTGGGGCGGTCACAAAGGGGCGCTCGATGCCGAGCTTTGTATCTCCGTACGGACTACCAATGAATAGCTGCTCGCCAACAAACTGTTGATTTAACACTACCCCTCCGTAGAAGTCGTCGCCACCGGCAGCACGTCGGAAAGTAAATCGAACCCAGACAGTAGTACCGTCCTTTCCTAGCAGGAAGTTCTCGGTGATCGGACCGAGCGGACTCATATCGATCAGCCGGTAGGAGCCTTCGTGCTGAATGTTGGTAGTGAGCATGCCACCCACTCCATCGAGCCCAGGAGTCTCCACGACTCCGCCATCTTGAGCCTGACCCGACCACCAAGTGCCCGCCCAGCCTTGGCCGCCCGACAACCCACCGATAGGGCCCGCAGAGTATTCGAAAGTATCCTGCACGAAGTCGACGTTCTGTGCCGTGGCAGGGGCTGCCAACCCAAGCACGGGCAGCAAACTGAGGAGTAAGGAATTCTTCATGACTATTGGGAAAAGATGACAGCCGTGTAAGGGCCGATGCTGATTTCGCCAGACGCAGGCATTCCGTCCCACGGCAAGCTGGAATTGGCTACGACGTCATAGCTGGGATGGTCGCCAAAGGCAGTGTCGTAGCCCGACCAATCGCTATTGAAGCGCACGCGCCAAGTTCCGGCACGCGGCAGTCCGATCCGATAGTTAGTCCACGATCGATCGGAAAAATTAGCAACCACGATCACATCGTCGCCTGACCCACCCTGATCAAACCGATGAAAAGCAATGACCTTATCGTTGTCATTGACGTGATGTACATTAAGCCCCTGCCCCTTCAGCCCGCCCGTATGGTCATACCAATTGCGGCGCAGACGAATGAGGTCGCGGTATAGATTACGAATCCCGGAAAAGGCGACTCGCTTCGACCAGTCAAGCGGGTCAGTGTCATCAAAATATCCATCTTCAAGGAACTCTTGTCCTTGGAAGATCATTGGTATGCCCGGCGAGGTCATAAGCAGCGCAGCGCCAAGCGTCGAACGCTTCTTTGAATACCAACTATCGGCGTTGCCTGGCCAAATCTCTTCCAGGACACGACTTCGGCCATTAGCGTTCTCATCGTGTGACTCTGTATAAATAATGCGCCCAAATCCGTCCCCGTTATAGCGGTAAGTGATCGCATCACGCACAGCCCACATATTGCGATCCACGTCATTGGCAGCAATCAAAGCCCC
>JAKVCF010000191.1 GCA_022447335.1 Planctomycetota bacterium | reverse complement strand
GAGTTCAACAAGTTCGAATGGGATAACAGCTCCGCCGAACGCGCACTAACGATCTTCAACGAGTATCTCAATGAGATCGTCCCGGATTCGCAGCAAGTACCGACTACCCCAAAGGGTAAAAAGCTGCGCAAGGATTCGATCGCGCGCGCAGACTTCTACCGTGGCTACACTCAGCGCAGTTTGGCAATGTCGGGCGACATCGGCGCCTGGAACAAGATGCTCAAAGCCTTCGAAGGCTTTGAAGAGCGTCAGCCGGAACAGCCTGACCAGATTGGCGCCGTGCGCACCGCACGCGCTGAGGCCTACTTGGCGCTCGATCGCCCGGATCAGGCCATCGCCCAGTACGAAGCCCTAGTCGCCGAGAACGCCAGCGAAACTTGGCTCGGCGCCTGCAGCTTCAAGCTCTACTCTCACTACCGCGAGGCCATCGAGGCCACTGAAGAAGAAGCCGAAGCACGCCTCGAAGCACAACGCAATGCGGTGAAGTATCTGAGCATCGTCAACACCAATGCCGCCCAGCCGCAGTGGCCAAACCTGATTGCTGAGTCGCGCTTACACCTCGCCGTGGGCGACGTCGCCACCGCGACCGAGTTGCTTGATAGCACACTGCAACGCTTTGGCGAGGCCGATGGCCTATCAGGCGCTTCGCGCCTCTATGCACAACTCGACCTCGTGGATGGCCTGCTGGAGCAAGGTAACACCGGCGCCGCGGTCCCCTACATCGACGACCTGCTCGCCAAGTCACCAAACATGCTGCGCGTCAAGCAGTTGGCGATCAAGATCAAGTGTGGCTTCCCGGTCTATCGTGATGGCCGCGTCACGCAGGTTCCCGGTGAAGACACTCTCGAAGCCTACAAAATCGCTGAGGAGCTCGTCGGTCAACTGATCCGCTTGTCCGATGCCGAAGCACAGAAGCAGGGCAAAAGTCGCTGGGAATACCAGCCTTTCTACGAGGCCCGTCTCCAGCATGGCTACCTGCTGTGGAAGTGGGGACGCCTCGACTCCAACCAAGCCGGCAAGAAAGACAGGCTAATCGAAAGTATCGAGCGCCAAGCTCCGGACTTTGGAGCCAGCCAAGGCGTCGACCCTTCGATCCCCGCCATGTTCCGTTGGCTCAAGTCGCAACGCTGATCCAATGATTCCCCTCCTTTCTCTCCTGCTCGCCCTCCCACTTGCCATCGCACCGCAAGGCCGCGTAGTCAAGGCCGATGGCACAACAGTCACTGGCAACGTGACTGCGGCGCAGCTCGACGGAGTCGTGGTAAGCAATCCGGGTGGCGATCAGGCAATCGCCGCCGAAGAAGTCCTCTCTATCAGCCTCGGATCTGGCGGCATGCTTACCGAGGCCAAGCGATTCCTGAACCAACTCGAGTTCCAGAACGCCGTCGCGCTGCTTGAAGAGGCTGGCAACTCATCTGAGCCCGCCTGGATGCCAGTAGTCGCCAAGCTGCGTCACGCCGAAGCGCTGCTCGCCTGGTCGGCTTTCGATGCTGATCGCGCCGGCGAAGCAATCTCGTCCTTCCAAATTTGGTTAGCGACCTATCCCGAGCACTACTGGGTGGCTCGAGCCCGTATAGGCATGGCTCGCGCCATGGGTCGCGCTGGACAGATCGACGAGGCCGCTCAAGAGTTACAAAAAATCACAAGCTTCGCATTCGAGAAGAACCTCGGCAAGCAAGTTGAACTCGCAGCCCGTATCGCGCGCTGCCAAGTCTACCTCGAAGGCGACCGTGCCAAGCTAGCGCGCCAGCGCCTGGAAGGAAGTTCGGGCCTGGTAGCCACACTCAAAAGTGCGGCTCAGGACGAAAAATCCCCCCCCGGCTTGCGTGCCACGATGCTCAACAGCTGGACTCAGTCCGTCGTCATGCTCGGTGATGCCATTCAGGCTTCGGACGGCACCTCTAACGCCAAAAGCTTCTGGGAACGCACCTTGCGCAGCGAACGCGGCATTGGCGTCGACGCCCGCGCCGCTGGCAAAATTGCTATCGCGCAGGCTGCTCGCGAGGCAGGCCAGCTGCGTGAAGCGCAGTTCGCCCTAGCCGAAGTAGCTGCAACCATGAATGCGGGGCCTGAAACCATGGCCCGCGCGCTCTACACCCTCGGCGAGGTCTGCGAAGACCTCGACAACACCCCAACTCCGGGGAACACCTACTTCCGTCGGGTAGCAGAGCGCTACTCGGCCTCGCCCTGGGCCGCTAAGGCCCGCCAGAAACTGGGTCAATAGCGCCAAACCCGTTTTCGGAGCACTGAAAACCCTATCCCACGACCGCCGCAGATCGCGCTAGACTCGTTGCTCGCGATCTGGAAGCCGCCTTCCAAGACCCAAGATCAGGCCGCCGTCCCGGTCACCCCCCAACAAACACCCTCGATGTCCCGTCTTCGTCTCTTGTTTCTCGCCACCTGTGGCATTGTCCTGACCTCGCCGCTCGCGCTCGCCCAAGAAGCCGCAGCCGCTCCAAAGGACGACGGTGTCAGCATCATCGATGCGATTGCCAGCGCAGGCCTCATCGGTTACTTGATCATCGGCATGTCAATGGTTGCCGGCGCGCTAATCATCGAGCACTTCACCTCGATTAAGCGCGACAAACTAGCGCCGCCGGAAACCATCGACGAAGTCGAAGAGCTCCTCTCCGAAGGCAACTACCAGGAAGCTCTTGAGCTCTGTGAAGCTGAGCCTGGCTTCTTCACTAACGTTTGCGCCGCTGGCATTCGCAAGATCGGCCACAACTTCGCAGCCCTCGAAAAGGCAGTCGAGGAGATGGAAGATGAAGAGGCCATCAAACTGCAGCAAAAGATCGGCTGGCTATCTCTCATCGCCGGTATTGGTCCGATGATGGGCCTATTCGGAACTGTGACCGGAATGGTTGGCGCATTC
>JAKVCF010000190.1 GCA_022447335.1 Planctomycetota bacterium | reverse complement strand
ATCCGCCAAGAAATCGAGCCATTTCTGGGCTTGGATCACTTTTCGGCGCAGGCGCAGGATCATCACTACTCAGTCTATTCCTTGTATTTTGATAGCCCCGGATTGCGTCTTTACCAGGACACGGTGGAGGGTGCGCGCAACCGTTTTAAGCTGCGTTTGCGCTATTACGACGCCGAGGCCAAAGGTCCGATCTTTGCTGAAGTGAAGAAGCGCAATGATCAGATCGTGCGCAAGTCGCGTGACCTGCTGCAGCAGGATCGAGTTGAGATCCTGCGGCAAAGTAAGAAGGATCTCTTTCGTACAGAGTTTCATAAGCATTTGCAGGAGCTTGGTGCGCGCCCCAGTCTTCGCATTCGCTATCGCCGTGAGGCGTGGGAGTGTCGTGGCCAAACCCCAGTACGTATCACCTTTGACACGCGGCTGCAGCACGCCATGCCCCTGGCGCAGGATCCCTTCGGTTCGCTTTCTGATTGGGAGACCACCCCGCTGGGCGGGGTGATTTTGGAACTCAAGTTCACCGAGCGGCGTCCGCCTTGGCTAGCTAGCCTTGTACAGCGCTTCCAGCTCGATAAGCAGTCGATCCCCAAGTACGTCATGTCGGTGGATGCTGCTCGGGCTTCCGGAGGCTTACGTCATCACTTTGCGCAAACGGCGATTGCGCCACATTGGCGGCACGTTTCCTCGCTTTAATCCTCGACCCTGTGGATACCCTCGAGAACCTGTTCGGTTGGCAGAGCGAGCTCCCTGACTCGGAGCTGCGTGGGTTACTCCTGTCGCTGACCTTAGCTTTCGTGTTGGGTCAGATGGTGGCGTGGGTCTACCAGCGCACGCACTCAGGGCTGTCCTATGCGCGCTCCTTCACGCAGAGTCTAGTGCTGCTGATGATGATTGTTTCGCTGGTCATGCACGTAATCGGCGACAGCATTGTGACTGCTTTTGGATTGATCGGTGCGCTTGCAATTATTCGTTTCCGCAATGTCCTCAAGGATACGCGCGATACGGTCTTTGTCTTCTACACTCTTGTGCTCGGGCTAGCGATCGGCAGTGGTCGTTTTGCGGCAGCCATTGTGGCGACTGTCATTTTGTTGGTTGCTACTCTTTACCTGGCGTGGATTAGGTTTGGGACGCGAGGCTTTTTCGATGGCCACCTAAGCTTCCGTGTCTTGGGTCCGGATGCCGAGCGTGGTGGCTTCCATCCAGTTATGCGACGCTTCTGCCGTCGTTTCCAATCACTCTCAGTGCGCCAGGGTAACGAGATGACTGAGTTCATCTTCCAAGTTCGAATGCGTGATCGTCGGCGCAGCGAGGAGCTGATTTCGGCTATGCGCGAGCTGGGGCGAGTCGATGACGTTTCGCTAGTCATGCAGGACGAGCTCGCGGAGATCTAAATGAACGATCTACGCCCAATCAAGACGCCGCTACGCGAATACCTACGCGAATTACGCCTGCACATCCTGCCTTTTGTGGTCTGGCTGGGAGGCTGGGCTTTGATTGCGGTTCTTTGGATGCAAGCGCCGAAGCCTAGTCCGTTGGTCGGCTTTGGTTTGGGTGACGAGGTGTTGGTGGCGGCGCCTGAGGACGGCCAAATCGATGAGGTCTTTGTGGATCTTTTCGATGATGTGCGTTCAGGCCAAGTCCTCGTTGCGTTGAATAGTCTGGCGTTGGATGCTGGTTTGATCGAGGCGCGTGCGGAACTTGTAAGACTTGAGGCCGATCTCAGTGCTGCCCGTGCAAGCTTTGTCCTCGTTGATGCTCAGCGGCGCCAGGAGATCGCCGATGAGCGCCTGTCTGCAGAGCAGGGAGCAGAGTTTGATCGAGCCCGTCGTCTACGCTCCTTTCGTGTCGAAGAACAGGGTGCACAAATCGATGCTCTTGAAGCCACGTTAGCTCGCGTCGATGCCGATTTGGATCGAGAGCGCGTGCAGGTTCGGCTGACCCGCGCGCAAGGCTTATTGGATCAGGCGGTAGGCTCCGAAGCCGAGGTGAAGGACCTGCGCGCGGAACTGGCGCAGGCTGAAGGTAAGGCGGCGGCGGCGCGTGAGGTGGAAGATCGCGTTTTAGCTGCGGTTGTCGACACACGTGCCTGGCGCGAAGAGTTCGAAGCCATCGCGCCGGGTCTTCCTGAGCGTGCCATTCTTGAGCCGCGCATCCTGGAAAGGCTTGCTGGGCACGAGGCTGCGCTCGCTGTGCAGCGGACGCGCATCGCGGCTCTGGAAGCGCGTGTTGGTGGATTGCTGGTGCGCGCACCGCGCTCCGGTCGCATTGCTAGCTTGATGGCCAACCCCGGGGAGCAGGTGCTCGCCGCACAAGAATTGCTTCGCCTGGAGATGCCGACGGCGCGTGGTGTGCTGGTCTACGTGCCCGAAGATTACGTGTCAGCGGTAGCGGTCGGCGATCGCATCCAACTGCGCCGCGGAGCCGAAACTGCAGAGGCGCGTGTACTTGCCACTTCGCCGGGCCTGATTGAGCTTCCGGCCCGCCTTTGGTACGACCCGCGTATTGCTGAGTACGGTTGGACCTTGCGCTTGGCCGCACCGGTTGGTTTTGACATGCACCCTGGCGAGCGCGTGGGCGCCGTCCCGCGCCCGGCAGACTCTTAGTCGCCTGCGGGGTCGAGTTCGTTAGCTGCTTTCTGTCGCGCAGTGCGTCGCTCGAGGGCTTCGCGCAGTGCTTGTGCGGAAGCGGTCGCGACCAGTTGATTGCCAGCCGTGTTGAGGTGTACGCCGTCTGTGGTCAAGCAACCGCGGTCCTTGCCTGGGTCGCCGAAGATTCGCAGGTGGTGACCGTGGACAATATTCCGGAATCCCTGATCGCCGGAAGCGTGTTCGCCGAGATCGAAGGGGAAGGAATGGTTCGGGCAGTTCAGGTCACACGTGAATTCCGGGAGAAACCGGA
>JAKVCF010000019.1:16847-24493 GCA_022447335.1 Planctomycetota bacterium | reverse complement strand
GAGTTCCCAGACGTCGCCTCCAACGGCGACCTGAGCGCCATTCTCTATCAAGACCAAGCGACCGAAGGTCTGTTCGTAACCACTTCGGATGGTCGCGGCATTGAATGGAGCGCTCCAGTTCGCATCGACGACAAAACAGGCACAACTGTCAACTTCCTCGACGGTCGTGAAACTCTTCACATCGGCAACGGCAACATCTATGCCTGCTGGCGCGATGAGCGCAACAGCACAAATGATGACTTGTACTTCACCTACTCAACAGATGGTGGAGCCACTTGGGCAGCTAACGTGGAAGTCGACAAAGGTTATCCTTCAGGCGCCAATCCGGTACGTGAATTCTCCTTCGACGTTGATGGCGACAATGGCGCCATCCTAATCGCCACCGATAACGGCGACGAAGAACTCTATCTGGTCACCATGGCCGGTGGCACCCTTTCCTCTGCCATTTCCGCCACATCCTTCAATGGAGCTGGTGATACGGATGCTATTCAGGTAGACGTCGAAGGCAACACGGTGCACATCTCTTTCCTGCACGATGCGAGTGGAGTCAATCAGACTTACTACAGCCAATACGACCTGGCGACCGGGTCCTTCACTGTCCAAGACCAGCTAATCTCCCCAACAGTCCAGTCACTTGGTGGCGACTCTCCTTATGGCCTATCCATGCACGCTGATGGTGATACCGTCGCAGTTGCCTGGGATGTCGATGGCATCAACGGGAGCAACGACGAGCTTTGGGCTACGGTCATTCAAGCTGGAGTTGCTATGACTGACGTCCCTGTCGGCAACTACCCGTTTGACGGGAGCACAGACGTCGACAACCCGGATGTTTTAATGAATGGTGATGTAATCATCGTTGCCTGGGAAGACAACCGCAGCGGATCGGACAATTCCTACGTCGCCAGCGCAGACAGCTCAAGCGGCTCACTCTCGTTCACCGAGTTCCCGATTTCGTCCGGTGGCGCAGGCTTCCCCGCCGTTAATGGTGGTGGTGACTACGTTGTCGTATCTGGATCCGCCGGGGGCTTCCCAGAAAACGTGCAGGCCGTCGCTTCACGCGATGGTGGTATGACTTTTGGCCCCATGCTAGAAGCAGCCATCACCGGCAATGACGTCGACTACGCTGAACTCGCCTACAACGAAACTTACAACAACTTTGTCATCAGCCTTCTAGATGACGCGAATGGAAGCAACGAGTGCTATGCCGGCGGCCTCCGCGTTCAGTCGGTTGAAGCTATAGGCACTTTCTCGGCCGGATCCCCGGTCAGCTTCGAAGCATCAAACTTTGGCGCTTCCGAAGATGGTCAATTCTTTGGCCTGCTTGCCTCGCTGTCGACAGGATCCCTTACCGCTCCAGACGGACGCGATCTCGGACTCACCGCGGACATTGCTTACTCGAAAACACGTGGCGGGATCCCTGGCCAGTTCTCGGGGAGCCTAACCGCGGGCATGGGCTCGACCTCGACCTTCAACTTGCCAAACCTTCCGGGTGGCACCACTCTTTACTTCGTCGCAATCGGCTTTGACTCGAGCGCGAATCTGTACAGCCTGACCGACGTTAATTCAGTCGTTACGCTGTAAGTAAAAGGCCCGTCTATCACCGCAGATAGACGGTCTCTGCAACATCTAGAAACGCCTTGCCCGGAAAGGGTGAGGCGTTTCTTTTTTATATCACCTTAGAACTGTCAGGCTGCGAAGAAGAACCCCTCGCCCTCAATGCGCCCTGTTGAAGCGAGAGATTCTCGAATCTTCTGCCGCGCGATCGATCCGGAAACCGAAACGACTAGCTGATGATCTGCATCATCTTCGTTCAGCCATGAAAGGGCATTGATTACCGGAATCCCTTCGATGCGCTGGCCTATCTTGCGTGAGTCAACTTCAAGAATGGCCGTTGGACTATAACCGTGGCTAGCAAGCGCCTGCCTCAGGGCCTTACCTGTTGCGCCATGGCCCCATAGCAACCAAGGGTTTTCCGCAGTTAGGTAGTCGCGAGCAAGTGCGGCGGCGCGGCAGCGGGTAAAGGCGGATAGCGAATAACGCGGCTCGGTACGCGAGGCTGACCCCTCCCGCACACGCCAAGCCACCAGTATACGCGGCACCACACCATGTGAAGATCCGCTCGCGGCTAAACGCAACGCAAGATCGTAGTCCTCGGGCCAACCGTAATCCTGATACCAGCCCACAGACTCTCCTAATCCATACGACAGCATCAATGCAGAATGTGCATAGGGCATTTCGATGAATCGAGCACGCTGCACGGCTGCGCCATCATCCTGCCGCCGCAACCATTGCTGATAACGCTCAAGCCCGGGGCCAACTGCTTCACTGCGGAAATAGCGTGCGAAACAACTAACCACCCCACCTCCTTGGCGCTGCAGCTGATCCCATTGCAACTGCAGCCGCAGACGATGCGCCAAATCGTCGGCATCGAGAATCGCAACCGCCTCACCCCTTGCCTCCTCAGCTGCAAGATTGCGAGCAGCAACAACTCCCTTCGCAGACGTACGTAGTAGACGAATGCGCGGATCCTGCGTGACTAACGCCTGAACCCGACTGGCGGTGTCATCCTGTGAACCGTCGTCCACTACAAGCACTTCCCAATCACTTAGGCTCTGCCTCTGAAGCGATCGTAAGGAAGCCTCGATCGTGCCCGCAGCATCACGCGCTGCCATCAGCACTGAGACTCGCGGGTTCATAATCGCAACTCCGCGACAAGCCAAAGAAAGCAGCTTGGAATGCTGCGCGTGCCGCGCAACTCGAAGCCTGCTTCTTGCACAGCATGACACAACTGATCAGCATCAAAGCGCCCCTCGCGCGGATGCTCCATCAGCCGGCGCATGGGCGGAAACTCTAAGAAGCCACGCATCGTTTCGAGAAGCAGTAGCTGTCCGCCCGGCCGCAGTACACGCCGCGCTTCCATCAACGCGGCATCCCAATTAGGGACATGGTGTAGCGCATTGAAACTGACTACGGCATCGAATCCTTCCGACGCAAAAGGCAGAGCCTCCGCATCCGCCTGGATCCATTGCAGTTGCTCATCTGCAAATCGTCGCCGTCGCGCGCGACGCAGCTGCCGCCCATCCAAATCGCAGCCAACCACACACCGTGCACCAAAGTCGTGTCGCAAAATGCGCTGACCTTCCCCCTGCCCACAGCCAATCTCTAGTACTTGCTTGCCGCGCAATTTTGCACCTAAACGCCTCAGAGGTGGCGCTTCGATCCAGCGCTGGGTCAACGGCCGCAAAGGCTGATTGACGATTAGGCGTTCAAAGCGATTCAACAGCATCGGCAGAGAACTTAGAACACAAGCAGCGAAGCGCTCATGATCCAGCCCAGCATGCCGGCCGCAATGCACACTTGCCAGGCAATCATCACCCGTAAGTTGTCGTGCTCCTGAAACCGCACCCAACCAAAAACCATTGAAAATAGCGGGCAGATACCGAGTAGCCCAAACATTGGGCCATCCTTTACCCAGATCAGCTGCACAGTGCGTAGCCAACATAAGATGCCGCCCATCAATGCGCCCCAAGCTAAGCCATAGAAAGCGCGGCCCACCCACAGCGGGCCGGACTCAGTCGCTGTGCCATGCACAGTTCCGACGATCAATAACCAGCACAAAAAGAGAAAGTGCCAGTACGTAGCCGCAGCACGACGCTTGCCTGCATCATCTGAATGTTTAAGCGCATGAAAATGATAAATCACGCCGCCGATCATGTGCGCCGCATGCAATCCGGTCAGCGTAAAAAAGCTGAAGGAGTACAGGCCCGAAGCGGCGCCAAAGCCAGCCGCCGTGAGATCGATCCAATTCCAAGCCTGCAGACCGAGGAAAGCTAGCGATAACGCTACGCTCAGACGCAGTAGCCCGAGGCCTGCCTGCAACTTGCGCGCCGCAAGTTCAGACATCACCGACAGCACGATCAGCATGACGGTGCCAACCCAGACTCCGGGCGGCAAACCCGATGGAAGCGGATCCAACTGGCTAAGCTCGATTCCCCCGCGCACCACCCAGAAAGCGACAAGGGTGGTCAAAAAAAGCATGCCCAACGAGAGGAGCAGCCAGAAAAGGCCCAGAGCGCCCGTGCCAGCTGGAAGCTGGCGCGAACGCTCGGAGCTAGTCGGCGCATTCATCGCCAGCGCGAAGGGCTAGTGGTCGACAGCCTCTTCGCCTGAATGATCATCGCCATCGTGCGCATGCGGAATCGGGTCCTGCAGTGGGGCGGCAAAAGCTGAATTTGCGGTCTCGTCAATTGAGTAGGCCCGGATGTCGCCCTGATACTGCTTGGTATCCGTCAATGTATAGGCCAGGAAGACCCCGACGAACAGAACGGATCCAATGAAAGCAAAGGTGTGGAAACCCTTATCCCACCTCAAGTGCATGAAAATCGCACAGACCAAGGTGGCCTTGGTCGTAGCGATGACCATTGCGATTGCGAGGTCAAAGCCGTATAGATAAGTTGATCCCGTAATAACGGTGACGAGAGTCAGAAATAGTAGAGCGCCGAGCACGCCCGCCAGCATCTTTACCGGCAAAACATGGCCGAGCCCGTGGTGATCGTCGTGGGAATCGTGTGCTTGTGCAGTCATAGCGATTTTCCAATCAGGCGATCAAGTAGAGGAGCGGAAACAGGAAGATCCATACCAAGTCGACCAAGTGCCAGTACAGGGCGGTGAGATCAACCGCCGTGAAATTATCTGGCCCAAACTCTCCCCTGTTGGCGCGGAACAAAACCCAAGTGATGACTCCTATGCCGATCAGAACGTGCACGCCATGGAGGCCTGTCAGAAAGAAGTACACCCCGAAGAAGCGGCCGAGCGTGGTCATGGTATGAACTCGCTCTTCTGGAGTCATCACGTTGACCTCAGCCTGAAGCTTCAGGTAGTCAATATCGTGGTGGGCCGCTTCGGGAACCCACGGGTTCTCCGGATTGAACATCGAGTTCTCAAGCCCCGGAGGCAGTAGGCCCGCATGCCACTTGTGCGAATACTCGACATACTTAATGCCCATAAAAGCGCCTGCACACAACAGTGTGATGATCAGGTTAGCTTTCAGTTTGGAGGTCTCCCCAAGCTGGGCATTACGTACAGACATGGCAGCCGTGAAAGAGCTGATTAGAAGAACGACCGTGTTGATAGCCCCCCACTTGGTGTCAAGGAAGCTAGCCGCCAGACTGAAGATCTCAGGGTTATTGGCGCGCAGCGTGGCATAAGCCACAAATAGACCGGAAAAGAATAGGACTTCTGTCAGCAAGAACGCCCACATGCCGAGCTTGCAGCTATCAAACTGCTGCTCAAGCGTGTCGAAATGGTGGGCGAGGTGCTCCGGGTGGTCGTGCCCGTGATCACCGTGGTGACCGTGAGCGTCGGCAGAGGCTGTCGTCATGATGCGCGCGGACCGTTTACAAAGGATATAAGCAGTGGATCAGACCGTCTTGGCCGAGCCCATGCGTGCGAGATTCGGGTCGCCGTCAACTGGATCGACGGGTTCGTAACCATTAAGTGACTCTTTCCAGCGAACAAGTTCGTGATCGTAGGGGCCCTCGACCGGCGGAGCGTGATCGAAGTTATGTGGTGGTGGCGGCGAAGTGCACTGCCAGTCCAGAGTAACCGCACCCCACGGGTTAGCCGGAGCCACCTTCCTCTCGCCCATCAAAGAACGAACTAGCGAGTAGAGGGCTATCGACAAACCAACCCCAAGCACCATAGCTCCAATCGAAGACCAGTAATTGTAGCTAGCGAACTCCGGGGCGTAATCGAAGTAGCGGCGCGGCATACCCTTGGAGCCGGCCACAAACTGCGGAAGAAAAGTAATGTTAAAGCCAGCGAAGGCGAGGAAGCAGCCAAGCTTGGCCACACATTCGTTGTACATAACACCAAACATTTTCGGCCACCAATAAAAGATGCCGCCGATGAAGGCAAAAATTGCCGAGCCTACCATCACGAAGTGAAAGTGAGCGACGACGAAATAGGTGTCGTGGAGGTGGATGTCGGTACCAAGCGTGCCGAGCCAAAGGCCGGTCAAGCCGCCAATGCCAAACAGCCAGATCACTGCTAACGCGTACCACATCGGCGTGTCCAGGCTGATCGACCCCTTGTAGAGAGTGGCAACCCAGTTGAAAACCTTAATCGCAGAAGGAACCGCCACCGAGAAAGTTAGTGCCGAAAAAACTACATTGACAATGTCGGACTGGCCCGACACGAACATGTGGTGACCCCAGACGATAAAAGAGAAAATCGCGATAGCGACCGATGAGAAGGCGATCGACCTGTAGCCAAAAATTGGCTTGCGGCTGAAGTTTGAGATTAACTCGGAGACTACGCCCATCGCCGGCAATACCATGACGTAAACAGCGGGGTGGCTATAAAACCAGAAGATGTGCTCGAAAAGCACTGGGTCACCACCCAAAGCAGGATCAAAAATACCCACGCCCAACGCGCGCTCAATTGTGAGCATCAACAGCGCAATGCCAATTACCGGCGTCGCAAGAATCTGGATGACTGCGGTTGCATAAATTGCCCATATGAACAAAGGCATCCTGAACCAAGTCATCCCATCCGGCCGCATCTTATGGACCGTAACGAGCATGTTAAGGCCAGTGAAGATCGAGCTGAAGCCAAGGATAAAGGCGCCCATAGTCGCCCAAATAACTGCGGAATCACTGTGGCTCGTCGAGTACGGCGCGTAGAAAGTCCAACCTGTATCGAGACCTTTCGTGAGCAGCGCAATCACGAAGAAAAGTGCGCCCGTTAACCAGAGGTGGTAACTGAAACGATTCAGCTTGGGATAGGCCACATCCTTGGCCCCCAGCATCATCGGCAACGCAAAGTTTCCTAGCGCGGCAGGGATGCCGGGAATGATCACTAGGAAAACCATGATCGCCCCGTGGAGCGTGAAGAAATGGTTATACAGATCGGGCGGACTGAGCTTCTCGCTTAAACCTTCCAGAGCCGCGCCACCGGCAATAGCGTTCGGCTACATGAGCTCCATGCGAACCATTAGCGCAAAAATGCCCCCCATAAGGAAGGCGGCAATAACCGACCACATGTACATCACGCCAAGGCGCTTGTGGTCGAGCGTCCAGAACCAGGACTTGAAGCCCTTTTCGTGGTTCAGGTAGTGGACATAAGGAGTCGTGTTCGTCATCTCACTTCTCCGTATTCAGTCCAGAGGCTAGTTGGCGAGGGTCTTGATGTACTCGACGAGGAAACTGCGCTCATCGTCGGAGAGGTTTTGGCCACCGTTGGCGACCATCACATTCGGATAGCCTTTCTCGACCTTGGCCGCAGGCATCGTGATCGACTCAAGGATGTAATTCTCATCCACCTCAGCTGTGGTCCCATCATCGAACTCTTGAGTCTTGCCCCAAAGGCCCTTGAAGCTCGGGCCCACGAGACTGGAGCCATCGTTCGTATGGCATGTCGCACAACCCTTCCGCTTCCATACAAGAGCGCCCGCGTCAGCATCCTCGAGGCCTTCATATGGATTGAGTGCGCCGGCAAGCCATTCGTCGAATTCTTCCCGAGTCTCATGCACCACAACTAAATTACCCATCGCTGAGTGTGAAGTGCCGCAATACTCGGTGCAGTACATCGGATAGGTACCCGGCATAGTCGCCTCAAACCACAGGTTGGTGTACCTCCCCGGAACC
>JAKVCF010000019.1:0-16837 GCA_022447335.1 Planctomycetota bacterium | reverse complement strand
GCATCCTGCTTAACGCGAAACGCAGGAATAAATACGCTGTGTAACACGTCCTTGGACGTAATGAGCAGTTCAACAGGCTCGCCCATTGGCACATGCAAATCAGACGTCTCCGCGCCTGTCGGATAGCGGAAACTCCAGTTCCACTTTACCCCAGTAACCTGAATCTGATACGCGCCAGCTGGCACCTTGCGGTAGTCAACAAAAAGCTCGAACCCCTTCCAGAACATGACCACCATAAAGATCGACGGGATGACCGACCAAATGACCTCCAGTTTGGCGCTATGACTCGGGCTAGGCTGAGGCTCTGGCGAAACGCCCTTCCGATAGCGCATCACCAAGTAGGCTGTCGCTGCGATTATTAGGAAGAACGCAACGACGGAAACCCAGAAAATGAAGTTGTATAGCCAGTCAGCTTCCGCAGCGAAGTTCGAAGCCTTCGGGGGGAAGAACAGGCTACCCTCAGGAGTTTGCTCCGAGGGGCTCTGCAAGATAGCGAGCAGGTTCGGCACGAGATGGATCATGCTTCAAGCGCAGAGGGTCGACGACCCTGGCGGAACATTCGCAGCAACCAGGCACCGAGGGCCAGTGCAAATACTGCGAGGAAGAGCCGCGTGAAGTTCCACGCAGCGAGCACGTAACTGTTCCCCGTCGGATCGAAGGCGAAACAGAACAAGAGGACCTTATCGGTAGTAGAGCGAAGCGAACCATCCGCAGTTTCAGCTAACGCCAAGCGGAAGGTCTGGCCTGGAAAGCGTAGACCGCTGAGATAGCGAGCCACTCGGCCATCCGGCGTGATCAACATCAGCGAGGCGCCGTGCAGATACTGGCCAGACGATTCGTCGTAGGTATAGCGGAAGCCAACGGCGTCCGCGACGGCCTGCACATCTTCGGCAGAGCCAGTGAGAAACGCCCACTCGGTGGGCGACTCAGACAGTGGGGCATAGAACCCCGCCATGCGGTCACGCACTGCAGCTGTGCGCTCGGGAGTTTCGGTCGGGTCGAGTCCGATCGTGATTACCCGGTAGTTGTCGCCCAGCGACCAACCCTTCACGTCGGCCATGGTTTGCGCCAAACCGTCGAGCTGAGTGATACAAAGCGACGGACAATCGGCGTAGTTGAAAGTAAGCACCACCGGCCGACCATCGCCCAGGAAGTAATCTCCCAAGGTGACGCCCGCCCCCTCTGGAGTTCGGAAATTCAGGTCAAGGGGAATACGGTCTCCAAGCTTCTCCTCGATCCCTACCTGGTTGTCGAGCTTGCTCCGAAGCTCCTCTGGAATAGGCAGCGGAGTCGGCGTTTGCGCAGCCGCCATACCCGCCCCCACTGACAGCCCGAGGGCGGCAAGTAACGAGGCAGAAAGGCAGCGAGCGTACATCGACTACTCAGTGTCCTGCTTACGGATGATGCGATCTATCGCACGGTCGATGGACATGCCCCCTTCCGCGCCACTCTGGACGTTGGCCTTCTGTTCGGTCATCGATGCAGCGTAAGGGCTATTCAGTCCTTGCGCGCGCTGAGCCTCTTCTTCACGCTCGACCATGCCAAGCAAAGCGCCCACGCCAAAAGCCACGACTAAGCAAACGTGTAGGCCGACCAGCGTAATGGTCGCGAGCGGAGCAATCGGGATCTTGTCTTCTTCACATGCCATAGATTGAACTCCTTAGAAATTGACGTGGGCAAGGCAATCCTTCAACTTCGGATCGCCGTAAGCAAGAATTGAGCTCTTGGTTGCTTGTCGAGCGTAGGCCCAGACAAATAACCCGACCATGCCAACCAGGAGGCTGACATCCATCAAACTGAAGGGGTTGTTATGTGGATCCATGTTCGGCATTACGACCCAGTACAGATCGATAAAATGCACAACTAGGATATATGCCGCCCAAAAGGCAAGCGCGGCCTTGTTGCGCTTGACATGACGAGACAGGATGCCGAAGAACGGCACTGCAAAGTTGGTGAGAATTAGTGCGTACGACCAACTCTCCCATGCCGGCGTGATGCGGTGTTGGAACCAGCCGGTTTCCTCCGGGATATTCGCGTACCAGATCAACATGAACTGGCTATATGCGATGTAGGCCCAGAAGATCGTAAACGCCAGCATGAACTTGCCAAGATCGTGATAGTGCTCGGTATTTACGAACCCTTTCAAGTACCCGCGCTTTTGCAGGAAAACACTACTCAAGACGATCCAAGAATGAATGGCCAAAACGCAACCAGCAAAAATATAGACGCCGAAAATGGTGGAAAACCAAATCGGGTCGGTCGACATCAGCCAGTCAAAAGCGGCAAAACTGAGCGTTAGAGCAAAGGCGATAATCGACGGCGCCGACAATTTCCGCATCTTTACCGTGTGCGGATAGCTCAAATCGCGGTCGGCGTCCTGCATCAAAGAACGCTTCATAAAGAAGCGCGAGATCACCATCCACACCGCGAAGTAGAACACCATATGGCCCAAAAAGAACGGCGTGTTCAGGAAAGGTGACTTATGCTCAACCAACTCGGCATGCTCACCGTGCGCGTGAATCCACGGCCACAGGAGCCCGCCGTACTCGTCTACGCCACTGTGAGTGAACAGTGGGTATAGGAAAGGCAGGGCCATCACCATCAGCAGCGGCACGGTATTCATCGCGAATTCGCCGAGGCGACGTACGCTGACCGACCACTTCGCGCCTGTCGCATGCTGAATAAGCGTGAAAAACATCCCACCCAGCGTCAGGGTGAAAACGTAGGCAAAGGCTACCAAGTAAGCCCAGAAAAAATGGCGCATGCCATCGCCTTTCGAGGCGCCTAGAGCTAAAGCAAGGAGAAGGCCAAGCACGCCGATAGCGAGGCCGACGCGCGACACGCGAGCCGCAGTATCGGAAGCCAGGATTGGCTCGCGGACGACTTCAGGGGTATTCATCGCGTGGACTCCTTACTGCTTCAGCGACAGGATGAAGGCGACAAGCGCTTCGCGTTCGTCGTCAGAGATCGGTGGGATGACCATTAGGCCAGGCACATAGCCTTCGACGATTTTGGCATTGGGATCCATAATCGACTCGTGCAGGTAGGCTTCATCCGCAACAACGGCCGTTCCGTCCGTGAGCTTACGCTCACTCCCAGCAAGGCCGAGAAATGAGCCACTAACTAGCGTCGTGCCGTCAAGCGAGTGACAAGCAATGCAGGTCTTAGTGGTATGCAGCTCGCGACCCTTGGCAACGAGTGGGTCTTCGTCGCTCGGGCTCACCTCTTCGACAGACGGAGCGGCGCCCCAGAGCTGGCGCGCACCAGCTTCCTGAGTACCCTGCAGCGCCTCGAGGTACGCGACAATCGCCCAACGATCTTCCGTAGTGATAGCCGATTTGTAGCCCGGCATATTGCGAATGCCCATCGTGATCGACTCAAAAAGCTGGCCCTTGGGCTGCGCCGCAATATAGGCCTGATGCAAGTTCGATGGTGGAATCCATCCGGCGGTTTGTAGCGACTGCGCACGCTGGTTAACCGTGCCATCACCAACGCCGTCGTAACCGTGGCAAACCGCACAGTTAATCGCATATCGCTGGCGACCGCGCTCAAGGAACTCACGTGTAACCTCAATGGGCACCTCAGCGAGGTAGTCACCACCCTCATCCTTGCCTGTGTAATAGCCCGGATCTTCAAGTATGAGGTGGTCGTCCTCGAAAGCGAAGGTGCCAGCCAACTGCGCGCGCGCTGCACGCCCGTCTTCAAAAAGAGGACTTGGGTTCTGCGCCTTGTATTTCTCCTGGAAGTCCATATCGGGCACTAAGTGCACGCGCGGGGCTTCCTGCGTATTGAAACGCGCATAGGCGATGATCATCAAGGGGATTAGCAGGCCCGTCCCCGCGATCAGCAGCGAATGCTTGAGCCAGATCGGAGGAGTAGGTGACTCATCAGGATCCTCAACCGACTCGATCGCATGAGCTCCCGTTTCACGCAATAGTGATTCGGTCGCTGAAGCATCAAATAGAGGGTCAGCAGTTTCGATCGCGAGAAAAAAGCGGTCATCGGTCGCGCGCGCGAATCGCTTCACTCGGCTCAGTGGGCTATACCACCGAGGCAAGTTGTTCATAATCCACATCGCAAAGAAAGTGGTCAGGGCCGAAAACAAAATCGTCAACTCAAAGACGATCGGTATGTTCGCCGGCAGTGACCAGTCTGGCTTACCCGATGTGATGAACGGGTAGTCCACCGCGTTCATCCACCACTGCATCAACACACCTAAAGATCCTCCGGTAATGCCAGCGCAAAGGGTGAACCACGGCAAACGAGTCTGCTCAACCCCCATCGCATCGTCCAAGCCGTGAACAGGCATCGGGGTGTAGCAATCCCACTTGGCGTAACCTGCATCACGAACCTTTACGGCCGCCGAAAGAATCTCGTCGACCGTTTCGTACTCAGCAAGGACTGCGAACTGCTTAGTGTTGTTGCTCATCTCCCGAACCTCCTAGTGAGCCGAGTGGCTGTGGGCGTGCGGGGTCTGCGTCTTGACTTCAGCGATCGCAACCTGCGGAAGGAACCGGCAGAAGAGCAAGAACAGGGTGAAGAATAGGCCAAAACTGCCAATCAGCGTGGCCCAGTCGATAACCGTCGGCGAAAAGTAGTTCCAACTCGACGGCAAAAAGTCACGATTTAGCGAAGTGACCGTGATGACGAATCGCTCGAACCACATGCCGATATTCACAAAAATCGACACAACAAACATGATCGGAATACTGCGCCGCGCCTTCTTGAACCAGTAAATCTGCGGCGTGATCACATTGCAAGTGACCATGATCCAGTACGCCCAGGCGTAAGGGCCGAAGGCTCGGTTTACGAAAGCGAAACCCTCGTATTTATTGCCCGAGTACCACGCCATGAAGAACTCCATCGCGTAGGCATAGCCGACCAACATACCAGTCGCCATGATGACCTTGTTCATCAACTCGAGGTGGCGGAGCGTGATTAGATCGCGTAAACCAAACAAAGCACGCGCGGGGACCGCCAGCGTGACCACCATGGCAAAGCCTGAGAAAATAGCGCCCGCCACGAAGTACGGCGGGAAGATCGTTGTATGCCAGCCAGGCAGTTGCGATACCGCGAAGTCAAAGGACACAACCGAGTGCACTGAGAGTACGAGGGGCGTAGCTAGAGCAGCAAGTAGCAAGTAGGCCCGCTCGTAGCGGTGCCACTGACGATTGGCGCCAGTCCAGCCCAGCGCGAAGATGCCATACATCAAGCGGCGGATTTTGGTCTTCGACCGATCTCGCAGCGTCGCGAGATCTGGCACGAGGCCCATGTACCAGAACAGTAACGAGACCGTGAAGTAGGTCGAAACTGCAAACACATCCCAAAGCAGCGGCGAACGGAACTGTGGCCACATCGCCATCTGGTTGGGAATCGGAAACACCCAGTAGATGACCCAGATCCGACCCACGTGGATTGCCGGAAAAAGGCCCGCACAGATGACGGCGAAGATGGTCATCGCCTCAGAGAACCGGTTGATGCCCGTACGCCAGCCTTGGCGAAACAAATACAGCACCGCTGAGATCAGCGTCCCAGCATGGCCAATGCCGACCCAGAACACGAAGTTGACGATCGGCCAACCCCAAGCCACCGGCTGATTATTGCCCCAAACGCCGACGCCAGTTGCGATGAGATAAAGCACCGCCATGCCAAGCATGCCAAGCACGCCCAACGCCATAGCGAAGCCGATGTACCAAGCCTTTGGCGGCTTGTGCTCGGCGACACGGCTGACCGTCTCGGTAATCGTTGCCAAATCGGCCTTACCCTGCACGAGGGCCGGCGGGTCAATTATGTTGTCGAGTTCGGCAGACGCGATTTCGCCGTTAGACATGCTCGACCTCCTTGCCGGAATCGTCACTGTGGCCATCACTGTGGTGACCATCGCCGCCATGGCCGCCATGGCCGCCATGCGGCTCATAAGCAGGAGCAAGATCCGGATGCAGGTTACGAATCGCCGCGAGGTAAACCGTGCGCGGCTTATTGTTTAGCTCGGGGAGCATCGCGTAGGCACGATCGTTATCGTGCTTCTTGCGAACAGCAGAGCTCTCGTCATTTAGGTCGCCAAAGTAGATGGCCTCAGATGGACAGACATCTTGACAAGCCGAAACGACATCGCCGTCCTGGATGCGCTCCCCTTTACTGTGACGCTCAATTCGGGCCGCAGAAATCCGCTGAATGCAATAGGAGCACTTTTCCATGACGCCCCGGACACGCACGGTGACCTCTGGGTTCATTGAAAGCTTGCGAACTTCGCCATCCTCTTCCTGGAGGTCTTCGTTCCAGTTCAGGAAGTTGAATCGGCGCACTTTGTAGGGGCAGTTATTGCTGCAATAACGCGTGCCAATGCAACGGTTGTAAACCATGTCATTGGTGCCTTCACTGCTATGGACTGTTGCGGCAACCGGGCACACCTGTTCGCAAGGAGCATTCTCGCAGTGCATGCAACTGACGGGTTGGCTCACTACCTGAGGGTTCTCAGGATCCCCCGTGAAGTAGCGGTCCATGCGCATCCACGTCATCTCACGCCCCTTGAAAACTTGGTCTTTACCAACAATCGGGACGTTGTTTTCCGCGTTACAGGCCACCGTGCAAGCGCCACACCCATTGCAAGCACTCAAGTCGACTGCCATGCCCCACTTGTAATCGCTGTACTCGTGCTCCTTCCAGGTCGACTTGAGCGGCGGATGGTGAACGCGGTGTTGAGCGAAGTCGGGATGATCGCGCCATTCTTCAAGGGTTCCGCTCCGAACCAAATCGCCGATCCGGTCAGCCCGCCCGTCCATGCCGGTCGTATCGATCACATGGTGATCCTGAGTCGATACCAGCTGATAGAAGCCCTTTTTCTCACGGTCCACCGTCATACCCTGACCAAATGCCATCGCGTCGGTAGTCCGCAGTTTGTAGGTATCAAACCCAACCGGATCGATCTCATCAGCAGCCAAGCCGGCGACGTGGCCACAAGTAGTCCGGCCGTAGCCGATAGGAAGGCCTACGGTTCCCGGCGCCTGGCCAGGCATCACGTAAACCGCAAGCTCGAGCTTACGGCCATTGAGTTCAAACTCCACGAGGTCATGGTCTTTCAGGCCGAGAGCGTTCGCCGTTCCCACGCCGATGACCGCCGCGTTATCCCAAGTCAACTTAGTCAGCGGATCTGGAAGTTCCTGCAGCCAACCTAGGTTTGCAAACCGACCGTCGTAGACTTTGGAGTCCAACCGGAAGACCGCTTCCAATGGCATGCTCTCATCCCACGGCTCTAACTGACCTGAGTCCATGGTCAAAGCTGGGGCCACGCCCGGGGCGCCCGCTTTAACAAAGCTCGTGCCGGGCTGGAAGCCACGCTGAATTGCCTTTCGCCAAGCCAGTTCGTCCGGCCCATAGAGAGCGTTGAACTGCTGTTGAATCCAAGACTGCGCCTCTATATCGCCGCGCCCGATTAAACCACCAACGAAGGCGTAACGGTCACGCCCATCATATAGCGGAGCAATAAGTGGCTGAGCAAAGGTGTGAGTCCCGTCCCACGACCGGCCGTCGGCCCATGCTTCCAACCAATGGGCAGCGTTGACGTGCCACGTGCTCGCCATCGCGGTTTCGTCTCGGTAGAGCCCGTAATGAATGCGGTTCGCAACTCTACTGTAAGCAGAGGTGAACTCTAGATCAGCGGGGCTGTCATATACCGGGTTAGTTCCGAGGCAAACGACTGTATCGACAGCGCCATCGCGCATGGACTCGACCAGCGCCGAAAGCTCTTCGGTGCCTGGCTCTGTCATGCCATCTGCAGCATGGTATTCCACAGTGTTGCCACGATTGCCTAATGCAATATTCAAACCGACAACTGTGGCATGAACTTCTGCGGGCTGGTTTACGCCAGCCGTGACCAGGCAGGAGCCGCGGTGTGTCGCCAGGTCGCCCGCCACAGCCTTAACAAAAGCTTGGACCGGCCCGGAAGCGAAGAGGCCTGTCGTTGGCACGCTTGCGGGCGCCGAACCAACCCCATAATTCACAGCAAGCTCTGCCTGGATCGCAAGCAACACGCCGGCCACCTGAGATCCGCGTACGGGCAAGCGGTGATCCGCTCCCACCCCAGTAACCGAGAATGACGGCTCTACCGCATAGTGGCGGTTCATCGCCCTCTCTTCCGGCTTCCGGCGAGAAGCATAGCCTCGAGCGTTCTTCTTGTGCTCAGGATGCAACTCGAGGAAATCGTCATCGAGCGTCAACAGAATATCGGCGGCCTCCGCCTTAAAGGTAGGGCGAGTGGGGCCACCAAATAGTGAAGCCAACGCCTTAGCCTCCTCGTCTCGAGACCACGCTTCCCACTCAACCCAAGTGGCTTCAGGGTAGGTCTCTTCGAATCGGCGCCGAAGCGCTGCCATAGCTGGTGACGAATCAGATTGCGCGATAACTGCCAAGCCACCGCCACTTCCACGGAGTCCGTACAGCTGTTCAACGAGGAATGACTCAAAACCCTCCCAACTCGCATCGACTTCCGCCCCATCAATGATCTGGCAGGGAGCCTGACTCCGATCAGGGTCGCAGAGCTCAAGAGTTGCAGCCTGAGCGTAGGTTGAGGTGCCAGCGCCCGCAGGATGCTTCGGGCTACCTTCCACCTTGGTCGGCCGACCGTCATAGCTTGTCACGACCACGCCTGCAGCCACTCCACCGACCTGCATCATAGAGGCGTAATGTCGTGGCTTGCCCGGGACCCAGTCTTCGGGTCGATCTACCATCGGAGTGATGTACTCCTTCTGCCAACGACAACTCGACATCGAGCCGAGCGCCAATGAAGCCCCCATCAGTTGCAGAAAGCGGCGACGTGATGACTCAGTCCATTCTTCCTCTGGGCCACCCGGAAACTCCGTCTCGACTAGCGCCTGAAACTCGGGCGTTTGCTCGAGCTCATTCAAGCTCCGCCAGTACTTCTGGGTGGACTCGGATCGTTCTAGCGATGACATGTCGAGCAGTCCTGCTTGGGATGAACGTTGTACTTCTCCATCAGCTCGCGACCCACTTCTTCGCGACTGCGACCGTCTTCGGGCGCCCATCCCAAGTTCGTAATCTGATCGAGGGGGCGTAGGCGCGGCGCCGGGTCTCGGTGACAATCGAGGCACCACCCCATCGACAGCGGCTCGACCTGGCGCACGACTTCCATCTGATCGACGCGGCCGTGACACTCGACGCAGCTCACACCCTTATTGACGTGTGCCGAGTGATTAAAATACGCATAGTCAGCGAGATCATGGACACGCACCCAGGCAAGCGGCTCACCGCCCTCAGCAGCTTCGCGTAACGGGGCGAGCTTTTCACTCTCAAGGTGGATTCGACCCTTACCAATCTCGCCATCGCCGTGACAGTTAAGGCAAGTTGCGATTGGCGGGATCGCCGCGTGCGCCGCTTTGTCGACAGTGTTGTGGCAGTAGCGGCAATCCATGCCCAGTTCGCCGGCGTGCACTGCATGGCTGAACGGTACGGGCTGCGTCGGCTCGTAGCCCACAGCGAGCGTATTGGGCGACGCACCGTAGTAGAACAACAACACCAAGTAGACGGGCGCGCCCAGTGCGGTCACCCCGAGCAAGGGGCGAATCACATCGGTCCAGCGCGGAAACTGGTAGAGGCTCATCGTCTTTATGAGGACGGGCCCCGTGCCACAGGCCCGGGTGGGCAATATGGCTAACGGGAAGCGGATGATCTAGTCAGAAACCCCTTTGGAATGAGGCTTTCCAACCGCGCGATAGTGTAACGACGCCCGTGACATAGAGCGGTCTGAGCCCCAAAAAACCCACCAAATCGCGGCGGAATTACAAGGCTGCTTCTTACAGCGGGAACTTACCTTCAACCGCATCTGCCTGACCCTTCTCAGCGACGATGCGGAGCGCCTCGACGACTTGCCGCCGAAGGTGCTTGGGCGGCTCGGCATAGACGTCTTCGACTAACGATTCCACCGGCGGCGGGCCCACTGATTCGGCATGGCTGACGGCTTCGGCAACAGTCTCGATCAAGTCGTCGCGCCAAGTCACACAGCCTGCCTCTGCATACAGCCCCTGAGCCTTCAAATAGGCCTCAAGTCGCGGCAGTGGATCACGTGATTCCCAGTGCTCGACCTCGGCATCGTCCCGATAGCGCGTCGGATCATCCGAACTACTATGCCCCCCCATGCGATAGGTCCGTAGATTGACCAAGGTCGGACCCTCGCCGGCTCGCGCACGGGATGTTGCGCGCGCAACAGCCTCATAGCAGGCCAAGGCATCGTTGCCATCGACGTCAATCCCTGGCATGCCATAAGCCTTAGCCTTGATGCCATAAGATGACGCCGCCGTCTGCTTGGAACTGGGAACGGAAATCGCCCAGCCGTTATCCACGACAACAAACACAACTGGGGACTTGTAAACGGCCGCCATATTCATGGCGCAGTGGAACCCGTTGGAGCTAGTCGCCCCATCGCCTGAATAGGCCGCGCAAACATGCGGCTCTCCACGGCGCTTCATTGCCATGGCCGCTCCCACTGCGTGCGGCAATTGGGTTCCAAGCACACTCGACCAAGACGGGAAGTTCACCTCGGAGCACTGGAAGTGATTTGGCATCTCCCGCCCCTTCGCGGTGTCTTCGGCATTGCCGAACATGTGGGCAATGTACTCGCGGATTGGCATGCCACGCTGCACAGCAATCCCACCCTCGCGCAAAGCCGACCAAACCCAGTCGCCGGCTTCAAAGGCCGCACCGCTCCCGTGGATCGCCGCCTCCTGCCCGGTGGCTAGCCCAACAAAGGCCACACGGCCCTGTCGCTGCAGCTTCAGCATTCGCTCATCAAGCACGCGCGTAGTCAGCATTGCGCGGTAAATCTCAAGCAGCTTCTCCTTCGGCGGCAAAAACTCAAAATCAACGCCGTCGAGCAATCCTGAACCGTCTTCCCTCAGCACACGGTGCAGATGAAAAGTACCTGGGTCAGCACGGCGGATCATCGAAGCCTCGTCGTCGATCTAGAGCAGCATCAAATCCGGATCTTCAAGTAGTTCACGGACTCTCACCATAAAGCGCGCGCCATCCGCGCCGTCGACTAGACGGTGATCAATACTGATCGAAAGCATCATCACATCACGCGCGACGATCTCGTCACCGACACAGCGCGGCATCTTGCGCATGGTGTGAATACCCATGATTGCTACTTCCGGAAAGTTAATGATGGGCGTAGCAAAGACGCCGCCGATATTGCCGGCATTCGATAGCGTAAAGGTGCTGTCTTTGAAGTCATCTGGCGAAAGCTTGGCCGCACGCGCGCGAGCGGCAATGTCATTGAGCTCAGCCGAAAGTTGCAAAATTCCCTTTAGATGAACATCTTTGACAACCGGAACGACTAGGCCATTCGGCGTGTCAACCGCTATACCTAGGTTGATGTACTTCTTGACCAGAATCTCGTTAGCTTCTTCATCGAGCTCGGCATTGAGCTGCGGGAATTCCTGCAGCGCGATCGCGGTGGCCTTCATGATGTACGGCATGAAAGTTACCTTGATGTCGTGACGCATCCCAACTTCTTTTGCATTCTTGCGCGCAGCAATCATCTCAGTGCAATCGACTTCCTCGATCAGCGAAAAGTGCGGTGCGGTGTACTTCGAGCGCGCCATCGCTTCAGCCGTCTTACGACGAATGCCGCGGAAGGGCACTTTCTCAACTTCACGCGCACCGGCGATTAGTGGGAAATCTGGCAGCGGCTTCGGCATGGCGGACGGAGCGGCGGACGGAGCGGCGGACGGAGCGGTGGACGAGGGCACAGCGGCGCGCACATCCTCGGGCTTGATGCGCCCCTTTGGACCCGAACCGACAAGGGCCGTCAGGTCAACGCCCATTTCTCGAGCTAGGCGACGCGTGGCAGGTGCGGCCAGCACCTTCTTGCCCGGCTCCGGCGGAGCGGCAACGGCAGTCGGTGCCAGGGCTACGACTGAGTCAGCTCCACCCCCGGCAGGAACGGTCGAAACAGGAGTGGTCGAAACAGGAACAGTGCCGCTGGTGGCAATCACAAAGATCACATCACCAACCTTGGCAATCTCACCCTCAGTAACCATGTGGCGCGCAATCGCGCCCGCTGCCGGCGCCGGGATTTCAACTGTCGCCTTATCAGTCATGACCTCGACCACCGGATCATCTTCGGAAACCGCCGCCCCTTCGGGGACTATCCAGCGCACGATCTCACCCTCGTGGACACCTTCCCCAATGTCGGGCAGCTTGAACTCAAGCTGCCCACCACCGCCAGCGGGGGCAACCTCGGAGGCGGGCGCCGCAGCAGGCGTGGGCGTCGAGGCGGGCGCGGATGCAGTAGGCGCGGGCGCAGCAGCTGCCACAGCATCAATCACAAAGATCACGTCGCCCACTTTGGCGACATCACCCTCTGCAAAACGATGCTCAGTAATCGCGCCCGAGCTCGGCGCCGGAATCTCGACCGTTGCCTTATCAGTCATGACTTCGACCACTGGCTCGTCTTCTTGGACCGTACTGCCAATAGGCACAATCCACCGCACGATCTCACCCTCGTGGACGCCTTCGCCGATGTCAGGGAGCTTGAATTCGAGTGCACTCATTTTGGTCTAGAAATCGAGAACTTCTTCAACGGCGTCCGTCACACGACGAGCATCCGGCAGGTAGTAGTTTTCCAAGGTGTTCGGGAAGGGTGTATCGAAGCCAGTCACGCGCTTTATTGGCGCCTCTAGATATTCGACAGCATGCTCAGCGATCATCGCACTGAGCTCAGAGCCGTACCCGCAGAAGCGTGGGGCCTCCTGCACGATCACGATGCGGCCGCAATCGCGAGCGGCCTGCAGTACGGCATCTTCATCCAGCGGCATCAGCGTACGCAAGTCGACGACGCGGGCGTCTTTGTTCCGTGATTCTTTAATCCGGCGGGCGGCCTCGGTGGCGACCGGGACCATCGCGCCATAACAAAAAATCACCGCGTCGTCGCCTGGAAGCACATCGCGCGTGGTTGACAAGTCAACCGTGTACATGCCTTCAGGGATATCCTCGCGGAAGGCGCGGTAAAGCGCCTTAGGCTCAAGGAAGATCACTGGATCTGGGTCGAGAATCGACGAGATCAGCAAGCCCTTTGCATCGTAAGGCGTCGAAGGCACCACCACTTTCAGGCCCGCAGTGTGTGCGAAGTAGG
Organism: Planctomycetota bacterium; assembly: GCA_022447335.1. Taxonomy (GTDB): domain Bacteria; phylum Planctomycetota; class UBA1135; order UBA1135; family UBA1135. The sequence goes on along the minus strand of JAKVCF010000019.1, from coordinate 3,690 downwards.
CCTCGCCTGACTGCGAATGATAAAGCCCACCGCGAATGCCGCCGCCGTACGGCGTACGAATCACCATGGGCACCGTGTACTGACCACCCGAACGATAGCGCATCTTGGCGGCCTCGCTGACGATCTGGTCAAAGGCAGGGAAAATGAAGTCTTGGAACTGAATCTCGCAAACGGGCTTCATGCCGTTCATCGCCAGGCCCACGCCCACCCCAATGATGCCGTCTTCCGAAAGTGGCGTATCAAAGCAGCGGTCTTCCCCAAACTCCGAGGTTAGCCCTTCGGTTGCAAGGAACACGCCACCTTTCGGGCCAACGTCCTCGCCGAGCACGAGAACCGAATCGTCTTCGCGCATGATCGACTTAAGGCCGTCATTGACTGCCTGCACCATCGTGAGCTCGGTCACAGCGGGAATTCTCCTTTCTCGTTTACACCTTCGCCACGCGAAGAGTAGTGCCCAATCGCAAAGTCGGATTGTGCGTGAAGATGTGGCGGGACCTCGGCGTAGACATCAGTGAAGATAGTGTCGAGCGAAGGTACCGGCTTGGCCTCAGCCTCTTTGGCCGCGGCCATCATCTCGGCTTCGGCTTCAACCTTAATTGCGTCGGCTTCTTCTTCTGCCATCTTGCCCTCTGAGGTCAGGTAAGCGCGGAAGCGCCTGATCGGACAGCGGCCCTCCCATTCGACAAACTCCTGAGGGTCGACGTACTTAGACGGATCGTCCGAAGTCGAGTGACCGCCCATTCGAAAGGTCACGGCTTCAATCAAGGTCGGACCTTCGCCCGCACGCGCGCGCTTGATTGCTTCAGAAACGACGCGATAGACGGCGAGGACATCATTACCATCAACTGTGACGCCAGGAATACCGTACGCCTCCCCCTTGACCGCGAAACCCTCGCTTGCGGTCTGCTTTTCGACGGGGCAGGAAATCGCCCACCCATTGTTCTGACAGAGAAAAACCACCGGGGCACCGTAAACGCCTGCAAAGTTCATGCCAGAATGAAACCCCAGCGTATTGGTCGAACCATCGCCGAAAGTTGTGAGGCAGATGCCCAACTCTTTCTGGCGCTTCATCGCCATCGCCACACCTACAGCCTGCGGGATCTGCGTGCCTAACGGGGAGCTGATCGACAAGTACTTGAGCGGCCGATCGAAGCTGAAGTGCACAGGCATCTGCCGACCAACTGCACTGTCGTCGACATTGCCGAACATGTTATCCATCATCTCGACGGATTGGACTCCGTGGAATATCGGAATGCCAAAGTCGCGGTAGTGAGGCGCGACCCAATCAGTCGTGATATCAAGCGCTGCAGCAGCGCCTACTGACGTGGCTTCGATACCTTTATTCGGCACTGAGAAGCCTATCTTTCCGGTGCGCTGCAACTTCATGCAGCGATCGTCAAAGGCACGGGTCCGCACCATGGCACGGTACATCGCCAACAGCGCCTCTTTCTTGAGGCGCGGGGCGGACCCAACCTTCTTACCACTCGGGTCGATGATCTGTAGGGCCTCACTCATGCCAAAGGAAAGAGAGTCAAACGACCATGCGACCGGCGAAACCATTGACTTCCGACGCGTCGCTTGAATCGGAGGTTTCGTGTTGGGGCAGCCCTTCACCTGAAAGCAGTTTGCTCATGACAAAATGCTCTGCGGCTTTATAAGAGCTGCGAACCATGGGGCCCGAAGCGCAATACGCGAAACCGTAATCTTCTTCGGCCCAGCGTTTGAAGGTATCGAACTCTTCAGGGGTGATATAGCGCTCGACAGAGAGCAGCTTTTTATTCGGCTGGAGGTATTGTCCGAGCGTCAGAATGTCGACGCCATGCTCGCGCAGGTCGTGCATAGTCTGACGAATCTCTTCTTTGGCTTCGCCCAGGCCCAGCATAATGGAAGACTTAGTAAACACATCCGGGCGATAGCGCTTCGCTTCAGCTAGCGTGTCGAGCGTTTGCCTGTAGGTGGCGCGAACATCGCGCACGCGGCGATGAAGACGATCAACCGTCTCGATGTTGTGAGCATACACATCAACGCCCGAATCACACAGGACGTGCACGCACTCGTGACGGCCCTGGAAGTCGGGGACCAATGCTTCGACCAGAAGCGACGCACGCCTCTCCTTGAGCAGGCGAATGGTTTTGGCGTAGTGGCCGGCGCCGTAATCAGGCAGGTCATCGCGATCAACACTAGTCAGCACTAGGTAGCGCAAGCCCGGGATCTCAGCAGTCTGAGCAACCTTGGCGGGCTCGTCATAGTCAAGCCAACCGCGCGGATTACCTGTCTTCACCGCACAGAAGCGGCAACCACGCGTGCAGACGTCGCCCATCAACATGATGGTCGCAGTACCCTGATCCCAACACTCCCCAAGATTAGGGCAGCGCGCCTCTTCACAAACCGTGTACAAAGCCCTTTCCCGAAGGGACTTCCGCAGCTTCGAGACAGTCTCCCCTGTGGGGAGCTTCATCTTTAACCACGACGGCTTTTGCTCGTTGACAGGCATAAGGATGGAGGATCAACCGCAGATTATATAGGCCGCCCCCGCGGAGTTCGCGGAGTTCGTCGCGCTGTCGTTCCGCGCGACGAGTAAAGCCAGAAGCCCATCTTCCGCACCTCTAGGCTCAACATTCCGCCCTTGGGCACCGGGCATTGCTTGAAAAACGGTGCCGCCAAACTCTCCCCTGGGCCCACCGTAGCCAATCCAACCCGTGCTAGGCGTATTGAGCCAAAAGCTTTCCTTCTTCTCCAGTACGAATCTTATCGAGCGCTGCCTTCTGGATCTGTCGAACACGCTCGAGACTGATGCCAAGTTCGGCGCCAACTTCCGCTAGCGTGCGCGGCGGCTCCCCACTCAGCCCGAATCGCTGCTTGAGCACACGTTGCTCGCGTTCGGTCAGGCGCTCTACAGCTTCCTGGAGGTGACCGGATAAAAGCGCCTGCTCGTTGAAGTCGGGATTGACGGATGCATTCACATCTTCGACGAGATCGATCATTTCAGAGCCGTCTTCATCGACAGTCTTATTCAACGAAAGTGTAAAGCGATTGCCGACCAATGCGCTGCGCACAAGGTCGATTGGGACTCCCGAACTTTCTGCTATCGCATCGACATTTTCGGTGCCGAAACTGCGGCCATTCGAAGCGTCGTGGATCTTCTTCATTGCCTTCTGTATGTATGCGGGTACGCGCACTGTGCGACTCTGGTTGTAGATCGCCGCAAGGAAAGCTTGATTGACCCAGTACCCAGCGTAAGTCTTGAAGCGAAATCCACGGGTGAAATCGAAACCTTGCACCGCCTTAAACAGGCTGTAGTTGGCCTCTTGAATGAGGTCTTCAATCGGAACACCTGTATATCGGTAACGCTGCAAAAGGCGAAACACAATCCCCAAATGTCTCTCCATCAACTCGTTACGCGCGGCAACAAACTCCTGTGTACGGTCACGTAGGCGAGCACGCAGCTCACTGTCGAGCTCGATGGGAGCGCAGCCCATGCAAACACGTTGACGACCTGGGGGGCAGGTTCCACAACGAAGATCGTCGGTGCCCGGGTAACGCTCAACTTCCTCTTGCGAAAACCCGGCCGCGCGGCGCGCTGCCTTGAGGCGTCGCCAGAGCAGCTCTATCCCCATGATGAATTGCAATTCTTCAGCCCGATCCATGTGCGGAATAGTCGCAACCTCACGTCGGTAAACGGTCAGAATG
>JAKVCF010000189.1 GCA_022447335.1 Planctomycetota bacterium | reverse complement strand
GCGATCTTCACGCAGCCAGTGCAGTGCGGTGTCGACCACGCGCGAGCCACCCTGGTCGACCGCGGGCGTGTGCAGCGGGCTGGAGTAGCCGATGTAGCGCATCAAACGATCGAGCGCGCGTGGTAGGAGTAAGCGCTCTCCAGCAGTAAGAATCGAGTAGTCGTAGTATTCTTGGAATCCCTGTGTAAGGCCGTATTCCTGCGTCAGCCACGACTTCTTTGAGACCCCAACCGTGTGGTATCCACGCGCATTCAACTCCTCTGATAGCGTCAGGTAGTCGTAGCGAATGCGCTCGCTGCCGATTGCGCGGCCGTCATCAAGGCGTGGGTGCGTCCACCCAGTGCGGTGCGAAGTCGGGTGTAGGCCTGTGAACAGACTGGCGTGGCTGGGCAAAGTCCAAGGCGCGGCGCTGTAGGCACGATCAAAGACTACGCCTTCATCGGCTAGCGCGTCGAGCGCCGGACTGGTCGGTCGGTGATAGCCATAGCTTCCCAGGTGTCGTGCATTGAGAGTGTCGAGTACGACTAGTAGTACGTTGGGGCCGCACTGTTCGGCGGCCGGAGCCGCGGTGACCTGAGTATTTCGTGCTGGCTGTGGGCCGAGTGCGTTGAGTGCCGCAGCCCAGCCCGTCAGGATTGCCAAACCCAAGCAGCAGAACCATGGGGTGACGAATCCGCTGATAGTCCAGCCCAGAGGGCCTCGTGCAAAGCCCAGTAGGGCAATTGCAACAAAGGCGCCACTAGTCAGTGAGGCGAGTGCCTGCAGAGCCGCGCCGCCTATGTTGGCGAAGTGACCGCCAAAGAAAGCTGCAAAGGTGACCGCGCCACCGAGGATAGGGCTGAGCAGGCTCAGGCCTGGTTGGCCTGCGCGAATGCGCTTGCGATCCAGTAACGGCAGCACCAGTGCAGAGCAGGCGCCTAGCAGTGCGCCCGAGGCCGCGTACGCGAGCCACCACTCCCAAGCGAGCCCCCAATCGCGGTGGTAAGGCCAGTCGGAAAATAAGGAACGCAGTTCAAGGAATACCGCAACGAGCACCACTAGGGTGCCTAGAAGGATTCCATGGAGCAGCCGTGCGCTCATCCTCGTTACCAGGATACCTGGAGGCGCTCACCTTCGCTTTCGCCCCAAATCCTCCAGAGGCCATGCTGGCGATCGGTTTCGGCGATCTTGCGGCGCAGCGCACCTAGAGCTAGGGGCTTGGCTAGTCCCGCGCCTTCCAAGTCAAAGCGAGAGAGGGAAAGATGCTTCGGCGCGACCGTGACCTGTGCTGTCAGTGTGCATGTGCCGACCATAGGTGCCTGGAGTTCGGCTCGCATCGTCTTGGTATCCATGTGCAAGCCGTGCACTTCAATGCCAGCCGGCAAAGACTCGGCCAGCACGGCTTCCAGCCCGGGTAGGTCCAGATCCATCGAGATCCGCATGCCCTAGACTAAGGGCGCGGCCTCGCGTAGCCCATGTTCGCTTCCTTCCTGATCGCCCTCCTGCCGCAGTTTGCTGACGCAAGCATTCAATCGCTGGAGGCCCGCCTGCTCGATCGCAACTCTTCTTCTGAGGCGCGAGTGCTGGTGCTTGAAGAGCTTGCGATGCGTACGGGCGCAGTGTCTTGGGAGGCCTGTGAGGCCGCTCGTGCGGTCGCTCGCGGCCCGTGGACGATCGATTATGTGCGGGTACTGGGTCGCGCTGGGGAGGAGGCCCTGCCCGAACTTCGTAAGTACGCGCGAAGTAAGACTGCGTCGGTTCGCGCCGAGGCGGTATATAGCTTAGTGAAGGCGGATCAGGCGGGAGGTGAACGCTTTGGTCGTCAGAAGATTCACTTGCGTAGCGAGCCAGTCGAGGCGCGTATTGCAGCGTTGCGAGGACTAGCTGATCGGGGTTCGATCATGTTCCGCGTTGAGGCGTTACGTGCGCTTAGCAAAGAGACGCCCGCTCCACTGAAACTTGAAGCGCTCGAGATCCTGGCGCGCAATCCGGGTGAGGGGGATGTTCGCTATCTGATTGACGTGGTCGACCATGCCGCGGGTCGAGTGCAAGGTGAGGCGGTACGGCTTCTTCAGGAGATCACTGGTTACCGCATCGATGCCGATGCGCGTTCCTGGCGCTATTTCATGTTGAAGCATGATGCGGAGGGCACGGATTTTAAGCGTGACTCTGGGCCGAGCGAAGCTAGTCATCAGACTTTGTCTTACATGGGTATCCCCATTCAGGGCGAGCGCATCGTTTTTGTGCTCGATGCATCCGGATCGATGAATTCTCCGCTGGCCGAGCGCACGCGTGAATCGCGTGGGCATCGTGCTGTCAGTGAGCTCGCCGAGCTGCTCCCGCGACTACCGGATAAAGCAGCTTTCGACATCGTATTCTTTGAGTCTACGATAGATGGATTTGGTGGCGGTCGTCTTGTTAATCGCAGGCCGGCTCGGCTTGATGAAGCTGCAGAGTGGTTGGCAAGGCGGGATTTTGACGGCGGAACCAACCTTTACGGTGGACTGGAAGAGGCATTTTCACGCAAAGGTGTGGAGGAGATCATCTTGCTGACGGATGGCATGCCGTCCGCTGGCGAGGTGCAGTCCACGCATCGCATTCTGGCTTGGGTTCAACGCTGGAATCGCTGGCGCAAGGTGCGTGTCTCGACAATAGGTTTGTCTGCTCCACGTAAGGCAGATAGCTTCCTGTCCAAGTTGGCCGAGCAGAACGGCGGCGTTTACCGAGCTATTCGCTGACCCGAGTTCCAGGGCAGCGGCAGAGATAGAATCACGTCTATGTTCGCCCTCTCCTCCGACTGGAAAGAGTTGTCCCATGCGCGTGTCCGCGCGCGGATCGAGGACCGAGTTGCCTGGCTGGTTATGCAGAATCCGCCGGCTAATAACTATTCCTACGAGATGATGCGCGATCTCGATGAAGCCATCCTGGCTGCGCGC
>JAKVCF010000188.1 GCA_022447335.1 Planctomycetota bacterium | reverse complement strand
CCGAGCAAGCTGATTTTTGGATCATAGATATGGGCGACCTCGGCCGTCAGCCCATTCAACTCGAGGATGCGTAGCCCCTTTCCGGATTGAAGTGCTTCCTCACTCGGTGCGCGCAGATCAAAGCGACCAAAGGAGAAGCCTGGGAAGGTCGAAGAAATCTCATCGATCCGCGTTAGTAGTGCGTTCGTTTTCAAGTCGCGTCGATCGAGGAAAAGAGTGCCGCGTGAGTGTGCGCCTACTTCGACCAAATGGACCACCTCCCCTTTGGCGGGCACCTTGTAGAGGCGTTCGGCGTGGTACTCAAAGTGTACCTCGGCTTGGCACACCGCTCGGTCGTCGTCAATGATGAGTTGTTCTAGGCAACGCTTGCCATCGCCGCACAGTTTCAGCAGTTGCTTGCCATTGATCGAAAGAATCTCACCCTGCCTAGCTCCGGGTTCACGCACGTAGAAGACGCCGAATTCGATGCCGGATACGAACTCCTGAAGGAGTAAGTCAGTTCGATCAATTCGTAGACGTTTATCCATCTGGTTGCGGTTGCGAATGATCTCCACCCCGTGCCCACGTTCACCGCGATCAGGTTTTAAGACGACTGGATAGCTCAGATTGTGCCGTTTTAGGAATTGATCGGCTTGCGTGAGGCGCTGTTCAGTTGTCTCATTGCGTCCGCTGATTAGTAAGCTGAGCGGCAGCGCGTCTGCTGCTGGCCCGCGTGCCCCTCTGGGAGCTTTGGGGTCCACGCCCAGAGCCTGAAGGATTTGCCACTTCGATTCTCCGATGAGGCCACCGGTCGGAATTCCTGGGTTGACCGCGGTTACTACGCGTAAGCCACCGTGCCGAATCGCTAAGCAGATAACTTGCAGTAGCACCGGTAAATAGAACACTTGCGGTGGCCAGAACTCCCACTCGAATTTGCGTCGCCAGCTTCCGTAAGCCAAGCGGCGGCCACGGTACGTGAAAAGCGGTAGGATAATCTTTTGTGCGCACAGAATGCTGAAGGCGAGCAAAACCAGAATTGGTAACGCATATCCTTCTACCACATGCACAATTTCAAGTACTTCCGAAGTTGCCCAGGTCGAGATGCCGACCAGTATCGGCGTCCACAGTAGTCCGGCAAATACGAAGTAGAAGAAGAAGGTGCGCAGATTTTGTCCGAGTATGCCTGCGGCGACATAGGTCGGTAGCCGCAGTCCGGGTAGGAAGCGTGACAGGAGAATAGCCTTGCCGCCTTTGTGCTCGAACCACGCGCTCGCGCGGTAGACCGCGCGCGGGCGCACTATCCAACGTAGGGGGGCACGCGCTAAGGCCGGACGTCCTAGCCAGCGACCTAATAGGAAGAGTAGACCGTCGCCGACCAGGATTCCGAGGAAGCAGGCGCCAGTGCCAAGGAGGAAGTTGATGCTTCCCTGCGCAACGAGCACGCCAGTAAAGATGCATGTTAAATCTTCGCTAACCAGCGTAGCTGCGGATAGAAGTAGCAGCATCATGACAAGTGCGAGGCCGGCGAGTTGCGGAGCAGCCGTGGGGTCGAAGGGCTCAGTAGCACGCACGATAGCGGGTTCTTCGGCCTTATCGCGGGTGCGGCCGTTGCCACCTTCAACCCGGTCAATAAATCCGCTGATCGCAGTGCTGGTTTCCTCAGCCTTTCGCCAGGGTAGGAAGTGACTCACCTCTTCCCAAATCTCGGACTCCGCGTGCGGCACGATACGTAAGTGTTCGCGCGCTGCTGTAACTGGAACCAGTACGTCTTTCTCCCCGTGTACGACTAGCATAGGTCCATGCCATGACTGAAGGATTGTGCGCAGCGGCCTCAGGTCGGAGTCATAGAAGTTACGCGCGTAGTTGCGGATGCTGTTGCCCTTTCTCAAGGCGCCAAAGTGTGGGAAAACCCAACTGAGTGTGCGAAGAGCTAGTAACTGAAATCCGTGCAACGCGTGGTTTAGTTCATACTTACCAAACATCTCTAGCTCTTGCACGCCGATGGCCGCCATCATTGTGATTGAATCAATGCGATTGGGGTCGTGATCAGCCATGCTAAGAACGACGCCGCCGCCCATGCTGAATCCCACAGCGTGCACTTCTTCAATCCGCAATTTTTCAAGCAAGTCCACTAGCGTGTAGCCATGCGAGATCATGGAGTAATCTTCGAGCACGCGTTCGGATGACCCAAAGCCAGGTAGGTCGGGAATGATTAGGCGATATTTTCCACGTAGTTCTTCAACCATGGAAAGAAAGGTGTCGCCATCCCCAGGGCTTCCATGTACTAGCAGTACGGTGGGGGCATCGAGTGTGTCAGCGGCGATGTCACGAAAGCCTACCTGCATCGTGCCCACCGTTTCTTGCTCGACAGTTCGACGCGGTAGTTCGACTATCTCTACTCCTTGCTTGTCTTGGGGCTTGACGTTACCTCGCATCAAGGAGACCGTGTGCGAGACCAGCAACACGGCCAAGTAGGCGAACAGAAGTTTTCGGAGCAAGTAGACGGGTTACGGAGTATTGGGACCCTTCCAGTCGAAGGGTTGGGCGCCTTCGATGCGTTCGAAGGTACTTCGGCACCTGTCATGAGAAAGTTGCGCGAGTTCTTTTCGGTCTGTGGCATGTACTGGTTCCGGATGAAAGCGGACACGGCTTTCGATGCGGGGGATCTGCAGCATGCGATAAAGGTGAGGGAAGAATTCCATGTCGCCCCACCAACAAACCGACTCGTGCGTCGAAGGTTGGTTTCCGGGCGTCGTGTACCAAATGCTAGCGGAGTGCACCGGTAGGCCGCTATCGCGCACCAGGCTGAATAGGCCTGGTTTGAAGGGTAGGATTTCATACCCTGGCGTCGAAGTTCCCTCGGGAAAAAAGATTAGACCATTCCCCTCAGCCAAACGCTTTACAGCGAGATCGCGGACTCGTTTCAGGTCCGATTTTTTGGTTCGGTCAATGAACAAGGTGCCGCCAATCTTGCTGAGTGGGCC
>JAKVCF010000187.1 GCA_022447335.1 Planctomycetota bacterium | reverse complement strand
GCGGGCATAACGTCGATCGAGATTTTTAGCGAGAGCTGTCACCAAAACACGCTGAAAAGCTTCGGGCACGCCAATAGGCAGCGGCTCAGGATCCATATGAAGCACCCGATGGATGACCTCACCCACACCTTTGCCCAGAAATGGAGGACTACCCGAAAGCGCATGATGGAGAGTCGCGCCCAGCGAATAGACGTCCGCTTCGGGCCCCACTCCACTGGGGTCGCGCGCCTGCTCCGGGCTCATATACGCCGGCGAACCCAACGCAGCTCCATGCCTCGTAAGCTCTGGATCTTCATTCCTACGCACGAGACCAAGGTCAGCTAGAACCGCGCCACGCGACGCATCGATCAGCACGTTGTGTGGCTTTACATCACGGTGCAACGCGCCGTGGCGGTGTAACTTGTCTAGCGCACGCGCGAGCTGCACCCCATAGCGAGCCACCTGCTCCCACCCAAGCGGACCTCTCTGGGCAGCCTCACGCAGGGTCGGACCATCTACGTATTCAAGCAATAAGCCCGGCCTGCCCTCGACCTGCAACGAACCGTAACCCTGCACCAGGTTGGGATGATGCAAATCTTCGAGTAGCTGCGCCTCGCGCTCGAAGCGGGTCAACAAACGCGGGTCACGGCAGGCACTCCCCCGCAGCAACTTGAGTGCTCGCAAATCACCTTGCGGATCGCGCACTAGGAAAACCTCGCTCAACGGCGATCGTCCGAGCAAACGCTCGAAGCGAAAACCCTCGGGCAAAGCCAGTTCGCTCACGCCTAACTCTCGCCCCCCACAACGCCGTACTTCTCAAGCTTCCGCAGCAGAGCAAAGCGCGAGATTCCAAGACTCTTAGCCGCTTGCGATCGGTTCTCTCGATGTTGAATCAACGCGGCACGAATCGCACGAATTTCCAATGCAGCGATGCGGTCTGGGAGCGAAAGGCTTTCATCATCCGCGGTCGATGTATTGATTTCGGCATCGCAAATCTCGGAGGCGACCTCGTCTACGGTGACCGTACCTTCACCCATCAAAGTCAATCGGCGCACCTCATTCCGCAGCTGTCGCACATTACCAGGCCAAACCGCACTATCGAGTAACTGTGCAGCTTCATCACTGAGCTCTCGTCGCAAACGCCCCTGCTCGACTGCTTCAACATCGAGAAAGTGCTCGCTGAGTAGGCGGATATCACCTTCGCGGGAGCGCAGAGGAGGGCAGTCCACCTGCACCACGCGCAGGCGATAGTAAAGATCTTCGCGGAAACGGCCCCCGTCTACAGCTTCCGCTAGGTCGACGTTAGTGGCCGCAATCACGCGCACATCGACCTTGCGTAACTCGTCCGAACCTAGACGGCGAATCTCGCCCTCCTGCAAAACACGTAGCAAGCGAGCTTGCATCGCTTCGGACATCTCACCGACTTCATCAAGAAATAAGGTGCCGCCCGAGGCGTCCTCAAAGCGCCCAGATCGGTCACGCGGAGCACCAGTGAAAGCACCCTTGGCATGACCGAAGAGCTCGGACTCAAGCAAGGTGTCTGGTAGAGCGCCGCAGTTCACGACCACAAAAGCCTGATCAGCACGCGGCCCATTGAAATGCAGCCCGCGTGCGACCAACTCTTTGCCAGTCCCGCTTTCGCCAAACACCAAAACCGGGACATCGCTCTCAAGGATGCGCTCCATACGCGCTTCTAGCTCCTGCATGACTGGGGAGTTGCCAACCAAACCGGTAAAGCGCGAACTCGAGAGACCTTTAAGGCTCGCTAACTCCGCATGCTGCGCCTGCACACGCCGCCCTAGCTGCGACTGCAGCTGCATGGACTTGCGACGCAAGCTTGCAACCAGGCGTCGATCCAGCGCAGCGCCAAGATAGGCCCCGGCAATCGACGCCAATCCGGATAGCAGATCGATGGTTTCCTGGTCGAATGCATGCCCCTGGAGACGGTGATCCACTACCAGCAAGCCCACCACCTCGCCGGCAAAGCGCAAGGGCACAGCAAGCATGGAGCGCAGCCCCAGATCCGTGATACTCGCCACGCCAGCAAAATCGCCATCCGAAGCTGCGTCTCGAATGAGCAGCGGCTCATTCGCGCGCACCGCGCGGTCGAGCAATGTCTGCGAGACTTTCTTCTCCGGCGAAGGTACTGACTCGCGCGCAAAGTTACGCCCCATCGCCAAAGTAGTCCGCTTCTTCTCTAGCACAAAGACGAAACCACGCTCAGCCTGGCTCATCGCGATTGCTGCGTCAATGATGGTCGGCACCATGCGCTCAACCTTGTCTTCGCGTTCTAGCGCGCGAGACATTGTCAGCAAGGTCTGGAGGCGACGCCGTTCTGGCGAAACCTGGCGTACCAAAGTGGACTCGGTGGCAGACAGTGCATGGACGTCATCGGCACTGAAGAAAAGCTTGGTACTGCCAATCCGCACGACCTCACCGGAGCCCCAAAGCTGCCGTTCGACCCTCTCACCCCTAATCCAGGTGCCGTTCGCCGAGTCGAGATCAATGACAAAAACCTCTCCGCCTATGCGCTCGATCCGACAATGCTGACGCGAAGCCAAAGGGTCCTCAAGACGAAGCTGGCAGTCCTGGCCACGCCCCACCAGAATGGCGTCTGAGTCGACACGCACCACGCGTTGAATCTGGTCACGTTCGACGATCAGCTCGAATGACTCAGGCATCATGCCCAGGATAGCTCCGGAACCCCCTCCCCGTGACACGAACTAAGCCCAGCAATCCGAGCCCAGCGGCCTCTTCCGGGACGTGGTGGGCCAGTGGGCTACCCTTTTCGTGCCAGCAAAGCGGAAAATGCTGCCACCAACGCGGCGGCTATGGCTACGTCTACGTAAATGCTCGCGAGCGGCAACGCATTGCCAATCACCTGGACTTGAGCCTAGGAGCATTCAATCAACGCTTCACCCACTCCGAGGACGACGGGGCGCGCGTGCTGCGCTTCGCCGATGGAGCCTGCATCTTCCTGCAGAATGGCTTGTGCTCGATCCATGAG
>JAKVCF010000186.1 GCA_022447335.1 Planctomycetota bacterium | reverse complement strand
TATAAATCGTCCCACTATCAAAACAAAAACGGAGTCAAGCTATAAGCTCGAACTCCGTGTTGTTTTGGTAGCGGGGGCAGGATTCGAACCTGCGACCTCCGGGTTATGAGCCCGACGAGCTGCCAGCTGCTCCACCCCGCGATGCGGACGAGAAAGTGTACGCCCATGGCAGGTGAAGTCAAGTTCAGTTGCCGCCTTCTGATCCGTCTCCACCGCCCTTTACCGGCTGGGCAGGAGCTTCAGGCTGTTCGGTGCCCCCGCCCACGCCTCCGCCGTTACCAACCGGCCCAGCAGGCTCAGAACTCGGATCCTCTGGAACCGGCTGGCCCGGCTCCAGCACTTCAGCGGGCCGCTCCGTAAGAACCTCCGACGGCTGAAAATTTTCAGCATCTCCTTCGGCAGACAGCGACGCGTCTTGAGGATCGCTGGTGACCTTGAGACGAGCCAAAACTTCGCCCATAGCCTTCTCCACCTCGGGAGTCGACATCGGCTTCAAGCTGGCAGCTAGGCTGACCGCGCGCTCGGCCAACTGCGCCCGTTCAGCCGCTTGGAAAGCCGCTAACGCCAGACGATCGAGATCGGCCCCCGTATCCATCCGCGGCAGCAAGGTCTCCAACAACGAGAAACCCTCAGCGTCTTGCCCGATGCGCAAACGCAGTTCGGCCTGCATGCGCGGCCAGCCAAGGTCCTCAGGCTCGGCAGTCTGCAAGTCACTCAACCGGGCCAAGATGCCCGGAAGGCTCGGATTATCCGCAGCCGGTGGTATGGGGTTGGTCAGCGCCCAACCTGCCTGCGCACGCGTACGCATGGCAATGCGGCCCCAATCGGCCGGAGCGTCTGGAGGCAGAGCCTGCAGACCTGCATCAAGACGCCATGCCAACTCGAAGTCCGAGCGGGCAAGCAGGACATCCATGGCCTGGAGCCGCAACTGATCATCTCCATTGATCGCCTTGTCGAGCACATCACGGTAGAGCGAACGCTGCTTGTCCGTCGGCGTAAAAGCCAACAGTGACTGGACCGTCGCCGGCACTTTTCCCTTGCGCAACTGTTTCAGCAAACGGTTGATCATTGCCGCCTCAGCCTCACTCTTAAGCCGCTCGGCCAGCATGACGAAGGCATGGTCATCGCCCGTCGAGCCCAGAGCCCCCGCAGCAGCAAAGCGTACGTCAAGGTTTTCATTGCCAAGCAACGACCCGAGACGGTTCAGACCTGAGTCATCAACTCCAACGCGCCCTAATACCGCACCAAAGGCCTCGATCGCAGCCTGCCGCACTTCAGTCGGCAAATCTTCGCGCGACGCAGAGCCAAAGACCAGTCCGAGTAGCTGCGACGTGCTCCCCAACTCGCCCATCAGGCGGAATAGAGCGACTCGCACCTCGGCCGCTGACTCGTAAGCAATGCCCGCGCTCATAGCACGCTCGACACGCTCGAGCGCGCTAGCCGTAGGCGCTGTAACCGCGGCGTTGTTGGCCGCAAGATCACCAGTAAACAGGCTAGCCGCAACTGTACGGTTGCCATTAACGTGCTGGAAAAAACCAGAAATCAACTTCACGCGTACCGGCAACGGACCCCAACCTTCGACATCGAGTGCGTAAGCCGTTTCGAGCTCTTCAACCAGAGCCATTGTGACCTCGTCCACCGGCTTGGCACGCAGCAGCGACTCGGCCGCAGCAATGCGTACCGCGGTCGAAAGTTCGGCGTCGCCGAGCATCGACTTCAGCACCTCGACTTGCCGCCCCTCCGGAAACAAGCTCGGCACCATGCGCGTGAGCTCAACGCGGAGACGTGGATCTACCTCGCCGATCAAAGCGGCATAGACTACAGTCGAAGCGGCCTGATCTTTCGAGTCGACCGCATCAACGGGAAGGCCTGAGAGCTGCGTAAGCGCAATCATGCGCACTTCGACACGCTCATGCTGCAAAGCATCTAAGGCCTTAGCTGGGTTAGCGGCAATCAGGTCACGCCATAGCCCTACCACTTCAAGCGTGGCTGCGTCGGCTTGGCTAAGCACCCAATCAAGTCGCGACTGATCACGCGCAATTTCCCACCAGCTAGCGAACTGAGCACGGTCACGGAACTCACGCAACGTAATGCGCTTGAGCGCCTTCCGCGCTTCCGGGTCGTAACCATTGCGACCCAGATATGCAGCCACTGATTCGACGCGGCTCGACGCACCTAGCTCAAGCAGGCCAGCAGCGCGCAATGAGCCCATGACTAAAGCTTTTTGGTGTGGCGTATCGGTCACGGACCGACCGGCAACAAGCACCTCTTCGATGCGGGCCGAAAAGGCGTTCCACCTGAGGTGGTGACGCAGCAGGACTGGCTGGAAATCTACCGTTTCCAGAAGGTCGTCCTGAGCGGCCAGCCCTAGCAGGAAGTCGGCTGCTGCTGCAGGGTCGGCGCTCTCTAAAGCGGTGAAAATCGACTCTGCCGCTGAGCGGCGCTCGTCCGGACCACCGTTTTGCAGCCCAGCAAGGTACTGCTCACGGACAGCCTCGTCCTCACTCAGCTTTGGCGGCAGCTCCGGCCAGGACGCATCCTGGAAGCCGAGACACCAAAGCAGGGCGGATAGAATCACAATAACAGCTTAAGGAGTTGCAACAGGCGATGGAAGGACTCCGCCTTCATTCCTTCTACACTTAACCATCGACCGTTACAGGCCTTTTCATAAAGTGACTTCCGGCGATGGTGCACCTCTCGAATCTCGTCCGCGAGGTTCAAGTCGGTGAGAGCCGGGCGGCCATCTGCAGCTTGCCGCCGGACCAACTGTTCATCGGGCGAAAGAGTCAGCCCGAGAACACGCGGATGAGTCGCAAGCAACTCGAGTGCGGACGGCGTCTCGACCACTCCTCCGCCCAACGCGATCACCCGCCCTGGAAGTAGCACAAGCTCCTCAAGCAACGCCGCTTCGGCTACACGAAAGCCTTTCGGATCGGCAGGAAGCCAGTCCGTAATCGCCTTTCCACTGCGTCGTTCAAGCTCCTCATCTGCGTCAAGA
>JAKVCF010000185.1 GCA_022447335.1 Planctomycetota bacterium | reverse complement strand
GTCCGGATCTCGCTGATCAAGAGGCATTTGCCGCTCTGCTGCGCAATGCTGGCCTTTCGGTCACCCTGCGCCGTAGTCTCGGCCGTCAAGCCGATGCTGCCTGCGGCCAACTCCGCCGCCGGAAATTGCCTACCACCCCTCGCCCTCGATTCTCCGCGTGAAGCTTCGCTCGCTCCTCGCTCTGCTGCCCCTGCTCAATCCGGCAGATCCATCAACCGGCATCGTCCGAGGCGGTGACCCGTTCATCGAGAAGTACCTCAGCACCGCCGAGCGCCACAAAGCAGACGGAAATACCGCGGCAGCACGGGGGGCAGCCGAGCGCGCGCTCGAACGCGATGACAAGCACCTCGGCGCACTGAAGTCTCTCGCCGAATTGTCGTTGGTAGAAGGCGATCCGGACACAGCCGCTTGGGCCTACCACCGCTGGTTGCAAGTCGTCGAATCAGCAGAGAAACTACCCGTGTCTCGCAGCGAACGTAAGGCGGTACTCGAAGCGGTCATCGCAGTCGATAATCGGGCAGAAGACTTCCGTGACCTCACTGACGATCATCTCAAGGAGTTGCATAAGCTCGCTCGGGCACACGCCAAGCGTGGCCGCCTACACTCAGCACTTGAAGTTTATGCCGAGATCCTGCTGATCGATATCTTCAACACGGAGGCGCGTGCAGGAGTAAAGAACATCCGCCGTACTGGCGGTGAGGATGTCGCCGTGGAAGACGCTTTTGCTGGAGCTGGCGACCCAACTGAAGGTCTCGACCCGGAGTGGTTAGCGGAAGAGAACGCCAAGCACAGCGAATGGGAAAACGCTTGGACTAAACAGACGGAGAACTACAAGTACCGCACCAACGCGGGCTTCCTCGTGCTACAAACCAGCTCCATCGCAATGGAGCAAATGAATCGTGCTTACCGAAAATTCTTCCGTTACAAGGAAGACGGTGGCGCAACTCCGATGATTGAAGTCCGGGTCTATAAGAACCGTGACGAGTACCTGAAGTACAACAATCTTCCTGAGAACGATTGGACCGGTGGATTCTTCAACGGCAGCACCGTACAGACTTTCTTAGGTGGCCCTTCTGGCACCGAAACGATCCGCCAGATGTATGGAACGCTGTTCCACGAAGCAGCGCACCAGTTTGTTTCGCTGACGGGACGAGGGGGAATTCCGGGCTGGCTCAACGAAGGATATGCGAGCTTCTTTGAGGGCACGACGATCCTATCGAATGGGTCGGTCCGCTGGAATCAGGTTGCAACACACCGACTTTTCCCGTTGGCACGCCGTATGGAACAAGGTTGGATGACAGGGCCGAGCGATGGCGTACGCGACGAAAATGGGGAATGGGCGACCCCTACCACGGCCCCAACGCTACGCATCCTGGTCGAGAACCAGTACCAATGGGGCCCGCCCTGGTACGCCCCGACCTGGGGAGTGGTTTACTTCCTCTATAACCTGCGCGACGGAGACGGCCGCCTCATCTATCGCGAGTCGCTGAACAACTACTACTACAGTGGCGCACGATCGGTCGGGCGCGATCAACGCGTCGAGCATTTTGAGAACGTCGTCATCAAAGGGGCCCCGCTCTCGCCAGTCGATGACATCGAATCACTGAACGAGTTGTGGCGAGACTGGATGCTCGAATTGCGCGACATCCAGCTAGGCAAGAAGGCCGCGCGCAAGTCCAACTATGACTACGGTCTCGCCGCTCTTGCGCGCGGAGAAACCGGCGCTGCGGTCGACTTCCTTGAAGAAGCCTTCTTGCATACCCCGGAAGATCCGGAGGTGCTATGGAAACTGGCCGGCGCATTGGAGAACACAGATGCGGAAGACCGCGCCGCGGCTATGTACCTCCAGTTCACACGCGAACTGGAGTTGCGCGGCCAGACAGATGACGAGCGCTACCCAAGCGCAAAAGAAAAGTTGACTGAGCTGGACCCGCTGTTCAGTGCCCATGCCAAGCTCAAGCGCAAGATGCTTGACCAGGGCCTCGAGCTTGCTAAGAGCTATCGCGACCGAGGATTCCCGATGATGGCCCTTGAAATCGCGCGACGTATGAGCGCGCAATTCTCGCTGCCCGAAGCGCTCGACTTCTACATCGAGGTTGCCTCGGAAACTGGCCGCAGCCTAGCCCGCTGGAAGGTGGCCTACAACGAACTCGATCTCGAAGGTTGGTCTGGCAGCGAGTTTTATAACGCCTATGGCGCAATGCTAGTCGGCAACATCAAGGATGACGGTTCGAGCGGGCGTCCAGCAGATGAAATCTTCACTGCAGACCTGACCTATGACGCCGCCTTTGATGGTGATTACTCCCTCGAAGCACAACTGCGATTCGACGAAGGTGCCACTGTCGCTGGCTTGACATTCGGTCGCAAAGATGCCAATACCACTCATGCAGTCATCCTGCATCCGACAGGATATCTCGACATCAGCACCAAAGACGGTGGCACCTGGACCTATCGGGATCACCGTTCGGTCAGCTTGCCCGGCGAGTGGCAGAAGCTCCGCATTGACTTGGTAGACAAAACGCTCGATGTCTATCTGAATGATCGCTACATCCGCTCAATCGAGATGCCTTCTCGCGATTCGGTGCAGGGTGGATTTGGCCTCATCACGGGTACCGGAAAGATCTCGTACCGCAACTTGCGCTTCTTGGCACGCGACCCTTACGACCCTGCCGCACGCATCGAACGCGAGTTAGCCTTGGCTAAGGTGGCGTCCAGTGAGATCGAGCGACCCGAAGGCACCTTTACCGGCTTCACACCACCGCCTCTGATCGAAGATCTAAAGTGGATCCAAGGTAAGCCACTGACCCTCGACCACCTCAAAGGTGCACCATCAGCGATCGTCTTCTGGTCCAAAGCCCAGGAAAACGCCATCCCAACCGGCGCGTATTACCAGCATCTCGCCAAGGCCTACGCCGAGTACGACATGAAATGGGTCGTCGTCATTGGCGGCGAGCACAGCCCATCTCAAATTCGCGGCATGCTGCAGCAATTCCCAATGCCGGACGCGCATGTCGCCC
>JAKVCF010000184.1 GCA_022447335.1 Planctomycetota bacterium | reverse complement strand
GTAGCGTGCTAGATCGAGTTGCTTCTCGATGCGATCAGACCATCCCGCGTCACCGAAGTGTTTCCACGCGGCCCAGAGCTTGAGTGCGTCATTGCGGCGGCCGCACTGAATCGATCGCTTGCCCGGGTTCAGGTGGTCACTATCAGCTTGGAAAAGATACTCGGCCGCTTCCGAGAAATTGCGCGTCAGAATCTCGCGATTGCGTACTAGTAGGGCAGAGCATGTCAGTGGCATGCCCATCATTTTGTGGGCATCCCAGGTCACGGAGTCGGCCGATTCAATTCCTGATAGCTTGCTGCGTTCGTTTGGGTGGAGGAGAAGGGAGCCCCCCACGGCCGCGTCGACATGTAGCCAAATATCAAATTCGCGGCAGATTGCAGCAATTTCCTTAATCGGGTCGAAGGCGCCACGCACGGTCGTGCCGGAAGTTGCGATCACGACGGCTGGACAGTGCCCGGCTTCGAGGTCGAGTTGCACTTGGGCGTGTAGAAGATCGGGTAGCATGGCTCCCGACAAATCGACAGGGATAAAGCGCACATTACTGCGGCCCATGCCGAGGATGCCTGCGTTTTTTGTGACCGAGTAGTGCCCCTCGGAGCTGACATAGGTAATCATTCTCTCAGCCGGGGCGCCATGTTCACGCATCTCAGGGGCCGATTGATTACGGCCCAGTAGTGCACCTACTAGATTGGCTAGAGACCCGCCAGGTAGGAAGGTCCCATCGCCCTTAGGCATGCCGCAGTTCTTGAGCATGTGCTGCAAGACTTCCCACTCAAGTAGCACGTGGGGGCCACCCGCTTTATACGTGTACATCGACACGTTGAGATAGGCGGCTAGCACTTCGCCCGCGGTTGCGATTGGCACGCGTCCGGCGAATAGCTGGTTGTAGAAGCGAGGGTCTGCTGTGCGCGGTGATTGCGCCAAAATCTCGCGCAGGATCTCGAGAACTTCAGATTCGGGGAGGCCATCTTGCTCAAGGCCTAGAGTTTCTTTGCACTGGATTTCTTCGGGCGCGATGCGAGGTAGCGGCTCAGACCGGCTTTCGGCCTCGAGCAACTCATCAATCAGTCGTAACGTGCGTTGGATGAGATCTTGCATAGTTCGGCCAAGAGGCGCGAAGCCTTCACTTTACCCGCATCCCCCAGTGGAAGAGCTACATCGGCGAGCATTCGTGTCAGAAATCACCTCGTTTCTCATTTCCCGGTAGGGCTACAAGTGATGTGACATTCTTTTCATCGTCTCTACTCGGATTCCACGATCCCCATAGCCGCTCCGGAGTCGTCCTAGCCGAGGATTTGTGCCGTGACGTTGTGAGCTTGGTAGCGGCGTTAGGGCACGGCCGAGCGGGCATGAATCGGACAACGTTCGAGGGTCCGGCCCGTAAGATTGGGGTCATGCTCAGCCGCCTTCTCCGTCCGATGATTGTCGCAGTAGCCTCTTTGGCTGCTGTTTTTCCCGTGCCAGCTGCCTGGATTGTCCAGGAAGCTGCAGCGCAAGAAGCCCCGCAGGTCAAAGCCAAACTTGATCGACCCGAGCACGCTTTCATTTGGAAGGTTGAGAAGGAGGGTCATCAGCCCTCTTTCCTGTTCGGCACCATGCACGTTCCCGACAAGCGATTCCTGAAGTTCAATGACACCGTTAAGAGAGCTTTCAAGGAGTCTGACGGCGTTTACACCGAGCTCGATATGGATTTGCTCGAGTCTGTTTCTGCCGAGAAATTTCAGGAGATCGCTATGTACAAGGGGAAGTCCCTTAAAGATGTGGTTCCAGCTGAAAGTTACGAAAAGCTAAGCGATATCGTGACTAATCACTTCGGTATGCCAATGATGATGTTGGATGGCATGCGCCCGTTCATGGCTTCAATGACACTCGAGCAGCTTGCTGTTATGAAGCACTACGGTGCGGGCCAAGCGCTCGACCAGCAGATCTGGAATGCGGCCAAGAAGTCTGGCAAGGACGTCGGTGGGGTTGAAACTCTCGATGAGCAATTCGCCGCACTTAGTGTATTGACCGATGAGGAGGCATTGGGTCAGTTGGTTGAGCAGATTGATCGGATCATTGAGGACATAAAAGTTGATCGCTCGCGCATCGCTGAAATGGCCGAGATCTATCTGGGTGGGAGCGAAGAGGAGATGCTCGAATATGTGATGGAAGACTACGACCCCAATGATCCGGTCGATGTTAAGCAGATGTACGCTTTGCTTGACATGCGCAATGTCAAGATGGCCGATCGATCAGGGAAGATTATGAGGGACAATCCAAAGAAGTCCTACGTCTTCGCCTTTGGTACATTGCATATGATCGGTGACAACAACGTCGCGGAGTTACTGCGTCAACGTGGGTTCAAAGTGACGCGCATGACGGCTCCGCCGAAGAGGCCGAAAAAGAAGGTTGCGGCGGAATCCGCTCCGATGGGCCGTTGATCCCGTCAGGCTTCTTTCCGAGCGCGCTAGGTAGCGTGCCTCTGCCGGTGGTTGCTTTGGACATGTGGCCATCGGTGCCTTGCGTGGGTGATTCGATAGGCGTAAATTTTCGCATGCGCGCCCCCAATGGCCAAGGCCAGGCGTCGGCGTTCCTGCGTGGACGAGCGATTCGACTACTGGATGTCCGTGATCCTGATCATCGCCAGTATGAGTTGTTGATTGACGCCCGTGGGTTGGTTGCAAGTGTGCGACCTATGTGGCCACCTAGTTCCCTGAACTCGTAGCCAGTAGAGTTAATTTCTCTCGGATGTTTTTCAGCGCGCTTCCTGCGATTGGCGTCGCCACTCTGATCTTTACCTTGATTCACATCTGGGTAATTAGACAGGTGAAAAGCGCCTATCCATCGGCATTTAAGCTGTCGCGCGGGATCGCGGCGTTCGTTCTGACTGCGATTGGATTTAGTGGGCTGATTTTAGCTCTACCTGATTGGCACTATGGATTCCTTGTGCGCCAAGAGGCTGGTGATCTACTGCGTTGGGGCGTAATAATCGCCTATGGGCACTTGTTATCCGACTTTATCTGGATGGTCTATGGAAGGGTC
>JAKVCF010000183.1 GCA_022447335.1 Planctomycetota bacterium | reverse complement strand
CGCGATTCAATGAGTAGGTGCTCAATCGAGTAGCCGTCTCGCTGCAGAATACGCACCCGCTCCGCCTGAGCAGACATCGGATGCAATGAGCCTCGCCCTCGTCGGCCAAATCGATCCGTAGCCGGCCACAAGTCGGTCGCCAAAACCTCGCGCGCATAGCTGGCATCGATATCCACTGCCTTGCGGATTAGATCTTCTCCCCGATTCCTCAACTCCATAGTCAGCGGGATCCATCGCTTCAGCCCACGCGTGACCTCGATGATGAACACCTCGCGGTTGTAGCGCCAAGGATCGTCTAGCCACTTGATGGGAACATGATCATCGCTATACCGGAAGATGACATCGTGAACACAGTGCGCAAGATAAGATGATCCTTCGGGCTTAAAGTGGACGTCGCGATCGTTCTGATATAGGTTGATTTCGTCAACAACCTTTGCATAGAGATCATTTATCTCAATTCCACGACTCTCCATCAATTCACGTGCTGCCGCGTTGTAATTCAATACATCATCATTCTCGCGATACGGGCGCACCCCTAACGGCACCGGCGTCGTGGTCGCAAAAATCAGCTTAGCCCCTTCACGCTCCAGTCGATCAATGATATGCGTAAGCTGCTGGACGTAAATTTCCAGTTCCGCCTGTCGTGGGTAACTCCGGTTATTCGAGTTCCGCCGAGTATCAGGGTCGACACGTTTCAGATCATGTAATCCGAAGTTGAAGTGAATGATATCCCAGCCACCTCCTTCGAGTGCTAGCCATCGATCGATCTCCTTGACCCCCTTCGTTGTGCCCTCACAGTTTTCAAAACTCCGACCGTTCCGATGCATCGGGCGTAACACGCGAAAGTCGTTGCCCAGCAGATCGACCACGCCCTCGTGATAACCCTGCGAGATCGAGTCACCGAGCAGCAAGACCAGGACCCTAGAATCCTGAGCGGGATCTACTCGCTGACCTGCCGCAGCCGGAACCAGCAGAGCAAGAAAAAGAAGCACGAGGCGCAGGGTCATTCGCCCAGCTTAGGTCCCCGGCCCACTCTGCGGGGGGCCTACACCATTCTCGACGCTCGTCGCTAGACTGCTCGCCCACCATGCGCCACGAGTACTTCATTCCCTGCGCTCCAGGCGTCGAACGCACTCTATTTAAAGAGGTGAAGGCGCTCAAGCTGCCGCGCGCCGAGCAGCAGGTGGGCGGAGTACGCTTTGTCGGCGAAACACAACACGCATGGCAGGCCAATCTGGAACTACGCACCGCAGTACGGGTGCTGCAGCGGCTGGCACGATTTTCATGCCGCACCGACGACCAACTCTATACCGAGGCGCGTGCAATCGATTGGTCGCCTTACCTGGACCCGGACGGAACCTTTTTCGTCGATGCACAGGTCCGTGACTCAACCCTGACACACTCGCAGTTCGTTGCGCAGCGCACCAAAGACGCAATCGCTGATTGGTTTCTTAAATCGACACACCGTCGCCCCAGCGTCTCGAAAGACGACGCTGACCTACGCGTACACGTTCATCTATCTGCTGATCGCGCCACGATCTCGGTCGACACTTCTGGAGAATCGTTGCACAAGCGTGGCTGGCGCCGCTACCAAGGCTTCGCTCCACTCGGTGAGTGTCTGGCAGCGGCGATGACTCTGGAGGCCGATTGGGATCGGCGCGCACCCATAGTCGACCCCTTCTGCGGATCGGGCACCTTGCTCATCGAAGCCGCGCTACTTGCTGCCGACGTCGCACCCGGTCTATTCCGTAAATTTGGGTTCGAGCGGTGGCCTAACCACAAAGCTGACCCCTACACGAAATTTTTCGAACAGACTGCTGCGCGCATGCGCTGGCCGTCGAAGCTCCGCCTGCATGCACGCGATTTCGAAGCTCAGCACATCGAGGGACTGCACAGTAATTTCTCTGCACTTGCCGAACTTCCCGCCTCAGGAGCCCCGACTGCTGAGCAACTCGATCGCACCTTAATAGCTGAGACCGGCAATGCTCTCGACTTCCCGTGGCAGGAAGGTTGGGGTGCTCTAATCTTGAGCAACCTCCCTTACGGAATACGCATCGGTGACAGCGCTGAGGTCAAGGACCTCCACTGCGAGTTTGGCCGTGCGCTGCGCATGCAATGCAAAGGCTATTCGCTCGCACTCCTGCTGGGCGATAAGCAACTCGCCCACTCCCTCGGCTTGAAGGAGTGGGCGTCTCGCGAGCTCCGCAACGGAGCTTTACGCTGTCAGTTCGTGTCTACGCGTCTAGCTTGACAGCAGATTCGATCTCGGAACGCGCTCGATCAATCGGGGCTTGCGATGCGCTAGCTGGAGCCGGACGAGCCTGCGTCACATCTCCTTGAGATTCGCCCGGGCGGTAGATCTCTTCGGCGTGCTCTAAAATACTGCGTGCTATCCAGATACCTTCCACATGGGTAGCAATATGCATCGATTCGGCTGCGCCCAAGGCCATATTCCAAGCAGCACGCACATCTGACCAGTAATCAGCCGTAGCCGCCCAATAGCGATCTGCCTCAGTGAAATCGACTAAGGCTTCTTCCGAAGTTGCATGCTCATAGCTATTCGTGCCGTGCTCAAGCACGAGAATCCTATCGGGGTCACCGTTCTCGTCGAGTACGAGCTTGCTGTTTTCCTGCTCATGCAACCAACCTGACGCAGTAATGGTATGGATGTTTCGGCACATCACAACCTGATAGTCATCACGCTTAGTCGCGTCGCGACGCGGAAGCGGACGCCAAGTCTCTTCGGAGATCCAGCTCGAGGTTTCTCCGATGTGCCTCCATTTTCCATACGACTCATAACGCGGCTGATCGCTGGTCTGGTAAACCGCCTGCGACCAAGTTCCCTGTACCTCCTGCGGCGTCAGCTCGACGCGTACAAAATGCTCGCGGCCGCGGTATTCAAGTATCTCGGCATCCTGCCACCTCCAATCCTGACGCCAGTGCTTAACGATCTTCGGCGGACGGCCAAAGCCCCCATCGAGGACAAGGATGTGCTGCAAACTGATGTGGCCGCCACTATCTTCAATGACCCGCACCGACTCAGTGGCGTCGGCGACATAAACCGG
>JAKVCF010000182.1 GCA_022447335.1 Planctomycetota bacterium | reverse complement strand
CGGACATTGCTTGTGCCAATTACAAGTCCGGCGAGCGCCCCACTTGGACCAACAGCAAAGACAGCGTATCGGGGATACTCGGTAGTCTTGAGGCTTTCTAGGTCGAGCACGGCGGTGTTAGTGCGGGTACGTAGTACCAATTGATCACCGTCGCTGGACAAAGACGGATCCGTCAATCCCAAGACTTTTCTTTCTAGTTGCACCCGGCCGTCTGGACTCAAAACGCGCACTCGAACTGGAACAGCCTCTGAGTGCGTAGCTTCAGTGGCAATGACTTGCCCATATTTAGACACCAGAAAACCGGTGCCAGCGACACCTGGCAAAAGCCGAACCACTCCACTTTTTGATTCGAGACGAAGATCGGACTCGATGTAAGTCAGATCCGCTGCGACAGGCGTGACGCCCAACGTCCATCCATGTGCGTTTTGGTGATTCACTGTTGATGGTGCTGGAAACAGCCCTTGCGGACTAACTTTTAATGTTTCCTGAGCTGAAATCAGTGCGCCATGGCTTAGGAAGAAAAGGGTGGAGGCCGCGAGGATACGAGTGGACATAGTCTGGAGGGGGATGAGCTTCGTTTGCCTGCCCCCACCATATAGGAAGTCTCGGGCCAGCAACTACTGCCTTTGCTTTATCTCAAAAGGTATTCTTGCCCCCCCGGAGTACGCATGGTTTTGCAGTACAAGATCGACCTTCCCACTCAGCTTTGTATCCGCACTCGACTGTGCAAGCTGAGTAAGAGCTTCCGTCTGGTTATTCGTGGCGTCTGCTAACAGCGTGATCGCCGAAGCCATCTGGTCTTCTTTCGGTGGCTGGGCCATCGACAGCAGGAACACAAACGCGGCACCAATGATGAGACTAAGGGGGTCGATCTTTTTCATGTCTCCCAACATACTCTTCGGGGCACCCCATCCAAAGGACCTCTAAACCCACACAGAACACCCCGAATCGCATATCTTGGAGGGGTTATGTGGCAAAGGCTTCGCCCCTTCTTCGCTGGCCTGGCACTCGCGGCTCCCGCTTCGGCGCAACAGGTCTGGCATGTTCCGGATGACTTCTCGACTATTCAGGCTGGAATCGATGGGGCTGCCAATGGCGATACGGTCATCGTTCGAGATGGAACTTACTTTGAAAATATCAACTTCAATGGGAAGGCTATTACTTTAAAAAGCGAAAATGGCCCTTTCGCGACGACTATTGATGGGAATCAAAAAGCAAGTGTTGTGACCTTCGATAATGGTGAAAGTCATACTTCAGTTTTTGAAGGATTCAAGGTTGTGCAAGGTCGTGCACGCGCTGGAGCTGGCGCCCGAATATCTCGAAGCTCTCCTCTAATAGAAGACTGCATATTTTCCGACAACCACGCCGATAATTACGCCGGAGGAATGCTCGCTGACGCAGCGTCTCCAACTGTGACTAACTGTACATTTTCTAATAACTACGCATATAACGGTGACGGAGCTGGAATCGTTCTAATCAGTGGATCGACCTCGACTTTAAGTAACTGCACCTTCTCAAACAACGTCTCCTCTTTCACTGGAGGAGGCATGTCGATCGAAAGCTCAATGCCAACTTTAAATAACTGTACTTTTGAAGACAATGTGGGCAACTACTCTGGAGGAGGACTTGGACTTTACTTTTCATCTGGAACGGAAATAAACAACTGCTCTTTCATAAATAACTTTTCACAGAACGCCGGTGGAGTCTACTGTTGGAATACTTCGCTGACTTTAAACAACTGCACACTTACAAAAAACACAGCCGCTCAAGTGGGAGGAGGGCTATGGTTCCGAAACTCTGATCCAACTTTGACTAACTGCATTGTTTGGGACAATCATGCAAACTCTGATCCGGAGATTTGGAGCAATACTACAAGCCCCACAATTACCTATAGCGACATTAAAGGTGGCTGGCTGGGATCAGGCAACATCGATGCCAACCCTTTGTTTGTTGATCCTTTAAATGGAGATTTCCGCCTACAGCCCGGGTCACCCTGCATCGATACAGGTGACCCAAGCTATCCTCTCGATCCGGACGGAACTCGCGCGGACATGGGAGCGTTCTTTTTCGATACGAGACCCACTCTCACCACATCTGTCCTTGTATCAGGGGCGATAGCTTCCGCGAAAATTAGTAATGCTACCCCAGATGACTGGGTCATATTCGCTTGGTCATTTGCAGGAGGAGGCCCAACGAATACGCCTTATGGAATCGCATCCATTACGCCTCCTTACGCAGAACTACAGATGAAATCTGACTCGCGAGGGGTCGCCAAAATAATCCGAAGAATCCCATCAAGACTCAGTGGAATAACCCTGTGGATGCAAGGTGCAGATATGAGCTCAGCGAGACTCACAAACGCACTTGAACGGATAATCTGGTAGACCTCCGCAGATAACGGCGCCCTGCGCCTCCAGCTGAATTTTTTGCCCCCTTAGCTGGCTGTTGCTGCCCGGCGATTGACCTCTATACGACCCGCCTGCCAGGCAACCACGAGATAGAGCGGAAGTTCGATCATCGTCCAAGTCGGCGCTTCGACATTCATTGTCATCATGATCCCTCCCACTAGGGATACCATTCCTACGGTCATCGCAAGCATCATCGGACTAGACGACCCGAGCCTGGCGGCCACCCAGCCACCCACGAAGGACTGACCGAGGTGCGCCGCCATCACCACAAAGAAGCCCGGGGTCGGCAGGATGGCGATGTATGCATTCAACTGATCAGGGTCGTTCATATCCGTCCCAGCGGGCATCGGAAAAAGCACGTAGGCATTGAACATGACGAGCGCCATGTTCACACCCATTCCAACGGCAAGGCCAAAAATGACGACGAGGATGCTTCGGATCATCAGACCCACAATATACACAACAGGAAAATGGTGAGAAATTCCAGCTACTCCCCGTAGTACAAGGGAAACTGAAGAGCATGATGCTCCGCGCCTCGGTTACAGCTGAAGTGCGGGGCGCTATGCTTCGGCCATGTGGAAACTCGTGCCCTTATCTGCTTTGCTCCTACTCTTCTCCTGCGGAGGAATGACTGTCGAACAGAGAAATAATGCCACTGCAGAGATAGCCCGCAC
>JAKVCF010000181.1 GCA_022447335.1 Planctomycetota bacterium | reverse complement strand
GTTCGAGCGATCTCGCCCAGCGGGTAGCCGCGCGTGCCGCTGATTCGGGCTGCGAATGGTTGCCAATCTGCGCTGATATGGAACTAGAGCTGCGCGGCATGGAGTCGGACGATCGCGCTCTATTTATGGAAGAATTGGGCATTCAAGAGCTGGGCCTTGAGCGCCTGGTTCAGTCCACCTACAAGTTGCTCGGACTGCAGACCTTCTTTACTGCGGGTGAGAAGGAGATTCGCGCTTGGACCATCAGGCAAGGCGATAAGGCGCCGGCTGCAGCCGGTGTGATCCACACTGATTTCGAGAAACACTTTATTCGCGCTGAGGTCTATTCGGTCGATGACCTCGTTGAGTTTGGAGCAGAGTCCGATGTAAAAGCTGCCGGAAAACTGCGCACGGAGGGTCGTGACTACATCATGCGAGAAAGCGACGTCTGTCACTTCCTGATCGGGTAGTGACAGACGTCGCCGAGGAAGTAGCGCGCAGTGTAGCGCGATAGGTTTACTGCAGTCGTAGTAGCAGGCCGTTCGAATCGGTATAGTCGCCGCCTGTCGGTACCACCACTTCAATGAGCGCGCCTAGTGCCCCTAGGTTAGCTGGTACGGTACCGCTGAAGTTTCCCGTGCCGTTCACCGTGGTGACTCCAGCTTTGAGCTGTACATACCGTGCAGACACGTCGAAGAAGTGGTTGCCTAGCACCGCACTCGATCCGCCCGCGAACGAGGCAACTGCGGCCCAGCTTGCTTGGGCCGGCGCGCCGCTGAACTGGAACTGGGCCGTTGATCCCGCGGTCGCGAAAGTGGTTCCGTTCAGGTAAATGGTATTCGATGGCAGGCCATTCATGCGCGTTACGGCCTCATTTGCGGCATCAGCGGCATTGGCACGACCATAGCCGTAGAAGTTGCTGAAGCCATTACTGTTGTAGCTTCCTCCTGCGGTATCGACCTTCTCGGCCGTTTCGAGCAAGATGTCGATCGCGTCTTCGCGAGTGAGGCTTGGATCCGCTGACATAATCAGGCCCATCACGCCGGCCGCGGTGGGGCTGGCAGAAGACGTTCCCCCAAAGCTATCCGTGTAGTCGGTATTGCTGTACCCCTTCGTGCCGAGACGGTCTGTGGTCACGATGCCATTTACGCCGCCGTTAGAAGGGGCGCAGAGATCCACAGTAGAGCCAAAGGAGCTGTAGCTTGAAAGGACACCTTGGTCATTGACGGCAGTAACACCTAAGACGCCAGGGTAAGTTGCGTAGCCATTGCCCGAGTTGTTAGCGCCAGAGTTTCCCGCAGCAAAGAAGATTACTGACCCGAGTCCATTGCGGCCAAACTGGTTGCAGTTGTCAATCGCTGCCCGGGTTGATGCTGGCAGAGTAGCTGAACCTGCTGGACCCCAGGAGTTGTTCAAAATAGCGGCACCATTTTGACAGGCGAAGTTGAAAGCATCCGCCTCGTCTTGCACGGTCGGTGTGGGGCCGAAGAGTTCGGAAAGGAAGCGGATCGGCATCACGGTGCATCGCGGTGCGACGCCAGAAATTCCGATGCCGTTATCTCCGCGGCCTGCACTGACTCCAGAGACAGAAGTGCCGTGGCTCTCTTGCCAGCGGAAGATGCCAAGCCAAGTTCCATCTTCTGCTTGCGGATCGTTGTCGTTGCTAAGTACATCAACGCCTTGAACCAAGTTGTCGACCAAATCCGGATGCTGCAGTTCAGTGCCGGTATCGACCACGGCAATAGTCACGCTCGCGGTACCACGTGTGATCGCCCAGGCACCCTCTGCGTCAATGTCTTCGTCCACGCCCGCGCCATTCAGGCCGGTGCTTTCCAGGTGCCACTGATTGGGGTAGAACGGGTCATTCGAAGTAGAGTAGGAAATGCGCTCAACGCGGAAGTCCGGATGTGCGAATTCGACGAGGCCGCTGCTGGCAAGTTCGTTGACACGAGTGAGGAGATCTTCGCTCGAATCGACCGCGAATACGTTTCCAGGATTCATCGTGTAGTCGAGGGTGCCGGTGCGCTTAAGTCCTTGTGTCCAAGCTTCACGCTGACTGGTTGACACGCCGTCTCTCCAGCGGACAAGGATCTCGTCAGTCAGGAAGAGAGTCTCTCCGGTCTCATTCGCAATCAGGCGAGGCGCAGCCTCATGAACCCAGGTGTCAACCGAGATCTGTTCGGCCAATGCCCAGGCTTCATCGCTACTCAGGTCTGCGACAAGCTGCACGACTACGGTGTGACCTGGCCAAACTAAGGCTTTGGTGGCCTGATCAGCGGCCAGTCCCGGGTAGTTGGCGAGACGTGCACGGATTGCGCCCTCAGTAAGCTCGGGGGCAAAGACGATGCCAAGAGCATCAGGCGCTGTGGTCAGCGCTTGCCAATCGTTGCCGTTCCAATAGCCTAAATCTGTGGGCTCAGGCG
Organism: Planctomycetota bacterium; assembly: GCA_022447335.1. GTDB lineage: Bacteria > Planctomycetota > UBA1135 > UBA1135 > UBA1135. The sequence goes on along the minus strand of JAKVCF010000181.1, from coordinate 818 downwards.
AGGTTTGGACAGCTGAGACGGGGCTCGCCAAAAGAGCTCCGGCGAGTAGGAAGAAGGAGGATGTTGCAGCATGAGCCATGGGCATAGCCTAACCGAAATTCCTAGCTTAGCTTGTCGTTCAGCTGCCCAGAGCTATGGAGGGCGGCTAGATCGTCGTAGCCGCCGATCAGCTCATCGTTAATGAAGATCTCGGGCACAGTGGTGCGGCCACCGCTCCGGTCGAGCATTTCTTGGGTCCGGTCTGGGTGGACAGTCAGGTCGATCTCTTCCCAGTTTTGGCCCAAGGAGGCGAGGAGATCCTTCGCCATCTTGCAGTAGGGGCAGAAGTCTTTCGTATAGATTTCGATTTTCGGCATGGCATGGTTTGTGGGAGAATGTGCAGGACGCGACAGAGGCGCGTTCTATAAGTGATTCTGCATGGTGATGCAAAAAGAACAAATCGAGATCCTGGTCGAGGATGGATTAGGGGAGGCGATCTGCAAGGCTCGTGACCTTACCGGCACCGAAGATCATTGGGGTCTCGAAATCACCTGGGCGGGCTTCGAGGGGCTTTCCCGCCTTGAGGCTCATAAGGCGGTTCTCCAGGTTTTGCGCCCACACATGGATGAGGGCAGTGGTGAAATTCACGCCGTTCAGATTACGACACGCTTGCCTGAAGCCTAAGCTTTCACAAACTCTTTACCGGACATGACCGAACTTCGCGAAAAACTAGAGAAGGCGATTGCCGACACTCCAATCCTCCTATTTACTAAGGGCAACAAGATGTTTCCGCGCTGTGGATTTTCTGCCGCTGTGATCGACGTCTTCCAACAGATGAG
>JAKVCF010000180.1 GCA_022447335.1 Planctomycetota bacterium | reverse complement strand
CCGCCGGCGCCGGAAACCGTCGTCCCGATGGACCAGAGGCCAATCATGCACTAACAATCAAACTGGACAACTTGGGTAGGGCTGATCAAACCGTTCGTATCGCGGATTTTCGGCGTTCCTGCGCGACAGTGGAAACCGGATATACATTATGTTTGACCTTCGAGCGCGGCTACGCGACCGCACTACCTTCCTCAGGACCATACCTCTGACAAAGCACTTCATTTAAATTAGACAAATGCTAAGTCTTATACTTCCTAGGGGCCCAACTGCTCATGGTCTCAAGCTGTCATGCTGGATTTACGAGATGAATCCACTCAAGCGATTCTTGCAACAAAGCCCCTTTCATTAACACATTTGAAATAAATATCATGTTGATCTTGACAGTGACGCGTACGACGCTGAAAGACCGAAGGCAGACCAGCTACCAAATTTAATTCAAGGTTTAGACACAACGTCGTAAAACCATCTTCGGGATGATCCTGAATATACCACGATTTGTGCCATAGTAGAATGGGGCGAAATAGTATAAATGATAGACCTAAACGATAGTATTGAGGAATTGGCACAAAGGCAGATTCACCACACTAAAACAGCGCTGTGGATTTATGACTTTGATATTATGAGGGTAATATGGGCAAATAAATCTGCATTAGATATATGGGATGCGGAAAGTCTTGAGGAGCTTAAATCTCGAAACCTAGAGATCGATATGTCCGAGACTGTAAAGTGTAGGCTTCAACAGTACAAAAAAGACTTGTCAGACCTACAGCATTCTATATTCGAAGTTTGGACGCTTTATCCAGGTGGTCAACCAAAAAATCTAGATATAACTTATCGCGGAATGTATTTGCCTGACTCGCGCATCGCTATGCTGTGCGAAGGTGTGGAAAGCAATGAAAGAGAGCCTGACTCAGTAAGAAGTGCTGAGGCACTTTTGCACACCCCAGTTATGATATCGCTCATCAAGAAGAGCGGACAGATAATTTATGAAAACCCATCAGCACGGAGCTGTTTCGGGGACTCAAATAATATAGATAATAGATTTGATATTCAAGATAATATCGGTGAGTTACTAGAAAACCTTCTTGTGTCCGAACAGGCGCGAAAGATTGTTAGAGTAAGCACAGTTTCGGGAAAGAAGTGGCATGATATTACATTCCAGAAAAGGTTGGATGCCGTCAACGGTGAGGAAGTTTTTCTTATCAGTGAAATTGACGTAACAAAGCTAAAAGAAGCCGAGGAACGTGCTGAGAAAGCAGACCGCGCAAAGTCGCAGTTCCTTGCGAATGTCAGTCATGAAATAAGAACTCCACTAAATGGGGTAATTGGAGTTGTTGATTTACTGTCGGAGACCAAGCTTAACTGCGAACAAATGCAGTATGTAAATATGGTTACCACCTCCGGCAAGTCACTTCTTGCGATTATCAATGATTTACTTGACTACTCAAAGCTTCAGGCTGAACGTATGACAATTCATTCGGCACCTTTTGATCCGAACGATATTTTGGATTATGTTGTTTCCCTTACTTCCCCAAAGGCAGAGGAAAAAGGTATAGAATTTATTGTGAGAATAAACCCCAATATGCCAAGTAAATTAATTGGAGACCAATTTCGCCTTCAACAAGTAATCCTTAATCTCGTCAACAATGCAGTTAAGTTCACTGAAAAAGGATTAGTTGAACTAATTGTAGACGGCTACCAATTAAATAGTAGTGAATGGTCTCTCCAAGTAACTGTATCAGACACAGGCTGTGGTATACCAGAAGAACAGCTTGACTATGTATTCGAAAAATTTTCTCAGAGTGATGGGTCGACGACTCGTGCTCATGAAGGTACAGGTCTTGGCTTATCTATTTGCGATAGTTTGGTTCGCTTGATGGGAAGCGAGATCTGTGTCGAAAGCACCTTGGGAGTAGGAACAAACTTTAGTTTTGAAATCAAAACGAAAATGCACACTCACCAACCCTTGATACAGAAGGGTGCGCTTCAATGTGAGGATCACTTTGTAATTTTGGTTGGCTTGGACTACGCCCATGAGAAAATTTATCGCGAGATATTTGAACGCACTGGAGTAAAATTTGAATCCTGTAAGAGTATAGACATAGCTATTAAAGCGATTTCTAGATTGCCCGTTTCTTCAGCGCAGAATAAATGGATTCTATTGGATTCAGATACTATTGAAGGGATGCCTAAAAGGGGCTCTGCTAAATACAACCTCAGCAGTGCGCTCAGAGGAACTAAAGTGATACTACAAAGTCCGATTGGTTACTCTCATCGCAATATTGGGCAAGCGCTAAGTATTTTCGCACGTGTCACTAAGCCAGTTCTTCCCAGAAACTTACTTAATACTTTTCATAAGAATTCGGATTGTAGAGAACTTTCTGATCTTGGTGGGGATCTCCTAAGTGATTCATCACCTTCCTTGGTTGAAGGAGAACCAAGTGTTAAGTTCTCCGCATCCGAAAACGACAATTTCTGCTGCAGAGACAGACCATTGATCTTAATATGTGATGATAATCACGCTAATCGTTTCCTTATGGAGAGAGCACTAAGAAAAGTCGATTGTGATTTTTTGATAGCGAAAAATGGAGCTGACGCTGTTGAAATTCACTCTTTATATCGGCCAGATATCATTATGATGGACATATCTATGCCAGTAATGGATGGCATTGTTGCTACTAGTCTCATAAGAGAAGCAGAAGCTAAAACGGGTTTTCATACTACCATCATAGCCTGTACTGCACATGTCGGCGACTCTCAAAGGTCGCGATTGTTATCTAGCGGTATGGATGACTATATTTTCAAGCCCTACCGTCCAAAGTATATAGCTGAGGTTGTTGAAAAGTGGCTCAGGACCGGTTCTATTTTTTCCCACGTTGGTGCATGATGATTGGTGATGTCTTAGCTTCGGGCAACTGATCAGTCACACCTAAGGTGCTGTCAGATGGGTGCACCTAAAAGGAGAAACATCGAACGTAGCTTTTCGAGAACTCTCCAAGATGGAAGCCGTGCTTGAGATTGGTTTTGACTAAACACAAAATAGCAGTTCATAGAGAACTCTATGAACTGCTAGTAACCCAAAAAATGTCTGCGGGCCTTCAGCTGCACCTACCTTAGCGGAAGGTGCTGTCAGACGAATGCGAACCAGTCTCTACTAGGCCAGTGAGGCTGATCCTTATGCCGCGCCAAGTTGACGCCACTCGGCAAGAGCGGCGGTGCGGTTGAGCTTGAAAATGTCGCGTGAGTAGAGGTGGCGTTCCTGATTGAAATGGTTGTGAACTGAAGAATGGACAGTGGCGAATTTCTGTAAACTTCGCATGCGCCTGAACCGG
>JAKVCF010000018.1 GCA_022447335.1 Planctomycetota bacterium | reverse complement strand
CAGCGAGACATCAAGTCGGTTGAGAGCTTCTTGAAAGTCGGGGCGACTGAGCCGCTCGGGCGCGACGTAGAGTATTTTTAGTTTGCCTGCTAGCAGGGCCGACCAAGTCGTGCGGCGTTCCTCCGGATTGTCGGCGCTAGTGAGCTTGCCAGCTGCGATACCGCGCTTGCGCAGTGTGTCGACCTGGTCCTTCATCAGCGCGATCAGTGGCGAAATCACCAGTGCAGTACCTGGAGCAAGCAAGGCAGGTAGCTGATAGCAGAGTGACTTCCCTGCACCGGTCGGTAGTACCGCCAAGGTCGGGCGCCCCGCAAGCACGGACTGCACAACTTCCTCCTGGCCAGGCCGAAAGTCGTCGTGGCCGAAGTGCTCGAGCAGGGCTTCGCGAAGGGGTTGCATGGAAAGGTCAGACCATCCTGACTGCGTTCGGTGGTGGATTCCAGTACGCTGCGGCCATGCAGGTGATGCAGCGCCCGGTCGAAAATCGCGATGCCCGTGGGCTGATGCGATTGATGGCCGATGCCTTCGCCGACTACCCGCATTGTTTTCTCGAGGTGGAACTGGAGGAGCCTGGGCTGCGAGCGCCGGCGGACCATCACCCCAATCTGCAGGTCCTCGAGGCCGAGGGGCGCGTTGTCGGCTGCATTGGCTGGGCACTTACGCGGCCCGGAGTGATCGAACTGAAGAAACTCTACGTTGATCACGCGCTGCGTGGCGGAGGATGGGGGCGGATACTTGTAGCCTGGGTAGAAGAGCAGGCGCGTGCGCAAGGTGCGACCGTGGTCGAACTCTGGACTGATACCAAGTTCAAGACGGCGCATGCGGTCTATCAGCATTTGGGATACCAGCCAACCGGAGAAACGCGACCGCTGCACGACATTTCCGAGACCTTGGAGTACCACTACCAAAAAAATCTCGAGTGAGCGTGACGAGAGGTCTTCGCTTTGTCCGCGCGGGAGATGGGGGCAGGCTGTTCGGTTTGTGAGGGGGCTGGCGTGCTACAAGAAGCTTGAGGCTTACGCTGTAGCCATGTCCGAGCGCTTTGGCGAGCGTTCTTCGGCCTTGGGTCCGACCGCCAAGGTTGATCGTAGCTGGATTACACCGCCTGGCCGAAGAGCCAACTGCGGAAGCTGGCCAACTCTGTCCAGCCGTTGGCGTAGAATCTCTGGCTATGTTCGAGCCCGTCAGCCGCGCATACCTGGATGGCCCAGATGCTTTCGAGCGCGAGATCCTGGGTCAATGGGAGGCCGAGGACCATCTCGCGTGCACGTTGAAGGCGCGCCGGGACGCTGAGCCTTTTGTTTTTTATGAGGGCCCGCCTACTGCGAATGGGAAGCCGGGTATCCACCATGTCTTTGCACGCACGCTCAAGGACGCAGCCTGTCGTTTCTGGACCATGCGTGGGCGAAAGGTGCTGCGGAAGGCGGGGTGGGATACACACGGTCTACCAGTGGAATTAGAAGTCGAGAAGCAGCTTGGTATCTCAGGTAAGCCGGATATCGAAAAGCATGGCATCGCTGACTTCAATGAAGCCTGCTGCAACTCGGTGTTCACCTACAAGGCGCTGTGGGAAGAGTTGTCGCAGCGCTCGGGCTATCTGCTCGACTACGATGACCCATATATCACATATGAAAAAAACTACATCGAGTCGGTGTGGTTCTTGCTTTCGCGTTTCGCCAAGAATGATCTGCTTTACCGTGGCTCAAAAGTTCTTCCGTGGTGTGGTCGATGTGGCACCGGTCTGTCCAGCCACGAGGTGGGACAGGGGTATCAGGACATCGATGACCCTTCGGTCTGGATCAGCTTTCCGCTGATTGATGCTTCGGGCGACGCTGCTGGCGCTGCTTTGGTGGCTTGGACTACCACGCCTTGGACCTTGCCGTCCAATATGGCCGCCTGCGTACATCCGGACTTTGAGTACGCAGTGGTCGAGGCCGAAGGCCAGAAGTACGTGTTACTTGAGAAGAAAGCGTCCGAGGTCTTTGGTGAAGAAGGCTACGCCGTGGTGGGCTCGGTGCGCGGTAGCGAATTAGCGGGCCTTGCCTACGAGTCACTTTTCCCTGAGGTCGAGGGGCGTGTGGTACTTGAAGGCGATCGCCGTCACGTGGTGCTGGCTGATGACTTCGTGAGTAACGAAGACGGTACCGGTATCGTGCACTTAGCGCCTTACGGTGCCGATGACTTCCGCCTCGCGCAACGCGAGGGCGTGCGGGGCACTTTGGTTGTTGGTGAAGATGCAAAGACCATTGTTCCGATCTATGAAGTAGAGGTAGGCACCTTTTTTCGCGACGCGAACAAGCCATTGGGGGATGCGCTCAAGGAGCGCGGCCGCCTGATCAAACGTCAGCAGTACCGCCATAGTTACCCGCATTGCTGGCGTTGCGATACGCCGCTGATTTACTTTCCGGCCCCAGCGTGGTTTTTGCGCACTACGCACTACAAGGATCGCATGGTTGAACAGAACAGGGAAATTCGCTGGGCGCCACCTGAAATCGGATCGGGGCGCTTTGGCGAATGGTTGGAAAATAACATCGACTGGGCTTTATCGCGGGACCGTTACTGGGGCACGCCGCTGCCGGTTTGGGTAAATGAAAACGATTCGGAGGATTGGATTTGCGTGGAAAGTTTTGCCGAGTTGTCCGAGTTGTCCGGCGGCCTTCCAGGCAACTTTGACCCACACCGCCCAGTTGTAGACGCCATCACATTTCCGACTCCAACGCCGGGTAAGACGGGGACCATGCGTCGTACTAACGCGGTCATTGACTGTTGGTTTGATAGTGGCGCTATGCCCTATGCGCAGTACCACTGGCCTTTCGAGAATCGCGAACTCGTCGCTGAGCAGTTTCCCGCAGATTTTATCTGCGAGGGACTCGATCAGACCCGCGGCTGGTTTTACACCTTGCACGCGATTTCGACTTTCCTGACCTGTGTCGACGATCAGCTTTGGGAGAGCGGTGAGCTGCACGGGCAGCCGCTGCCGCGTCTTGACGCGGGCTCGGCGTATAAATCCTGCATGGTTAATGGGCTGCTTCTCGACAAGGACGGTCAGAAGATGTCGAAGCGCTTGGGTAACACGGTTGATCCCATAAAGGCGATCGCTGATCACGGAGTGGATTCGATTCGGTGGAGCTTGCTGACGGGCGGCGCAACGCATCTGAATCGTCGCTATGACGATCGCGTCATCTCTGAAGTGCGCCGCCGCGTGCTGGGCACTATCACGGCCAGTTATGATTTCTACGCGTTGTACGTACGAACGGAGGGTTGGGATCCGTGTGCGGATCGCCCGACACGAAGCGAGCGAGAACCGCTTGACCGTTGGATCTTGTCACGCACTGCGGCTTGCGCTGAAGAGTGCGTGGCGGCTTTTGAATCGCTCGAGCCCGGCCGTGCTTTGCGTGCGCTCGAAGGCCTAGTCGTCGATGAACTGTCGAACTGGTACATCCGTCGAAGCCGCCGCCGTTTCTGGGACAGCGATCAGCCGGTCTCGCAGGCATCCGCTTTTGCCACGCTCGATGAAGTGCTCGATGCTGTGGTGCGCATGCTTGCGCCAGTTGCGCCCTTCTTGGCTGAAGGGCTGTGGCGTCGTATGGGCCGCGGAAGCTCGGTGCATCTCAGCGAGTTCCCGGAACCGACTGCGGGTCGTGGCGGTCTTGCAGTTGGCGATCGGGATAAAGCACTTGAGTCCGCGATGGGCCCGATCCTTCGTGCGGCCAGCTTGGGCCGTGCGGTGCGTGAACGTGTGCAGATTCGCGTGCGCCAGCCGTTGGGCGAGCTGTTGGTGCACATTGGTGGCGAAGCCAAGTTGCCAGCTAGTCCTCGCGCTTACGAAGACGCGTTACGCGATGAGCTAAACATCAAGCGGGTCACCTGGATCGAAGGCACACCTGACTTTCTCCAAGTTCGCGGCAAGGCGAACTTCAAGACTTTGGGGCGGCGAGCGGGTAAGCAGATGAAAGCGCTGGCGGCGGCGATCACTGAGTTGTCAGCTACGACTCTCTTTGCATTGCAGGCCGGCAAACCCTGCGCCCTTGAAATCGACGGTATTAGCTTTGAGTTGAGCGGCGAGGACGTGCTGGTCGAAACCGTTTCGGTAGAGGGGCTGGAAGCTTCCAGCGATGGTCAGGTGACGATTGGTTTGCGTACCGAGCTGACTCCGGAACTCGAACGGGAGGGGCTTGCGCGTGAGATCTTGAACCGTGTGCAGACGTTGCGCAAGGACTCAGGTTTCGAGGTTAGCGACCGCATTGCATTGCAGTGGGGCGGTAGTGCCGACCTTGTCCGGGTGGTAGACGAACACGGTGCCTGGATTGCTGCAGAAGTGCTCGCTCCTGAAGGGCTGCAGCTCAGTAAGGGTCTCAGCGATGCGGCCAAGAAGTACGAGCTTCCTGGTGATCGTGAATTGATCCTCGAAATCGAGAAGATCCCCTCATAAAGCTTGCCAGAATTGTGTGAACCGTCTGGTTTTGGGTGCTAATGTCATTGTGTGACCAAGGTGGTTACCGCCGGGGGCACAAGTCGCTGGTCCGATAAATTCATCCAGGGAGCATGTCTCCGAGTCCGGGTAAACCGGCCGGGCTGCGTCCCACCTCGTTTGAGGGACCACACGTCTTCTCCTCCCCGCGGCACCTGGACACACGATCGCCCCGCTGGCTTTCGAGCTGGCGGGGTTCGTTCTTGTAGGCGATGCTTGAATCTGCACGCGCCGCGCGCAAGAATCGCAGTGTGGCTTCCCTCGATCTCGCGCGCATCCTGAGCCTTGCCTGCATGGCAACTCTGTTCGTTTTGCCCGCTTGTGGCCGTTTTGGAGGCGAGTCATCCGAGCCGGAGGCGGCTGTCCTGTCGCTCGACGACCCGCTCGAGGATGAGGCCGACCTCGGTGCCGAGGTGGCTGCCGGTGCCGAAGAGCCCGAGGCTTCGGCTCAGCCGACGCGGGCCTCTGCGCCACTGGAGCAGCCGGAAGCCCAGCCTGCGAGTGCGCGAGCCGGAATGAATGGGGTTAAAGCACTCGATACTTGGCATCGCTCGCTGCCGGCTAGTCGGGTCGATGTGCTCGACCTGTGCTCTGGCGAAAGTGCTAGTGCCCTTGCTGATCTGCAGCGTGCCATGAACGGAGAAGCGAAATCCTATCGAGCTTCGGTTCGAATGGAGATCCCGGGTTCATTGGGCGAGGAATTTGCTCGCTACGCGCAAGCCTACGCTGATGGAGATGTCGAGCAGCTGGCGACAGCCTTGCAACCGACTCCAGACCCTTCTCCGGCTTGGATGGTTTGGACCGAGGCCCTTGCTCGGATGGCCGTTGAACAAGAGGAGGATCGTCTCGGGGGCGCGGCTCTCGGTCGCCTAGTCAGGGGCATGCTCAATCTCGGCTACAGCCGGGATTTGGTTCTTGAGCTCCGCCCGTTGGCTGAGGGGCTGGGGCGCCGAGCTGCGGCTTCGATGGAGTACGACACCTATGCAGTTGAAAGTGGCGAGGCGATGTACAACGTTCGTCTTAAGCTGCGCCGTGAGGGTCAAAAGCTCAACTATCGTTGGATTTCCGAGTTCAATGGCAAGGGCAACTACAACCTGCGAGTGGGCGAGGAGCTTAAGATTCCCAGGCAGGAGTTGCACGTCGAAGTATGGCGTGGAGCACGAGTTACGGCGGTTTTCGCTGGAGAGCGCCCGATTCGGATCTACCCATGCTCGGTGGGAAGGCCGGGTGAAGAGACTCCGCTGGGCAACTTCACTCTGGAGATTTGCGAGACGAATCCGGTCTATTACGGGGTGACTCCGGCAGTGCCTTATGGGAACCCAGAAAACCCGCTAGGTGACCGTTGGATGGGGTTTAAGGAGAAAACTTCGTACGGTATCCACGGCACGAACGACGAGTCGACAATTGGTACGCGGGAGACTGAGGGCTGCGTGCGTATGCACAACAGCGATGTGCGCGATCTCTTCGACCTGGTGCCAGTGAGCACTGCGGTCGCGATTCACGGTTGACGGGCGGTACTAGCTGCTAGTGCAGTGACAGATATGGCCCCGATCGATGTGGTCTAGCGGTGCCGAAGTGAAAGGTTCAATTTGAGAGGGGCTGAGAAAACTCTGAATTTTGACCCCGTGGGTTGATCTCGCCTTTTTACCCACAGAATGCTCGGCCGCAGTCGCGGAATCGATCCCCAATTTGCCAGGTCAGCATCGCCCGAAGTTCTGGCTGGGTAAAAAGTTCTCTCCGCGGCGGTTGACACGCCTGACAGTTCTTCTAGACTGTGGGGCCCGTTTGACGGGGACATACTGAACAATCACGTTGCGTTCGCGCAATTTAGTTCTCTAAAAACAAGGACGACCCTGTTGTAAGAAGAAGAACCAGGGCGCAAACCCAGATCAACAGCCTCGTGCTGCAAGATCAATCAAGTGAAGGGTTTGATCCTGGCTCAGAGTGAACGCTAGCGGCGTGGATTAGGCATGCAAGTCGAGCGCGAAAGCTTGAAAACCGATCCTTTCGGGGTGAAGTTTTCTGCGAGTAGAGCGGCAAAAGGGTGAGTAATACATGGGTGATGTACCCCCAACACTGGGATAACTTCGGGAAACTGAAGCTAATACCGGATAGTCTCGCGTGACCGCATGGTCGTGTGAGTAAAGGTAGGGATCCTTCGGGACCTTCTGGTTGGGGAGCGGCTCATGGGCTATCAGCTTGTTGGTGAGGTAATGGCTCACCAAGGCTACGACGGCTAGGCGGTCTGAGAGGATGGCCGCCCACATCGGGACTGAGACACTGCCCGGACTCCTACGGGAGGCTGCAGTCGAGAATCATCCGCAATGGGCGAAAGCCTGACGGTGCGACGCCGCGTGAGGGACGAAGGCCTTAGGGTTGTAAACCTCTTTCGCCTGTTAAGAAGGCGCATTGGTTAATAGCCAATTTGTTGACGAAAGCAGGTAAAGAAGCACCGGCTAACTCCGTGCCAGCAGCCGCGGTAAGACGGAGGGTGCAAGCGTTACTCGGAATTACTGGGCGTAAAGGGTCCGTAGGCGGCCTGGAAAGTTGGATGTGAAATCCCACAGCTTAACTGTGGAACTGCGTCCAAAACTATCAGGCTTGAGGATGGTAGGGGACAGTGGAACTCGAGGTGGAGCGGTGAAATGCGTAGAGATCTCGAGGAACACCGGTGGCGAAAGCGACTGTCTGGGCCATTCCTGACGCTGAGGGACGAAAGCTAGGGGAGCGAACGGGATTAGATACCCCGGTAGTCCTAGCCGTAAACGATGAGCACTAGGTTGGGGGGCCTTCGGGTTTCCCTTCCGTAGCTAACGCGTTAAGTGCTCCGCCTGGGGAGTATGCGCGCAAGCGTAAAACTCAAAGGAATTGACGGGGGCTCACACAAGCGGAGGAGCATGTGGTTTAATTCGAAGCAACGCGAAGAACCTTACCAAGGCTTGACATCTAGGGATTAGGTCCTGGAAACAGGACTGACACTCTTCGGAGCGGAACCTAGACAGGTGTTGCATGGCTGCCGTCAGCTCGTGTCGTGAGATGTCGCGTTAAGTCGTTGAACGAGCGAAACCCTTGTCGTTAGTTGCCAGCGGATCATGCCGGGGACTCTAACGAGACTGCCGTGGTTAACACGGAGGAAGGTGGGGACGACGTCAAGTCATCATGGCCCTTATGCCTTGGGCTACACACGTGCTACAATGGTCTGTACAGAGGGTTGCTACACAGCAATGTGATGCTAATCCCCAAAGCAGGCCCCAGTTCGGATTGTAGGCTGCAACTCGCCTACATGAAGCCGGATTCGCTAGTAATCGCAGGTCAGCTACACTGCGGTGAATATGTTCCTGAGCCTTGTACACACCGCCCGTCAAGCCACGAAAGCTGGGAGCGCCCGAAGTCGTCTGTCTAACACGTAGGGCAGGCGCCCACGGCGAGCTCGGTGATCGGGACTAAGTCGTAACAAGGTAGCCGTAGGGGAACCTGCGGCTGGATCACCTCCTTTCTCAGAGGATAATCTGAGCTTCTCTTTCGGGAGAAGTACATACCCGAGGCCACTTCGGTGGCTCGAGGGTTTCAAACAACATCAAGTGCCTGGTTTCTGGCGCTTGCGACAGGGTCGTTCTACCTTTCACTTCACTACTGGAAGAGCCTCGTGGGCCGGTAGCTCAGTTGGTTAGAGCGTCCGCCTGATAAGCGGGAGGTCAGAAGTTCAAATCTTCTTCGGCCCACCATTTAACCAGCGCCGGTTCAGGGGGTGTAGCTCAGTTGGGAGAGCACTAGCTTTGCAAGCTAGGGGTCGTGGGTTCGAACCCCATCGCCTCCACCACCCGGTGCTGGCCGGCCTCTTTTTTGTGGAGTTCATAGGTCATTGAAAATCAGGCAAGAAGTGTGATCGAGAGATCGAGCGCAGAAGAAAAACCAAGTAACTAAGCGTGCATGGAGGATGCTTAGGCGTTAAGAGCCGATGAAAGACGTGGCATAGCTGCGATAAGCCTCGGGGAGCTGCTAAGTAAGCTTTGATCCGGGGATTTCTTAGATGCGGAAACGCGATCGGGGTCATGCCTGATCAGCCCATGGTGAATACATAGCCATGGGTGGGGAACGCAGGGAATTGAAACATCTTAGTACCTGCAGGAATAGAAAGAAAAATCGACTCCCTCAGTAGCGGCGAGCGAACGGGGAATAGCCCAAACCGTTGTCATGTAAGGTTGTGGCCGTTGTGCCAGCGGTGTTGTGGGGCCTTCAGGTAGTGCCACAGAGCTACCAAGGAGTTACAAATCTTTGTGCTAAGCGAAGGGTCTGGAAAGTCCCGCCGTAGCGAGTGATAGCCTCGTAGCTGAAAGTTCAAAGACTCCTGAAGTCACCCCAAGTAATGCCAGACACGAGAAACCTGGTGTGAATCCACGGGGACCATCCCGTAAGGCTAAGTACTACTTAACGACCGATAGCGACTAGTACCGTGAGGTAAAAGTGAAAAGCACCCCTTTTAGGGGAGTGAAAAGTACCTGAAACCATGTACGTACAAGCGGTCGGAGGCCTATGCCCCTTGTGGGAATGGCTGACGGCGTGCCTTTTGCATAATGATCCGGCGACTTACGATACAGGGCAAGGTTAAGCGTCTCCGGCGCGAAGCCGAAGCGAAAGCGAGTGCGAATAGCGCGACTTAAGTCATGTGTCGTAGACCCGAAAGCAGGTGATCTAACCATGGGCAGGGTGAAGCGGATGTAACAGTTCGTGGAGGCCCGAACCAATGAAGGTTGAAAACTTCTTGGATGACTTGTGGTTAGGAGTAAAAAGCTAATCGAACCTGCAGATAGCTGGTTCTCCCCGAAATAGCTTTTGGGCTAGCGTCGGGTAACATAGCGCACGGGGGTAGAGATACTGATTGCGACTGGGGGGCTACCCGCCTACCCACCGCTACCAAACTCCGAATACCGTGCGTGGTACCCCGGCAGTCAGACAGTGGGCGATAAGGTTCATTGTCGAAAGGGAAACAGCCCAGACCGCCAGCTAAGGTCCCCAAGCATCACTAAGTGTTAGAAAGGAGCTGGGATTGCTAAGACAGCCAGGATGTTGGCTTAGAAGCAGCCATCATTTAAAGAGTGCGTAATAGCTCACTGGTCGAGCAGTCCTGGGCCGATAATGAACGGGACTCAAGTGTTGCACCGAAGCTGCGGATCCAAGAGGCTTGGGCCTCCTGGGTGGTAGGGGAGCGTTGAATTTGCGATGAAGCCGTACGGGAACGAGCGGTGGAGCGGATTCAAGTGCTTATGCCGGAATGAGTAACGATAAACAGGGTGAGAATCCCTGTCGCCGAAAACCTAAGGTTTCCTGGGGAAGGTAAATCCGCCCAGGGTTAGTCGGGACCTAAGGCGAGGCCGAAAGGCGTAGTCGATGGATAACGGGTCAATATTCCCGTACTACCGGAGATCATTTGACCGATGGTGTGACGGATTCACAAGGATCGTCGGGGCGATAGTTGTCCCCGTGTAAGCCTGAGGAACGCAGTAGGTAAATCCGCTGCTTCAGTTCCAGGGGTGATGCCGAGTCTTCGGACGAAGCGATCGGAGTGGGTTCCTGGAAAAGCATCTAGGGAGATCGAAGGTACCCGTACCAAAACTGACACAGGTTGGTAGGAAGAGAATTAAAAGGCGCTCGAGATAACCTCAGTTAAGGAACTCGACAGATTGGCCCCGTAAGTTCGCGAGAAGGGGCGCCCCTCGGGGTGTAGGTGCTTGCCACCGAAGCTCTAGGGGGTCACAGAAAATCGGGGGTGGCGACTGTTTACCTCAAACACAGGACTCTGCAAAGTCTTAAAGACGAAGTATAGGGTCTGACGCCTGCCCAATGCCGGAAGGTTAAGAGGAGTTGTTAGCTTCGGCGAAGCAGCGAATTGAAGCCCCGGTGAATGGCGGCCGTAACTATGACGGTCCTAAGGTAGCGAAGTTCCTTGTCGGGTAAGTTCCGACGCGCACGAATGGCGTAACGACTGCCCCATTGTCTCAACTGAGGGCTCGGTGAAATTGTAGTCGAGGTGAAGATGCCTCGTAGCCGCACCAAGACGGAAAGACCCCGTGAACCTTTACTGTAGCCTGATATTGGGCTCTGACACAGCATGTGTAGCATAGGTGGGAGGCTTTGAAGCGGGCACGCTAGTGTTCGTGGAGCCACAATGTGAAATACCACCCTTGCTGTGTTAGTGTTCTAACTCGGTCCCGTGAATCCGGGCCGAGGACAGTTTCAGGTGGGCAGTTTGGCTGGGGCGGTCTCCTCCTAAAGAGTAACGGAGGAGCCCGATGGCACACTCAGAGTGGTTAGCAATCACTCGTAGAGCGTAAGGGTATAAGTGTGCTTAACTGTGAGACTTATCAGTCGAGCAGGTGTGAAAGCAGGGCCTAGTGATCCGGCGAATTCCGAATGGAAGGGTCGTCGCTCATCAGATAAAAGGTACTCCGGGGATAACAGGCTGATCTCCCCCAAGAGTCCATATCGACGGGGAGGTTTGGCACCTCGATGTCGGCTCATCACATCCTGGGGCTGGAGAAGGTCCCAAGGGTTGGGCTGTTCGCCCATTAAAGTGGTACGTGAGCTGGGTTCAGACCGTCGTGAGACAGGTCGGTCCCTATCCGGTGTGGTTGTAGGATACTTGAAGAGGTCTTTCCTTAGTACGAGAGGATTGGGAAGGACGAAGCTCTGGTGCACCAGTTGTCTCGCTAGAGGCATCGCTGGGTAGCTAACTTCGGAACGGATAAGCGCTGAAAGCATCTAAGCGCGAAGCCTTCTCTAAAACTAGGCGTCCCTATTAGGGTCCTGGGAGACTACCAGGTTGATAGGCGGTAGCTGTAAGCACGGTGACGTGTTCAGGCGAGCCGTACTAATAACCCGAACGGCTTGGTTCCCCTTCAGTGCTGCTTTGCAGCCCGGAAGGGTCTGCACGATCGAAGATCACACTTCTTGTCTTTCCCATCTGCCCGGTGCCCATGGGCTGTTGGCAACACCTGATCCCATCCCGAACTCAGTCGTTAAGCAGCAGCCGCCGATGATAGTGGTTCGTCCGTGAAAGTAGGTTCGTGCCGGGCTTTTTAATCAAGAGAGGTCGTCTGTTTGTAAGAACAGGCGGCCTCTTTTTTTTGCGATCAGCGGTCAGTTTCGGAAAGAAGGTGGCCGGTGTGGCCAAAAGACAAAGAGGCCGCCTGCTCGGATGAGCAAGCGACCTCTTCTCAATGTCCCTGACGGTATGAAAGTGGGACACGGAGGCAGGACGCAGGGCCCTACGGGGTCGTCGTTTAAATACGTCGAATTACTGCGCGCACTACGCCACGTACTTTGAGCTCGCGTGTGGCGACTTCAAGGGGTGTGTAGTTCGGGTTCTCCGGAAGAAGAAGGACGCGTTGCGAGTCGAGTGGGTGCCAGCGCTTGAGGGTGCACTCTTCGCGGCCTTCTTTGTCGAGTACGGCGACGACGATGTCGTTTCGCTTGGCACTGGCGTCGCTATCAATCATGACTAGATCACCTGGGTGGATACCCGCGTTCTGCATGGAGTCGCCTGCAACTTCGAGAAGGTAGTGGTGATCTTGCACGCGAAGGTAATCCGGTAGATCAAGTTCAACTGGCTCTTCGAGGGTTTCAATTGGGCCCCCTGCGGCGATTCGGCCCAGGAGGCGGAGGTGGTTGTCCTCGCGGGGTTGCCTGGTGCTCGCGCCGGTGGTCGGCCTGCCCGGGGAATCGGGGATGAGGGCAGGGCGAGTCACCGGTAGGCTGTTCTTACCAGCTTCGGTTAGATCGAGCCCGCGCGAGGCTCCAGGCAGAAGGTTTTCGAGCATGCCCTTTTCGACGAGTGCCTGAACATGACCGTGAACCGTTGCGCGGTTCAGGCTGAGTTCTCGACCAAGCTCCTCTAGGGTGGGGGCGAGTCCGTTGTCGTCCTGCAGCTGCGCAAAGCAAATGAGGACTTCATGCTGGCGTCTGGTCAGGAGGGGGCGGCTCATCGGGTGGGGGCTCGGGACTAGATGAAGAGAATGGCGAGGAGCAGAATGCCAATCAGGCTGGCGGCTTCGATTTCCTGGCTGCGGGAGGCCGTTGGGCGCGTGGTGTTTTTGGGATGCATGGGTTCTGTTCGGTGTCCGGGGAGTGTATGGACTTTGTTAGGTTCGGCAAGTGTATGGGGTGGCTTGACTGAATTCTGTTTAATGTTTGGACTTTGTTTGGGTTTTCTTGGCTTTATTCCGTATCTCCCTGACACGCAAGGGTTTCCGGGGACGACTCTTTCTGGAAAATTTCCCTGCTGCGCGGGATTCAGCCTAAATTAGGAGCTATGGAGAGCCTACTCCTTCCCGGCTATCGGGCTAGTTAGCCCCTCGATCGGTTGGAGCGAGATGCGCGCAGCCTTTCTCGTTATGCCTGTGATGTTCTCGTAGTGGGCTCCGGGTCGGCGGGTTTGTCGGCTGCGTTGACTGCTTCGGAGTTGGGGCAGCATGTGATGGTGCTTTGTAAGGGAGCATTGTCGAATACCAATACTTCATGGGCCCAGGGAGGGATGGCGGCGGCAGTCGGGCGTGAGGACAGTCCCGAGTTTCATGTAGGGGACACGCTTGAGGTCGGTTATGGCCTTTGCGAATCTGAGGTAGTCGAGCGCTTTACGCGTGATGGCGCGGCGGCGGTGGATTGGCTGCTCCAATCCGGGATGCAGTTCGATCGGGATCCGGATGGCCAGGTTTCCTTGGGTCGGGAAGGAGGGCATCGCGTTCCCCGAGTGCTTCACAGTGGTGGCGCTGCCACTGGCAAAGAGTTACAGCGTGTCCTCTCTGCGCGCGCACGCAATCAAAGGGGAGTTGATCTTTTTGAGCATGTGCACGCAGTTGAGCTGCTGCGTGACGAGAATGGGCGTGTTTCTGGTTTGCTCGCATTGCGTCGGGCTGGTTCGGGCGCGAGTCCTGAGCCAGTAGTTTTTCAGGCCCCCACGGTCGTCTTGGCAACTGGGGGAGGGGGCCAGATTTTCCGAGAGACGACCAATCCTTCGCTTGCGACAGCCGACGGTATTGCAATGGCGATACGCGCGGGCGCAGAGTTGCAGGACCTAGAGTTTGTGCAGTTTCACCCGACTATTCTTTACCTTGCAGGCGCGGCTCGCTTTTTGATCAGTGAGATCACGCGCGGCGCAGGTGCGGTACTACGAGACCGTAGTGGCGAGGCTTTTATGGAAGGTATGCACCCGAGTCGTGACCTAGCGCCGCGAGATGTGGTGAGTCGCGCGATCTTCCGGCGGATGATTGAGAGTCAAGACACTCACGTGTACTTGGATCTCACTGGAGTCGAAGGAGCAGCGGGGCGGTTCCCGGGATTGGCACGGATTACGCGCGAGTTTGGTATGGACCTATCGCGTGACCCGATTCCAGTGAGACCCGCGGTGCACTATATGGTGGGCGGCATTCGAGTGGACCTGGATGGGCGTACGACGGTGCCGGGGCTCTGGGCGGTTGGCGAGTGTGCATCGACCGGTTTCCATGGTGCGAATCGACTGGCTTCGAACAGTTTGTTGGAAGGGCTTGTGCATGGACGACTTGTCGGGCGGAGTGCGGCTCAAGAAGCGATTGGCCGTCGGCCCGTGCGCTTGGCCCTGCCAGAGCGTGGTCGCCGGCCGGCGCGTGATGCCGAACTGAATCTCACCGACATGACGTATTCGCTTAAGTCGCTGATGTGGCGTGAGGTTGGGATCGAGCGCGAGGCACGTGGTTTGTCTGAAGCAGCGCGGCGACTTGAAACCTGGGATGGCTACCTAGCCCGCCTAGGCCCTTTCTCGCCAGAGGGCGTGGAGGTGGTCAACATGGTTCAGGTTGGTCTTGTGATTAGTCACGCGGCGCAGTTTCGGAAGGAATCGCGCGGCACACATTACCGGCGAGACTTTCCCGAGCAAGATTCGTACTGGCGGCGTCATTCTGTGTTGAAAGTCGATGCAGGTGGATTGCACTGTGGTGTGCGCCCGGTTTCTGGAGGATCGCAGGCTGCTGAGTCGGTTGGTCCGGAGCTCCAACGTTGAAGGGTTCACTTCCTACTCGCCCGCCTGCGGAGCAGGTTGTCGTTGCTGCTGTCCTCTCGCCCGACAGCCAAGCTCTCGAGGCGAGTGACCCCTTGGCGGAGATCGAGGGTCTTGCGGTTGCTGCGGGTGCTCAAGTCGTGGGTCGTGTAATACAACGCCGTCCGAAGCCGCATGTGCGCACCGCATTTGGGCCAGGAAAAATTGAAGAGATCGCCGCGCTTTGCAAGGCGCGACACGCCAAGGTTCTGGTAGTAGATCTTGATCTCAGTCCAAGTCAGGGGCGTAATCTCGAGAAGGATCTTGATTTACGAGTCATTGACCGCACCGAGCTCATCCTCGACATCTTTGCAAACAGGGCGCGCAGTCGACAGGCCAAGCTTCAAGTCGAGTTGGCGCAGCTGCAGTACTTGCGATCACGTCTGCAGCGCATGTGGACGCACTTGGAAAGAACCGGTGGCGGTATTGGCACGCGTGGTCCAGGTGAGACGCAGCTTGAAACCGACCGCCGCATCATTGGGCAGAAGATTTCAGATCTAAAACGCCGCCTCGCCCACATCGAGGAGCGCAGTCGTCGTCGTGCCGAGGATCGCCTTGATCCCAACACTGTTTCTTTGGTGGGCTACACTAACGCGGGAAAATCTTCACTACTCGTCGAGCTCACTGGAGCTAATGCCTACGTGGCAGACCAACTATTTGCGACACTGGATACGCGAGTGCGCCATTGGAAGTTGGGAGACGGACGCGTAGTCATGTTGGCGGACACGGTTGGCTTTGTGCGCGAATTGCCGCACCACCTCGTAGCGTCTTTCCATGCCACCCTCGAAGAGACTCTGCACGCCGATCTTCTGCTGCACGTGCTGGATGCTTCTGACCCTGATCGCATGCTGAATCTGCGCGCGGTAGACCAAGTGCTTCAGGAGCTTGGAGCTGGGGAGATCCCAACCTTGCTAGTGCTGAACAAGGCAGACCTACTTGATGAAGCCGAGCGTATCGCGATCTGTGCGGAGTTTCCCGAAGCGGTGCTGATTTCGGTCAATACAAGGGAGGGCGTCGCCGATCTTGATGCTGCGATTGCAGCTCAACTTGACGCGTGGTCACTACACATGGAAGTAAGTGTTCCTTCTGGAGCAGGCAAACTCGTCTCTGACTTGCAACGCGTGAGCCGTATCGAGAACGAGCACTATGAGGGGAGTGACTGGAAAGCGCGATTGCGTATAGGCCCTCGTCACTGGGGCATGCTCCAGAACGAATTCGACCGAGTGGGCGCCGACTTTCTGCCGGTGTCCGGCTAGGGTTTCTTTGGCGAGTCATAGCCCGGGACTTCTGGGAGGACCAGCTCCATCCCGGGGCGTAGGCGGCTGGGGTCGTCCAGATTGCTGGCCACTGCGACTGCGTCGATGAGGGTATCGTTCGCTTTGCCATAGGCGTTCATGAGGATCCGGTATAGGGTGTCGCCCTCCTGGACCGTATAGCGAATGCTTGCAACCTTTTCCTCAGCGGTTGGCTTAGATTGAACAGGCGTCTCTTCGATTGGAGGCGTGCTTGGCTGATTAGCGCCGCTGCCTTCCTCAGGGGCCGGCGTGGGGTTGGTCGAAGCGCTCAGCTCGGGGTCAATGCCCGATGCTCCGTTTACATCACCCGTTGTTGGCAACGCCGTGCCTTTCGATTCGCCTTCGGAGCGTGAAAGTTGCTCATTCGCACTTTCGGAAACTCCCAAGGTGACCCGGCCAGTGTTTTTGTCCGGTTCCTGACCAGCTTCTACCTGATTTGAGATTTTCCAGGCGATCGCAAGTACGACCAATACGAGAATGCCACCAAGAGTTGCGAGCGAGCGCATGTTGGCAGCATACCGTGCAGGAAGGTGCAAAAAAAGCGGCTGCACGAGCAAAGCTCCGTATGAAGGAAAGCCGGCACGCTTTCGGGGGAAAGCGTGCCGGATGTAGGGGCACAGAAGGGGAAAAGCGCGGTTTCCTAGCTGGCCGGGGCGGCCTTGGCTGAGGCCGACGTGCCACCTTCCTGGTCGCCGGCATCGGGCAGGCGTTTGTTGCGCGCCCAGCGATCGAGGAAGAGTAGGGCCGGGCTGGCCACGAACATCGAGGAGTACGTGCCGACGACGACGCCAATCAGCATCGCAAAGGAGAAGCCCTCGAGCACATTGTGCATTGGTCTATTCATCACGAACAGCACTGCCACCACGAAGAAGGTGGTTAGCGAGGTTAGGATCGTTCGGCTGAGCGATTGATTAATCGACAGATCGATGACTTCCGGATAGCTCCCCTTCTGACGCGGTAGATTCTCGCGGACACGGTCAAACACCACGATAGTGTCGTTTAACGAATAGCCGATGATCGTCAGGAAAGCGGCCACCATCTCAAGGTTAAGTTCCACCTGTACCAAGCCAAGTTTGGAAACTAAGGCAAGCAAGCCGAGCGTGACCAATACATCGTGGAACACCGCAATAACCGCTGCGATACCGTAGCGGTATTCTTTGAAGCGGAAGTTCATATAGATCACGATGCTCAGTAGTGAGAGCAGCATGGCTAGCGAGGCTTTTTGTTGAATCTCGCCTGAGACGCGTGGACTAACAGTTGATAGTTCTGGGAAGGGATCTTCCGGATCCAGTTGTCCACCGAATATTTTTTCCAGTTCGGTTTGGAAGGCGGATTGTAAGTCCTGTCCACCTGTCTCGCCGGAGAAGTACGCCGCACTTTCTTCCGGGGTCAATGTGCGCTCAATGAAGAACTGCTTAGAGCTGTCGCCCGCATTGCCATCCTCATCTTTGACCAGTACCACCTTGTAGGCGCCTCCACTTGCCGTGAGTTGCTCACGTACTTGGTCGGTAGACTGGGCTTCGCTGAAGTGCAGTCGACCACGCGATCCCCCTGCAAAGTCGATGCCTTGCATGCTCTGGAACTGCATCGTAAGCATTGCGATGCCACCTAGGATCATGGCCGCTGAAAGCACGGCTGCACCTTTACGCATGTAGGTGAACTTGATGTGCTTGTCCGCCCACAGTGCGCGCGCCATTTTGACGTCTTTGATAACGCGCTTCTCGAAAACTAAGAAGTGCATGATGACCTTCGAGAACACCAGTGCTGAGAACATCGAAGCGACGATGCCTAAGGACAGTGTTGCGGCAAATCCGGCCACCGGGCCCGTTCCGACACGGAACAGAATGACGCCCGTGATGAGCGTAGTCAGGTTTGCGTCAATGATAGTGGAGAAGGCGTTTTCGTAACCATTCTTGTACGATTGCATCACCTCGCGGCCACGCGTCCTCTCTTCACGAATGCGCTCGAAGATCAGAATATTGGCATCGACTGCCATGCCGATCGTCAGTACTAAGCCAGCCAATCCTGGCAGAGTTAACGTGGCCTGCGTGAAGTAGAGTGCGCCGATCAGGACAAAGGCGTTGAAGGCTAGCGCCATGCAGGCCACTACGCCATTCATCCAGTAGTAGAGCAGCATGAAGACGAAAATCGCTACCAAGCCAATGGTCGCTGAAGTAACGCCTGTTGAGATTGAGTCGGCGCCCAGCGATGGGCCGACGAAGCTTTCGCTATCGAGTACCGGGACAACGGGCAGTGAACCGGTGCGAAGTACGGTAATGAACTCAGTAACTTCTTCGATCGAGAATCCACTTAGGCCGCCGGTGATGATGCCTTGACCTGGAATGCGGCCTTCAATTTCGGGGGCCGAATAAACTTCGCCCGAGAGAATGATGGCCATCGCACGACCTTTGAACTCTTCGGTGAAGTCGGCGTAGGCGGTGCCACGCGCGCTTTTCAGCTTGTATCCCACGGCCGGGCGAGCGGCGCGGTCTTGCGAGGGGAAGACTGCTTCGATATCTGCGCCGGTGAAGTCCCATGAATCGGGGTCTTCTGATGTTGTATTGCGAATTACGCCCTCGTTGCGCACCGGCACGGCGTCGAGTCCTTGCGGTGCAGCGGTGGGCCGGGCGTTCTCGCTGAGGCCGTACCAAAGCACGCCCGCGCGCGGGCCGTTCTCGGCCTCGGGTACGCGGTTGAAATCGGTCGGATTGGTCTCGGGGTTGGCTGTTCGCCAAGTACGGTACTTCTCGATTTCCGTCGCATAGCCCAGGTCATCCGTAGCGTTCAGTGAAATACGGAAGGACAGTGAGCCTTGGTTGACGATGATGCTTTTGATCTGCTCGATCTCATCCTTGGTGCGATCGGGCAGTTCGACAACGATCTGATCTTCGCCTTGCGGATAGATTGGAATGTCAGCGAGGCCAGCGCTATCTAAGCGACGTTGGAAGACCGAGGCGACCTGTTGAAGAACAGTGCGGCGATCTTCGTTGATGCCGATCTGTTGCTTCTCGATGGCTTCATCGAAGTCAACTTTGTAGACGATTCGCGAACCACCAGACAGGTCAAGGCCTAAGTGGATGTTGAATGCGGCCATCGACCAAACGGCCAAGATCGACACCAACATGATGCCGAAGAGCTTGCGGGGTAGGTTAGGGACCATGGGGCGGTCAGACTGAAACGGAGATCACGCGCGAGATCGCCTTGCGGCGGAAGCGGCAAGCGGCGCCGGCAAGCCATAAGGCTCGTGCCGGCGCCGCAGGAAAAACATGGCCTTACAGCTGGGCCGATTTACCGGTACGGCCGCGCAGGAAGAACAGCTTTGCGCGACGTGGCTTGCGGTTCGGGCCGCGGTCGACCTTGACATTCACGACGCGGGGGCTGTGTAGCGGGAAGGTCCGCTCGACGCCCTCGCCCTGCACGATGCGGCGCACCGTGAAGGTCTTGCGCACGCCGTGACCGGCGAAGCGTATGAC
This sequence comes from Planctomycetota bacterium, assembly GCA_022447335.1. Classification (GTDB taxonomy): domain Bacteria; phylum Planctomycetota; class UBA1135; order UBA1135; family UBA1135. The sequence continues at coordinate 5,908 of JAKVCF010000018.1, read as the reverse complement.
TTGGCCCAGAAAGGGTTGCACGCGCTCGTTCTTGCCCTCTTTGATGAGGTATTCAACGCGGACGAAGTCGCCAACCTCAAAGGTTGAGGCGTCTTCTTTGATTTGCGTCTTTTCGAGTTCGAGGATGATGTTGTCCATGGGAAGCGCCACGCCGAAGCGCGGGGGATCAGTTGTTTTAGATGGGAGGCAGAAGGTCTGGGCGCCGCGTGCGCGTGCGCTCAGTCGCCTGCTCATGTCGCCAAGCCTCGATGGCTTGGTGGTCGCCGCTTAGAAGCACCGATGGGGTGGGCATGTCGCGGAACACCTCGGGTCGGGTGTAGTGCGGATGGTCCAGAAGGTTCGGATCGGTAAAGGACTCGTGCACGGCTGACTCATCGTGGCCAAGGACGCCAGGGATGAGGCGCGTCGCTGCCTCGACGACGCATAGAGCCGGGAGTTCGCCGCCGGCGAGTACAAAGTCACCGACCGAGTACTCGGTCCAATCGAAAGCGAGCCGGACACGTTCGTCAAAACCCTCGTAGCGCCCGCATAACAGAAGAAGGCGTTCTGCTTGTGCGAGGCCTTGAGCGGCAGCTTGACGGAAGGGCTCACCATCGGGGGTGACCAGGATCTTGCGGCACGCGCCGTGTTCCTGTTCAACCCACTCAATTGCGGAAAAGATCGGTCCACACATGAGGACCATGCCGGGGCCACCCCCGAACGGCCGATCATCTACCGTGTGGTGCCGATCCGTCGCAAAGCGGCGAAAATCGTGCACATACACCCGGAGGTGGCCGGCCCTGCTGGCCCGCCCCAAGATTGAGGTATCCAGATAGGGCTGGACGGCCTCAGGGAAGAGCGTGAGCAGATGAACCTCAAGCATCCCGGAACTCCCGGGAAAATGGCCGCATAGAATACGCGAAGCTGCCAATCGCGGCAAGCTTGCATACTCCCTTGTTGCTTGTCTCGGCAGGGCTTACCGTAGCCATCTATGTTCACGGGTCTGGTCCAGCACATCGCGCCGGTGACGCGCCGGGAAATGCAGCCGGAAGGGCTCCGTCTGTGGCTCGATTTGGGGCCTGTGGCCGAAGGCCAGGTTCCTGGGGCCTCTATAGCCGTGGCCGGTTGCTGCTTGACTATTGTGCGCTCCGAGGGGAGCGAGACCGCCTTCGACATTTCTCCAGAAACCCTTTCAAAGACTAGGTTTAGAGATATTCAAGTGGGGGATTATTTGAATCTTGAGCCGGCTCTTCGGGTCGGAGAAGCACTTGGCGGACACTTCGTTAGCGGGCACGTCGATGGCTTGGGGCGCTTTTTGAGTCGTGAGCAACGGGGTGATTATGAGGTCCAGCATTTTGAGGCTCCGCCCGAAATTGCCACTTTGCTGGTCCCCAAAGGCAGTGTGACCATTGACGGGGTCTCGCTGACCGTGGCTGATTTGGGAGATAATAATCGATTCTCAGTAGCTTTGATCCCAGAAACTCTGGCCCGGACGACCCTCGGGCGGCAGGCAGAGGGTAATCCGGTCCACATGGAAGGGGATGTCCTGGGCAAGTTTGTCCAGGCCTACCTTGAGCGGTGCGAAGCTGTTCGCAACACTAGTCTCTGAGGTTTCGCTCCCGCCGGGAGCCCTGCTCATGAAGATCCCACAAGCTCTAGTCTTTTTCGTAGCGGCGTGCGCGGTAACCCCCGCGTTTGCACAGCAGGCCGAAGTCCCTGCGACAGCTTCTTCGGTCGACAGTCTGAAGATTTCTGGCACCTTCCGCCTACGTGGCGAAGGTCGTTCGCCCGAGGTGTCGAAGTCCTCGCGTGATTACCTTGCGCGGGTTCGTCTGAACTTCGATATACAGGTCGATGATTTCATTGGCGCTTTCATCGAATTTCAGAACTCGACGGAAGTAGGTGCTGAGAGTGATTCAGATTTGCACCAGGCTTACGCCACGCTAAGCGATCTGTTCAATTTAGTGGACCTGCAGGTGGGTCGTTTTGAAATGCAGTACGGCAATCAGCGGATGGTTTCGCCTTACGATTGGTCGAACACGGGCCGAGCTTGGGATGGAGCTCGCTTGCAGCACAATGGTTCGGAGTACACATTTGACTTCTTTGTCACTAAGCCTGTCGAGAATCAGGGCGCCTCTCGCAACGGTAATCGCAGCTTCTCGGGCGCTTACTATGAGCGCAAGTTTGGCGAGATCGATACCGATTGGTACGTCTTCTCTCGCGAGGATGGTGGTCGGGATGACTACACGGTAGGCTTCTTGCTTGAGGGCGAAGCCGAAGGCTACAGCTGGGATGCCGAGCTTGCGGCGCAGTTTGGTGATGCCGAAGCTGGTGTTGATGCTGGTGGATTGGCTTTCGCGTTGCGCGCTGACACCAAGATCGCGGGTGACTGGAAAATAGGCATTGGCTACGAGTACGCCTCTGGGGATACCGACACAGCGGATGGAAGTGACGATGGCTTTGCGCCACTATTCGATCTCACTCACTCTTATCACGGTAACCAAGACCTGCTGATCTGGAACAACTTGACAGACTTTGTGATCCGCACCGCGGCTCCGATCGATGACAACTGGAATTGGTACGGCGACGTGCACATCTTCTACCAGGCGGAAGAAGAAGTGGCGACAGGCGAAGATTACCTCGGCCTCGAGTTCGACTTGGGCCTGAGGGGCTATATCGGTCAGAACGTACTGTTCTGGGGTGGTTTTTCGCAGTTCATTGCGGGCGATACTAGCCAGATCAATGGCGCGCTCAATGAAGACGAAAGTTGGGTCTTCGCTCAGGTAGGTCTTCGCTTCTAGGTGGTTTACGATGGACGTGCGCTTACCGCGCTTCGTTGCTGTTGATTGGAATGGCACCGTGGTGCCGTGGTTCGGCCAGCCCCCTTATCCGGAGGCGCTGACCATGCTCGAAGCCTTACGCGAGGCTGGGGTTTACTTGGTCGTGGTTTCGCATGCTACGCCGCAGCAGATCCAGGCGGACGTGGCCCGCGTTGGACTTGTGGCCGATGAGGTGCATGGGGTAGGGGCTAAAGCTTCCATGCTGGTGCAGTTGGCGGATCGCTATGGTGACGGGGTCATGGTGGGGGATTCGCCCCAGGACGCGCGCGCCGCACAGGCAGCAGGCCTGCCATTCATTCAGGCTTGCTTTGAGGGCATGTCTTTTCTCGGAAGGGGCTTGGGGCCACTGCGCGATTGGTCCGAACTGCCTCTACTGCTCACCAACCGGCCGATCGCAGGAGAATGAGCGTCTTGACCGGCTTCGGTCTAGAGATACAATGTTCGGCCGGTTATCCGGCACCTTCCATCATGGAACTTACTCTGCCTCAGCGCCTTCAGCGATTCGTCAACGGTTCCTTTAGTCGAACCGTGCTGCTGCAGAAGCGGGTACGCCAGCTTGTGCGTGGCGATGCCCCGCTGTTCGATGCCGAACTCGAGCATATCGATAGCCCAGTTGAGATCGCTCTGATTGAGATCGAGCGTGGCCTGATTGAGCTCAAGGAAGAGATGGAAGAAGAGAAGCCAACGTTGGCCTGAGCTTGCAGCTTCCTTTTAGTCGCCCGCGCGCTTTGCTCCGGCAAGAAGTTCGCGTAGGCATTCCTGCAGGCTTTCCCGCAGGTTGGTGAAGCCCTCATAGTGACAGGTCAGGCAGGGCTTGTCGCCGTCGCTGTCACAGATCTCACGTGCTTTGCGAGTGAAAGTGGTGCGGTTCCAGTGCAGGATGATCAGTGCATCAAAGCGCCCGTGCATATCACGCCGCAGTCCATCGAGTGCACGATGCCAAGCTTGGTATTCCGCCATACGCCAATGCGCCTGGAAGCCCACTGAATCGGCGTATTCGGCCAGTTTTCCTTGGTGTCGGTGTTGCGGTTTGCCGCCGCCCACCACGAGTACGCGGAAAGGCGAATGCCCCGAGTCGTCGCGCTGTGCGAGGGCCGCGGTAAGTTCCTGTTCAGGTTGTGTGAGCGGGCGATCGCGGAAGGAGGGGATCTGCTCTTCATCCAGTGCATCAAAACGATCGTGATCGGCGAGCAGGCCGTGCAGATCGTCGCGCTCTTCTTCTAGCCAATCGACCTTTTGTGTGACCACGTGTAAAGCGTGGCGCAGTTCCTTGAGCTCTGCCTCTAGCATGACCTCGCGTTCGCTGGCGGAGTTAGAGCTGGCCAACTGTTGTTTCAGTTCTGTGGCGCGTTGCCTTTCCGTCTCGGCTGCCGCGAGCGCGGCGCTTCGTTCCTGATCCTCGGCATGACGTCGACGCCGTTCCTGGCCGATCTCTTCCTGAAGCGTTGCGGCTTCCTGGCGAGCTGTCTTCAGCTGGGACTGTAGATGCTCCACCTTTTCTTGAAGAGCGGGCTCTGATTCGGTTGAGCTTGCTGCTGGAGGGGCTATCTGGGCCTGCTGTGTGCGCTCGCGGAGAGGGTTGTCTTGAGTTGCCTTTGCCGTTATGGGTGGACTCGGCCACGACCAATCTTTCGATTGCATATGCTCAAGTGCGGCCTCCCAATCGCTCATTTTCTCGCTGCGCAACAGCCCAGCTAGCTTGGCCCATGGGCTTTCCGTGTCCTCGGGCGTAGGTAGCGCCGCGTGCGCTCCCGCAGCGACCTGAGCCCGCACTTTGTTATGCACCGCGACGATTTCGGCGAGCTGCAGCGCCGGATCCGGCCGCCCCGCTTTCCGCTGCCCACCTGAGTTGGCCCACGTCGCCACCTGATCCTTGTGCAGCAAGGCGGTGAATAGTGCAGCCATCAGCTTCGGTTCGCGGCTGAGCAGCAGCAAGGCTGAGTCGAGTGCATGGAGGCACGGATCCGGAGAAGTAGCCATGCGAGATGCGTATCATAGAGATTGAGCATGATGGCTTCGCCCACCTCGTGGATTCGCGTCGCACTTCTTGTGGCTTGGCTTAGTCTGTTTGCCTGTGGCAAGGAGGCTGAGGGCGGCGATGGGTTGGAGGCACCCCATGTGGTGCTGATCGTGGTTGATACTCTGCGTGCCGATGCATTGCCGGCTTATGGCGGAGCACGCCCGGTGCCTGGGGTCGATCGACTGGCTGCTGAAGGGGTGACGGTGGATGGCCTGCGTTCGGTGACCTCGTGGACAGTGCCCAGCATGGCCACTTTGTTTACAGGCCTTCCTCCGCGCGAGCACCGCGTCATGCGCATGCTCGGATTGGGGTCGAATTTGACTGAAACCCGCACCTTGGCGCGCCAGTTTCGCGATGCTGGCTATGTCACTGGATGCGTGATGTCAAATTTTCTGTTGAAGGGGGAGAAGGGGTTCGCTGAGGGATTCGATTTCTATGACGATTCTCTTGCACGCCGTTCCGACCCGCATCGAGGAGTTACTTCGCCACAAGTGACGGCAAGTGCGTTGGAGTGGCTGAATGCGCAGGGTGAACAACCTTGGTTTCTCACGCTTCATTACTTTGATCCGCATACCAGCTATGAGGATCATCCGCAGATCGATTACCTCGACCCCAACTATGTAGGGTGGGTGCGAGGCGGTCTGTCCGACCCTGAGTACAAGGCTTTCCAGGCGGCGGCCTCACCAGCCGACCTTGTGCAGCTGCGCGCGCTTTATGATGAGGAGGTTTGGGCGGTCGGGAAGGCCATCGAGCAATTGCTGGTGGGCTTAGAAGAGCGTGGATATCTACAGGACACATTGGTCATCTTTACGACTGATCATGGCGAAGAATTGGCTGAGCGAGGCTACATTGGCCACACTCGCACCCTGCACTTCGAGCAGATTGATTTGCCGCTGATCGTGCGATTCCCGGATGGCAACGCCGCGGGTGCTCTTCGCGAAGGTCCGATGGCACAAGAGGATCTCTATGCGACAATTCTCGGCCTAGCTGGACTGCCGGTGCCGGAGGGGCGCGGTCGTTCGCAAGATGCCTGGATTCGCAGCGGCAACCTCGACGCGATAGGGCGGGC
>JAKVCF010000179.1 GCA_022447335.1 Planctomycetota bacterium | reverse complement strand
CGCCAACCTGGGCACCACTCAGATCTACACCCACGTTTCACTGGAGCGACTACGCGCGCTCTATCGCCAAGCACACCCGCTAGCGTAATGCAGAACCCTGGGCATGAAAAAAACCCGCCGACCGAAGCCAACGGGTTTGATTGGTGACCCCAGGGGGATTCGAACCCCCGTCGCCAGGATGAAAACCTGGTGTCCTAGGCCTGACTAGACGATGGGGCCTGAGACGCAGTCGCAAGCGACCAACGTGGGCGAAAAGATTAGGGATCTGCTGGTCCGGTGTCAAGACCGATCTCGCCGGCCGCAGCGAAGAGCTCATCGGCCATAGTCTCAGCTAAATCAACCTCGCATGGGTCTTTCGTCCCCTTGGGTAAGAGCGCACTTGGCAGCACTGGCAGCGTATAGGTCTCGACCTCAAAGTCACGACAACCTGCGACATAAGCAGCTCGTATCATGCTGCGCCAATCGGTCTGCAGCCAACCTGTAACTGCAGCCTCGGAATGAATCGGAACATGGCAATGCACGCGCAGTTCGCCGCTCTGATCTTGCAAGCCAAGTGACTCTGCCCAGTCAGATTCAGCAACCAATGCAGGAAGATCAGGCCAAGCACGGTCTTCTCCCTTGCCGGTCCAACGCGCCTGATGAAAATAACGATCGGCAGCAAGCGATTCGGTAAGCGCACAGGCGGCTGACCCAAATTGCGGGCCACTACGCAAAGCCGCTGAAACCTGCACTTTACCTACCGCCACACCCGTCTTTCGCAAAGCTGCGAGAACTTCTTCGGCTCGCTCTCCGACCACTGCCGAATGACAGAGGTCCCAGCAAACACCCAAGCGTGGATGCTGCGCGTGACGCTGCAACCAGCTCGTGAGGTCATCGATGCGCTCAAAGCCCCCATCAGGCTCTGGTTCAATCGCCAGCGTTAGATGAACGTCATGCATGGCCGCGATGCGATCTAACTCATCCGCCAGTGCAAGCAAATGCTGCGCACTGCGCGGGTCCTCGCGCGCATCGGGCCCGTATCCCAAGGGGCAAGTCGACAGCGATCCACACGCGCCCGCAGGCATCAACTCACCAAGCACCTCGGCAACCCCAACCGTGTAAGCAAGGCGTTCTGGAGAACGCCAATCTGGAAGGAAAGCCAGCTCTTTGACCTGCTCGCCGTGAAATCCACCAAAAGGAAAGGCATTAGCTGTCCAAATCGGCCAACCACATGCGCGTGCCTCATCGAGGAAATCCTGACGTAACCCTCTGTCCGCCTGCAGTTCCTCGATAGCAGCCGCCGCCAGGTAAAGACCAAAGCCAGGTTTCCAGTCGACCCTGACTCGAGACGCCCAAGCGCGCTGCAATGCTTGCAGTGAAGTGGCAAGAACCGAACGCGCGGCCGCAACCGACTCAGCGGGAAAGACGTTCCCACACAGCGCAAGCCGCGCGGGACGATCACCTAGCGCGCCTGGTGCCAACGCGCAGCGTGCGAGAGGAATCGGTCGATTTCATGCGGGAAACGCGCCAGAAAGCCGCGTCCAAGATGAATCGCGCGCGAAGCCATACCGCTTTCCGCAAGCGAATCATAAATAGCAAGCTCAGCATCCGGATCCATGTTCGCCGCCTTCTGCCAGCCGCGAGCCGCGGCAAGTCGCTTCACCTGACCTCCCGGTGTGCCTGCGGCCATGCAAGCATCCTGATAGGCCGCAGCGGCTTTGGCTGCAGGATCCACATTCTCTTCGACCGTCACCTCGGCCTGCGCCGCCTCTCCCTCCATGATTTCATCCATTACGGCCATTGAGACTGCAACTTCTTCCGTCGCATCAAGAGAATCTGTCTCAACTGAAGGCTCAGCCTGTACCGCAGCAGAATCGCTAGCAAGCGCTGGTCGCTCGACGCGTAATTCGGCTTCACCCACCGTTATTTCACCAGCTTGAGCCATTACGCTACCGAACCAGTACGCCCCTTCGTCGAGCGACTTCAGTTTTGGCGGGGTCAGCACCGCTAGGCGTGAACCGCCAAAGGGAATACGCAGCCGAGAGCCACTCGCGCCCCCCCATGCGCCGCTCAGGTTATCGGCGATCTGGCAGGCACCACCACCCGCAAGAAAGCGAACTTCCGCGCCCGCGTAGGCAGTCTGCACCATCGAAGCACCAAGCGCAGGGATGATCATTTCAAACTCATAGCTACCCGCTTCGTGATGTCCCAAATCGGTGTCGATTTCGTAAGCAATGTGACGGTGTAAAACCTGCCCTTTGGCGTCACGGACAATCAGCATCAGATCTTCGCGTAGTTCGGTGGTTTGGATTGAATGCGGCATACGCATAACCAGATCACATCCGCCCTCCGGCACATCTACAGTCCAGCGGCGCATGCCTTGGAACATACGCTTACCCAACCCCAACTCAGCGCGAATTGGGTCGGGCATCACTTCAATCGGCGCATGCACCGGCTGGGCATACCCCTTCACCACAGCGCTGATTTGCACGTTTTGATCTGCCAGCAAGCTCTGCCAGGCAACGTAACCGTGATCTTGGCCAGCTGGGATTACCGCCTCAGACGCATGCGGCAATACGCCCACAAACTGCACCTCGAGAAGAAACTTAGCTGTTGTATTGGTCGCCCAACGAGAAGCCATCGTGTACTCAAGCACGGTACCCACTTCGACCGGAACCGTTGTCTCGTAAGCCTGACCATCTTCGAGGAAGAATCGCCCACGTGCCTGGCGATCACCGGCATAACGTGTGCCACTCACCGAACCGGATCCGGCACGGATCTCGTTGCGGCCGCCGCCTTCCTGAACCACACGGATCTTAGCGGCGTGCGCTCCAGCCGGCACTCGCAGGAAGGTCCGCGTTAGTTCTCCTGGCTGCAGGCGAAAATGCTTCGCGTAGCGGTGCTCCTCTGAGGAGCTAGTGCGCTCCGGAATCACCACTGTTACCGGAATGATCAACTCAGGACCCAGATCGCGCGGTTGATCAACATCGTAAAGCAATACGCGAGTCGAATGCAGGCCGGGACCTAAATCCGCAGGCGAAACGCGCACCGGCATCGAGCGCCCCTGCGCACTGGTATAAAGCAACTCGGGGACATCCACCCACTTATCTTCCGAAACAGGTTCGAAGGTGCGCAGAAAGTCTGCCTTAACTGCATTTGGCACATCCTCTTCGAAAACGGGTTGGATCGAAACCTGCACTTCTTGATCCTGCGAACCCGCGACCCCACGCAAATAAACGCCCGCACCATCACCGAAGGGGTTGCGCGCAAGAACTTGGTACTGCTGATCAAGATGACCTCTCTCCTGCAGCATGCGCAGAGCATCTAAGGCAGAACTCATCGTGATAAAGCCGTGGCCATG
>JAKVCF010000178.1 GCA_022447335.1 Planctomycetota bacterium | reverse complement strand
TATGTTTACATAGAAGATTTTCAGGACAGTAACGACGGCGTTCTGTCACGACCGATTGATGTGGACGTTACTTTTGCCAACAGCTTCTATGACTCGCCGAAGCCCGTGAACAGCAGTCTGACACAAGACGGCTTCACGATCGAGTTCACCCCGGCAGAAGGGCGTAAGCGGGCCGAAGAGGAATGGCTACTGCCGGCGGGCGCCACGCTGGACGAAGCCACATCTACCCAAGTGCGCTACCGTTTGAATTTCGTCGACGAAGAGGGCGTGCTAGTGTCACGCAACGGCATCACCCCCGGACCGAGTTGCCTTGCCGGACTGACCCCGGGCTGGTTAGCGATGCCAGTAGGCCTGGCTTCGGCAGACGGCCGCTATCCCGCGCCTGCGACCACGCTGACTATTCGCAGCGTGCCGCACCTAACGGCTCTGAGCGATGTACGCACGGCCAACACCTGGATCGAAGAGAACATCCGCGTAACCCAGTTCGAGCGCCGCGAAGGCGGGGCCTGCTGGCCGATATTTGCGCTGGGTTTTTATGATTTCCAGTCCGTGGGCGAGCGTCCGGTCGCACTGCGCCGATCGGCCGAGTCCCCAACTCCCGAACGTCCGGTCCGTCTACTGAATTCACTAACCGAGACCGCGACCAAGATTTGGCCTAGCGCCAACCCAACCTGGTCCATCCTGACCTTCCCAGCCAGCGGCGACGCCGTCTATCCCGGCCTGCTTGTGCTGGACGAAGGCAACCGCTGGCTGCGCGACCCGCTGGATGCCGATTGGATCGACGGCAGCCGCCAAGCCGGTCTTGCGCGAAAACTGGGCTACCTTTGGTTTGGTCGTCAGCTGTCCGGCCGTGGCCACGGATCAGCCTTCCTCGAAGCTTCACTCTCTGAGTATGCCGCGTGGCGTCTGCTCGAAGCCACTGGGGCCAGCGCCGACGCGAAAGCCATGCTGCACTTCTGGATAGAGGCTGAGCAAAATGCTCTGCCGCTGCCACGACCGCTCAGCCTGATGCCACGCGAGGACCTCACCGGTGCGCGTCGCCTGATGACGCGCGGCGCACTTGTCTGGAAGAGTATCGAAGACCGCGCCGGTCGAGCCGTGCTGGACCGTATCCTGAATGAACGCCTTGCACGTGGCGGCGACTGGACCACTGAGGACCTGCGCAGCGCACTCGAAGGCAGCACCGACCGGGACTGGGGCGATTGGTTCCGGCAGCACGTCTACGGGCGCGCCCAGCCCTGAGCGATGGAACTGAAGATTTACTACCACCGAGACTTCGACGGCATCTCGGCCGGCGCCATGCTCGCAGAAGCACTCGAAGCTACTGGCCGCGAGAAGGGCATAACCTGGTCCGGAGTCAACTTCGATCGCACGCTCGAATGGGATCAATTTGCGCTCGGCGAGCGCTTTGCCGTTGTGGACTTTCACTATCACCGCCGCGCCGAATATTGGTTCGATCATCACCCGACTACCTTTCTGACTCCCGAAGACGATGATAGCTTTCAGGAAGATGAACGGCGGCGCTTCGACCCCAAGTCACCGTCCTGCCCACCGATCATCCTGAAGCACGCGCGCGAAGCCTGGGGGTGGGATCCTGGCAACCGCTTCGATGAGCTGGTGCAGTGGTCGAACATTATTGACTCAGCCTCCTTCAAGAACGCCAATCAAGCACTATTTGATAGAGACCCTGCGCTGCGCATCATGCGCGCCCTGACAGCAGCCCCGAACTATCACTTCCATGACCGAGTCCTGCATCTAATCCGAACTCAGCCGCTTGTCCAGGTCGCCGATGACGTCGATGTCGACGACGCGTATCAGCGCGCGGCGCGGAACCGAGACAGAGCCATCGACGCCTTCCCACACACGATGCTGGAACGGTCGGCCACGGCTATGCTCGCCGACCTGCGCTCGAAGAAGATTCGCCGTGAACGATTCGCGCCTTTCTACCTGTACCCCGAGTTGCACTACGCTGTGACCATGCTTCCAACGCGCGCCGGGGTACATATCACAGCAGCCTCGAACTCGTGGAACCGCCCTTCTCACCCGGTCCACCTTGGCGAATTGTTGAAGCGCTATGGCGGTGGTGGCCACCAGGGTGTCGGAGGATGCAACCCACCGAACAATCGTAAGGCCGAAGAGTGGTCACGCGAGATCTACGAAGAGATCGCCTGCGTCACATGAGCGATTCCCTCGCAGATCCCCGCCTACTGAATCAACACCCGCGTGAATGGCCTAACTGGTTCCAAAAGCGCGGGGCACCTGCTTTTCAAGGTCGCAATGCTGCGCGCTGGGTATTCCAGCGCGGCGCGACCAGCTGGAAAGAAATGACCGATCTGCCAGCTGCTCTGCGAACTCAACTCGAAGAAGAGCAACCGCTCATCACCGCGGCCTGCGAGGCACGCTCGGAAGCCGAAGATGGGGCCATCAAGTTGTTACTGCGCTTGCCCGACGGAGCTTCGGTCGAAGCGGTCGGGATGCCAGGCACTATGGGACGTACCCTGTGCCTCTCCAGCCAGGTGGGCTGCGCAGTCCGCTGCACCTTCTGTGCCAGCGGCATGGAAGGCATGGAACGCAATCTCAGCCGTGCCGAGATCCTGGAGCAAGCGCTCTACCTGCGCCGTGAGCAAGGTGAGTTCCATCGCATCGTGATGATGGGCATGGGCGAGCCCGGGCACAACCTTGACGCCGTGTTAGCAGCGCTCGACAGTCTCATCGACCCCGAAGGCATGAACTTCGCAGCGCGACGCGTCACACTCTCGACAGTAGGTCCAAAGGGTGCTCTTGAGCAAATCGCCACTTGGGGTAAATCAATCAACCTAGCGCTCTCGGTGCATGCTCCAAATGATTCACTTCGCCATGAACTAGTGCCCGGGGTGCGCAAGCGCCCTTTAAGCGATACCCTAGATGAGGCTGACCGCCTTTTTGCCACCACGGGACGCGAATATACCGTGGAATACGTACTGCTAGCGGGGATCAACGATCAGCACGCACATGCAGGAGCACTCGCGGAACAGCTTCGCAACCGCCGCTGCCACATCAATCTGCATGGCCAAAGTGTACAGTATACCTCCATTGTTATCAATACTTTCAAAAGGTGTTGAGGTCTTATCAAGATTTGGCCCAGTTGTGCCAAGAGATTCGTCAAATGTTATCCTTGATTCGGTGTTCGACAGATACTCCCAACTGCAACAGAACGCTGTCACGTTTTTCTCCCAGTGGAGAGCCGGTGCGTGTTCAAAGAGGGCCCCTGCCACATGCTGTCCATGGCAAGAAAACATCGTTATTGTGGCGTCTTGATGCAGGGTGTCCGCAAGAGCAAGTGCGAACTCTTTGAAGAGGCCGTTGTTTGATTTGGTGCCTGCGAGTGAGGCTACTGCTTCAGCCA
>JAKVCF010000177.1 GCA_022447335.1 Planctomycetota bacterium | reverse complement strand
CCGGCCTCAGTCAGCGCGGTGCCCGTCATGCCAGCTAGCTTCTTGAACATTCGGAAGTAGTTCTGGAAGGTGATCGTAGCTAGCGTCTGATTTTCGGCTTTCGGCCGAAGGCCCTCCTTGGCTTCTACGGCCTGGTGCAGGCCATCGCCCCACCGGCGGCCATCCATCAGGCGGCCCGTGAACTCGTCCACGATCACGACTCGGCCGTCCTTGACCACATAATCCGTGTCGATTTGATAGAGGTGCAGCGCACGTAAACACTGCTCCAACACGTGTGGCCACTCCATATGGGCGGCGCTGGAGTAGAAGTCGTCGATAGCGAGTAGCTTTTGCGCTTCAATGATGCCGTCCTCGGTCAAGAGCGCCTGCTTTTCCTTCTCCTTGAGCTCGGCGTGCACTTCTGGCTTCATCTTGCGCGCAGCGGCCATGCCAACCCGGTACTTCTCGGCATCGCCCTGTGCCGGACCCGAGATGATTAGCGGCGTGCGCGCTTCGTCGATCAGAATGGAGTCGACCTCATCGATAATTGCAAAGGACAAGACCTTCTGCACCTGGTCATCGGTGCGCGACTTCATGTTGTCGCGCAGATAGTCAAAGCCGAACTCGTTGTTGGTGCCGTAGACGATGTCGGAAGCGTAAACCGGGTGCCGCTCCTGCGGTGACATAAAGGATTGGATTGCCCCGACGGTGAGACCTAAGTATTCGTAGACCGGTCGCATCCATTCAGCGTCACGGCGTGCCAGGTAATCGTTGACTGTGACTACAAAGACCGTGTTCTCAATCGCGTTCAAATATGCGGGCAGCGTTGCGACAAGGGTTTTACCTTCACCGGTTGCCATCTCGGCAATTCCTGAGTTGTGGAGCACCATGCCACCGACGAGCTGGACGTCGTAATGACGTAGGCCCAGCGTACGGGTAGCAGCTTCGCGCACCATTGCGAACGCCCGAGGGAGGATCTCGTCAAGCGCCTTGCCATTTGCAACCTCTTCTTTCCATGTAGCCGTCTGCGCAGCCATTTCCTCTCGACTTAGCTGCTTGGCCCACCCTTCGTAAGAGTTCACCTGAGGGATCCGAGACGCCATGCGCTTGATCACGCGGGCGTTTCGCGAACCAAAGACTTTCTTAAGGGCGCGGCCTAAACCGTGCCCTAGCGATGTCATGTTGTCGCCAATCTTGTCGAAATCGACCATCGTTTTTGCTGGATCGCTGCGAACAGGCTGTCAGGAGGTGCGCGATGCTGCGCCCGAACAGGATACGGGCGAGGGCCACTTAAGGCTGCCTCGCAGCGAATCGAGTGTGAAATCGTTTTCGGCCAGAACCGTGCGCAATTCTTCTGCGATTCGGGAAATCGCATCGGGGCGACGGAAGGACGCTGTGCCAACTTGGACCGCAGTGGCTCCCGCCACCACAAAGTCCAGCACGTCATCTGCCGAGCTCGCCCCCCCAGATGCGATGATCGGCAGTTGAGTAGCCCGGAAGCACTCCCAGACCATACGCATAGCGACCGGGCGGACCGCCGGACCGGACATGCCCCCGTAACCGTTTCCTAAGCGCGGTTTGCGGGTTTTCCAGTCGACCAGTAAGCCAAGCACTGTATTGCAGACAACCAAGCCGTCGGCCCCTGCAGCCTCGGCGGCCTGCGCAAGCGGCGTGATCGAGGCGACATTGGGTGATAGCTTGACCCACATTGGCTTCGTCGTCTGCTCACGACAAAGCCTCACAACGCTTTGGAGCGCCTCTGGGTCGGTAGAGAAATGGGTTCCGCCCTTGACGTTCGGACAACTGAGATTCAGTTCTATTGCCGCGACACCTTCCATGGCATCGAAGGCCGCTGTCATCACTCCATACTCGTCGAGGTCATGGCCCCCGGCATTGGCAACCACCGGGACAGGTGTCGCCGCCAGCTTCGGAGCGACGTGATCGCGCCAGTAGGAGAGCCCCTTGTTCTCGAGGCCAATCGAGTTCATGACCCCGCCTGTCCACTCGCACATTCGCGGGTTTGGATTGCCCTCACGCGGGTCAGGGGTCACTGTCTTCAAAACCAACGCACCGAGGTCCCCGCCCTTTAGGAAAGCTAAAGCTGCTGGGTCATGCCCAAAAGTTCCCGAACCAGTGAGGAGTGGGCTTTCCAAGTTGAGCAAGCCGATTTGAGTTTGCAGCACATTCATGCTGACCTCTCCGTATTAGCTTTTGAGCTCGATTCGCTCGTTGGCCATTCAACCGAACCAGCTCCGCTTAGTAGTAGAAGAAAGCCGACTGTAATACAAGAGTCTGCGAAGTTGAAGATTGGCCAAGGGTCAAACAGCCAAAGTTGCTCCGGAATCCAGCCCGGCGCAGAGCCTAGGTCAAAGCGAATAAAATCACGCACGTGCCCGCTGCCATCGGCCCATCCAGTAACACGACCTAGGTTGTCATAGAGGTTTCCGATCGCGCCGGAGGTGAGCAGGCCCAGCGTGAATACGCCGCGCCGATTGCTTCTGGCCTGGCAAGAGGCAAGCCAGATCAACAGGCCAACTGCAAACATGCGGATGACAGTCAGGATCTCGGTCGCACCTTGCGCGATGCCAAATACCCCGCCTGGATTAAGTAATCGCTGCAGGCCTAACCAGCTACCTGCGACCCAGCGAATTTCACGCTCTCCTAGGCTCTCAAAGGCCCAGGATTTCGTGAGCAAGTCGATGATGACTAGGGTGATAACCATCCCCCAGAACATGCGGTCTCGAAAGCCAACGCCCCTTGCTCCTGTGCTCGATACTTCTGGCATCGTCAGTCTATGTCGAGCTGTCCCAGCTCGTATTGAAGTTGGTGCTCCAGGCAGAAGCGCGCGTAGGGTCGAGCCTCGAGGCGACCAATCGGAATCGGCTCATTGCAATGGAGACAAAGGCCGTACGCCCCGCCATCGATCCGCTTCAGAGCTGCCCGTACCTCATGCAGAATCTCGTTCTCATTCTCAATTAATCCCAGCTGAAACTCGCGCAGGCCAACGCCAGCCCCGAAATCGTCCCCATCCTCCGGCCCGTTGTCAGTATCGGGGCGCAGCACTGCCTCCTCCATATTCTCGAGCTTGACGCCCAGATGCTGCAGATACTGAATCAGTAGCTTCTTGAACGGCTTGATCTGGGCTTTCGTGAGCGTGGCCACGGGAATTGACTTCTGGGTCACCGAGACGGTCCAGTAGTCTACTTGGCGTGGAAAGTGGTGGTCAATTGCTGCCAGCGGCTCTCAAGGCCGATCTGAGTGAGTATCTCGGCGCCCTGCGGGCCGAGTCGGGGCTGTCGAAGAACACTTTGGCGGCCTACCGGTCCGACCTGGAGAATGCCGCTCGTCAGCTTGCCGAGCGTGGACTAGAAGACTGGGCCGCCGTTGCGCCCGCGGATCTGGCCCAACG
>JAKVCF010000176.1 GCA_022447335.1 Planctomycetota bacterium | reverse complement strand
GTGGAGTGGGCTAGCTTAAAGCCTCGACTTGTTGGAGGTACTGGATTGAAACGTAACGAGCGTCCCGAGCGTGCTGGGGGCAGGCGAGGTAGGCCGCACGCGACGAGGGCGCCTAGTGCGGCGATGCCAGCGAAAATAAGTCCGAGCTTCGCCAGTCGCGCCGCTTGCTGCGACTCATGCGCTGCTTCAGACCAGTCATAGAGCATGCCTGCTGAACCCATGCCGACCAGTAGTGCAGCTAACAGAAAGGCCTGCATGGTTCCATTTCCGCGCGCGAGTTCTCCTGGCTTTAGCATCTCGACCAGTGCGCCGTACTTGGCGGGACCGAGAAAAGCCGATTGCATGCCCATAAAGAACAGCACCAGTATCAACAGTGGCAGGCTATCGGCCCAGAACGCCATCGCTGCGCCAAGCATCACTCCGACTTCAGCGACCTTGGCTGCGATTACCACGCTGCGTTTACTGTGCGCGTCGGCTAAATCGCCAGCAATCGCGGCAAAGAGTAGGAAGGGAATTGCGAAGGCAAAGCCCATACAGGCCTGCATGTCGGTGCAGAGGGGGTCCTCCTGCTGCAGTTGCAGATTGACTGCAAGCAGTAGCATCACCTGCTTGAACAGATTGTCGTTCAGTACGGTGAGAGCTTGGGTCACCAGCAGGGACCAAAGCCCGCGGGGGGGGAGCCCTTCTCTCATCGCGGCAAAGCGGTCAGTATGCGTTTCGCTTCCCGATGCGCATCAGTGCCAATCCATTCACGAATTGCACCGAGATCTTGAAGTAGTTGTTCCACCAGCACGCCATTTCGGCGGGCGATCTTGTGATGCGACTCCCATTGCTTCCAGCAGCGAGTTGCGGCCAGGCAGGCAATGGCGATGCGTTCCTTTTCGGCGACCGAAAACCGTGGGCGTACCAGTACACGTGCGTAGGCGTGCTCGAGAATCCAGGCCCGGATTGTGGGATCGAGCTTTTCGAGGTGTGCTAGGACCTTATCTGCGTCTTCGGCATAAAGTTCTCGGAAGACCGCCTCACCGATCGCGCGGGGTTCGGTTGGAGAGGGGGTGGATTGGTCTCCTTCGTCAGGCTCAGCCAAGGCTGGGGCGCAGGCGTTGAGCGCTTGAACGATGCGTGGGAAACCGAAATAAAGGTGAAGCTGTCGCAAGGTCTCACGGCAGGAGCCAGCGCCGTATTGTTCTTCGATTAACTTTGCTGCGGCGCACATCGCTTCGGTATCACTAGCTTGTACGGCGGCGGCAAGCGCGAAGGCAGCGTGTAGTGGGTCGGACATGTTCAGTTCGTTTCGCTCAAGGTGCCTGCCAGCAGTGGCTCGCGTGCGCGGCAAGTTTCACCCTCAGATTTCAGTGAAAGTCGCTGCCCCGGAGCAAAAAGTACGACGGTTGAGCCAAACTCGAACCAACCGAGTTCATCGCCTCGCTTGATTACAGGCGCTGGTTCGTATATGCGGCGTCCTTGAATGAAAGGTTTTTGGCCGAGCGTGCGGTCATGAAGGAACCGCATTCCGCCGACGTTCAGTGCGCCGACGAAGAGCATGGAAAGTGGTGTGCCATCGGGCGTGCGGCAGTGCAACAGAATGCGCTTATTCGTTGCGAGTACGCGCATGGAGCGACGCACGAGGCCGGGGTCGACTGGTTGCAGATCGCCGGGCTCAGTAACGGCCTCTTCGATGGTTAGATCGCATGGAGCGTGATAGCGGTGGTAGTTGTGCGGAGCGAGGTAAATCTGCAGGGCCTGATAGCCGGCGAGTAGGCGGATATCACCGCCGGGCACGAGCTCACGGCTTGTGTAGGGCGTGCCTTTGATCAGCCAAGTGCCTTCCGAACTGACTCGTGTCGCAGCCACGATTTTTCCATCCGCAGGTGAGAGCCAAGTGTTGCCGTTCGGTAGGGGGCGTGCTCCTTTGGGCAGAGGGCGCGTGAATAGTGCGAGAAAGTTGCGGTAGTCACGCAGATTCCCTGGCACTTCCTCCATGTCCAGGCCGAGTCGGCTGCCGAGGAAGCTCCACAGGCCGCTTCGTAGGAAGCGTGGTACTGGGCAGCGGCCGAGTAGACCAGCTCCTTTAGAGATGAGTCGACGCGGAATGCCGGGGGCAGTGAAGGCCTTGCGCAGATCCATGAGATCGCCTTGCGATAGTGTGGCATCGTATCCGCGCTTGGTAGGCTGCTGCTATGGCTGACACCGAGTCCTGCGCTGGATGGCTGACGGCCTACGAGCCTTTCTTGGGACGGTCGGCGAACCAATCCCAGGAAGTCGTCCGCCTAGCTGTGGCCGATGCGTACTTTCCCCAAAGCTGGGGTCACTCATTCTGGCCAGCAATCCTGCCCGAGCTGCTGGAGCGCACCGAAGAGGTGTTGGCACGGCGCCCTCGAGTCTGGCTTGCGGTGGGCGAGGCGCGCGAAGAGGGGGTTCCTCAGCTCGAAGTGGTGGCCCGCAATCACTGGGATCTCCTGGGCGACGCCGTGGCGGCGTCAGGTGGTTCCGAGAAGGGCGTTTTTGAGCCAGGAGGGCCGAGTGAAGTGCGTGCGCACTGGCCGGCGAACCAGTTGGCTCGTTATCTCAGCGAAGAGGGCTTCTCCGTCGAGTTGAGTGACGATGCCGGCAGCCACTGTTGCAACGGAGTGCTTTGGTGGGCGAGCCGCATGGCGGCTGTAGAAGGTAATCCACGCCCCTGGATGGGCTTTCTACACCTACCTAGGCAGGTGGATCGGCGTACGGAGCAGGCAGCGCTGATCGTCTCAGCGGTGCGCTGGCTGAACAGTCAGTTTGCGGGGGATTCCAACGGCTGAATCGACGACCCAGCGCCGCTATGATCGGGCCGCGCGATGGCCGACAGCTCCGCACTTCACGTCCTGGTCCTCGCGGGTGGTAACTCCACCCGTACTCGTACCGGCGGGCCCAAAGCGTTGCTGGACCTTTGCGGGCTCCCTTTGCTTGAGCATGTCTTTCGTGCCGTAGATCCACTGGAGGCTGGTCAGCACGTCATTGTGCTCGGACCGAAGCACCGTGATTCGGTTGAAGTTTGGATGAAGAAGGCGGGGCGTCATGTAGACGCTGATGGTCAGTGGAAGGTTGCGTTGCAACCCGAAGCTCGTGGCACCGGCGACGCCGTTTTCTGCGGTCTGAACGAACTGCCGGACGAGGGGCGCTTGTTGATTCTCTGCGGGGATACGCCGCTGCTGACTGTCGAGACCTTCCAGACTTTGATTGAGCAGGATGGCGACGCGTTATTAACCGCGCTTTGCCAAGACCCTACGGGCTACGGTCGCGTGCTCTATGAAGAGAGCGGCCGCATTTTGTCTATTGTGGAAGAGGTCGATGCGGACGAACAGGTCAAGCAGGTTGGTGAGATTAATGCGGGGGTTTATGTGTTGGACATAGCTTC
>JAKVCF010000175.1 GCA_022447335.1 Planctomycetota bacterium | reverse complement strand
CGGTTGGATGAACGCGGCTATATTTTGCCCGGCCTTGGGGATGCCGGAGACCGCCTATTTCAAACCTGAGCGCATGGAAATACCGCAGCTCACCTTCGGCCCAATCGATTCTCTGTCACCTCACGAGCGACAGACACTTGAGATTCTTTGGCGGCATACCGAGTCGAGTAGCCATTCAATGCGCGAGGAGTTTCTGTCTCGAATTGCGCGCGGGGTTTCGCGAGTCGAACAGGTAGCTGAAGCGCTAGAGGCATACCCGCCGATCTTCCAAGAACGCCAACTGGGTGCACGAGAACGCGGCTTGAGCACGCTAGTCGACCACCTCGTGCAAGCCGACGACTCGAACTATGAGCTATTCGTGCCTACACGCGCGATCGTCGGCCGCACCCTCGTCGTCGCAGAGCTCAACTTCTGGCGCATGGTCGGTTACCTCGTCGGCGAAGTTTCGGCTCACGCCAAGGAATCCGCACAGGCTGAGCTCGACAAGGTCCACAAAGACGTCGACGAATGGCTGCATGGCTGCGTCTACACCCTGCTCGCCGAAGAAGTACTAGGCTCGATCGCGCGCGATGTAGAACAAGAAGAAGAGCTTCGCACTCGCGCAGTCGAAAAGCTAACTGACATCTGGGGCAACTACTTGCACTGGGCCGTGCGCGACTTCTTTCCGCTGCTACAGGCAACGTGGAGCGCCCGACATCGCATTCGCGTAAGCATCGGCACCACTCTCGGCGTCTCCGAGATGATGCGCCTACTGCAAGCTGGCTGCGACCCTGAGTTCGTCGAGTACTTCACGCGCCCCAATCCCACACACGACGAGGCTCGAGCCTTCCAAGAGTTTCTGATTGGCGTACCAACTGAAGCTATTCGTTCGCTGGTGCAGCTAATGGAAGAAGAAGGCCGCACCTGCATGAGTCCGGAAGAGGCACGCGAAGCCCTCGGCATCGTCACGCCTGAGAATGACACTGGCCACGGTGGCGTACGCGCTTATCGATTCTTTCGCGAACGTCAGCTACAAGCAGCCGCTCGCCGACTACGCAACGAGCCGGGCCCGCGCCGCACCGCAGAGGAGTACGTGATGATCTACTTCCTCGAGAAAGAATGCGGCGAAGACAGTGCCTGAACTCCCCGAAGTCGAAACTACTCGGCGTGGCCTGGAAAAGTGGGGCGTCGGCCAACACGTCCGCCGAATACGCGTACACGACCCCCGCTTGCGCTGGCCAGTGGATCCGCAACTGGGACTTCGGCTGCACCGTCGCAAGTTGCTTGCAATCGATCGTCGCGCCAAATATCTACTCTTTCACTTTCACAACGGCACGCTGATCGGGCACCTCGGCATGTCCGGATCGATGCGTATCACCAAACCCCAAGACGAACGACGTAAGCATGACCACGTCGAGTTCGAGTTCAGTAATGGCAAGGCCCTGCGCTATCATGACCCACGTCGCTTTGGCTTTTTGATCTGGACGGAAAACGACCCCACCCAACATCCGCGGCTGCGCGACTTAGGCCCCGAGCCATTTTGCGACTCATTTGATGGCACCTACCTCGCGAAGCGTGCGGTAGGCCGCAAGGTAGCGACCAAAACTTTTTTAATGGACCCAAAAGTAGTAGTCGGCGTGGGCAACATCTACGCCAGTGAGTCCCTCTACCGCGCGGGCATTCGCCCGGGGCGTGCCGCCGGGCGCGTAGCGCGAACCCACTGGGAAAGACTGGCAACCGAAGTGCGGGCCGTACTCAGCGAAGCCATTGCCGATGGCGGCACCACACTTCGGGACTTCCTCGGGAGTGATGGCGAGCCAGGCTATTTCGTGCAAAACCTCCAGGCCTACGGCCGAGAGGGTGAACCCTGCCACCACTGCTCCACCTCGATCCGCCGTAGTGTGATCAGCCAGCGCGCCAGTTACTTCTGCCCCTCCTGTCAGCAATGATGCAGTGGACGCCGACCGAAGCGGTCACCCAAGCTGATGAAGGAATGGACTTCCTTCTGATCGATGTCCGTGAGCCTGAAGAATTCTCCTTCTGCAAGCTGGAATCAGCCCTTCTCTATCCGCTGTCGGAGATGACTCGCTGGGAATCTGAGTTGGCAGAGTGCAAGAAACCGCTACTCGTGTACTGTCACCATGGAGTGCGCAGTGCTCGCGTATGCGCCCGATTGGCCGCCCTCGGTCACCCAAAAACCATCAATCTGGCCGGCGGGATCGATCGCTGGTCAATCGAAATTGACGCGAACATCCCTAGATACTAGTAAGGCTTAGGCGTAGCGACTTCCTAGAAAAACAGTGACCTAAGCTTCGCTGCGTAATAATCCCAAGAATTCAATATAAGTCCTTTTTTTACAAGGCTTTAAGAGGTTTTCTCCGAGATGCGCTGCTAGATGCAATGCGTGAAAACTAGGCTCCTTTGCTTTTCCGATTCCCTGTGAACTCCGCGCCAAATCAGGGATTTAAGTGAATTTCGGGCAATTTTTTACAACTTTTATGGACCGTTTCCTTGATTTGCAGTATCACTTTTACCGACGCATAAAGCGGAAGCGGCGTCCCCCCGCCCCGTCCGCGTCAACCGGACAATTCCGTCCGATACCCTTCGATCCCTAGGTTTCCAGGAGAACAAGAAACAATATGTTCCGCAACATCCTCACTGGCGCTGCCGCGCTCGCGCTGATTACCGGCGCTACTGCGCAGCAGAAGCAGCAGATGACGGTCAATAAGGCCACCGCGACTCCCCAGTTCGCTGGTCAGTACCACCCCTCCACAGGTCTCGTCCAGCCGAGCGGCGGCGTCGCCAAGCTTGGTCCGGACTCGATCTACAACAACAACGCCCTGACCAACTACTACTCGGTCCCGGGCGCCGATCAAGAGTGGATTGATGAGGGTGCCCTCGTCGATCGTAACTCCACCTCGACCGATCAGATCAATGGGATGAACTTCACCTATTGCTCTTCTGACAGCAACCCGAACGGCATGTCCAGTGTCTTCACCATCTACGACGAGACTGTGCGTTGCGCCGGCCCGGCTTCCTGGCCGACCGCTGACTGCGCTTACGGAATCGCCGGCTTGCCTGGTGGTAACAACGGCAACCTTGCCTGCTGGATTGTCTCGATCGACCTGACTGGCTTCGAGTGCAACCTTGCGACCGACGCTTCCGGTAACAAGCTGTTTGGCTTCGCCAACACTTGGGACAACGGCAACACCGGTCCTTGGCTGTCCGATGGCGGTCTTGGTAACGACAACAGCTTCGTCTGGTTCGACACCCTTCAGAACAACGCCAACAACGCGTTCCTTGGTTGCTACTGGTTCGGCGGTCAGCCGCACGCCGGTTTCGCAGCTGAGTTCTACGGCAACCCGGTTGAAACCACCTCGTACAGCAGTGCTGGTGGCCCGGGCGCTGATGACAGCCTGATTCTGAGC
>JAKVCF010000174.1 GCA_022447335.1 Planctomycetota bacterium | reverse complement strand
CGCGCGCGAGCTGCTGCGCTTCTTTAGTCGAAAGTCCCCCGCGACCACCGGAGATCACACCTTCCCCTGGCAATGCCACCATCAACTTTGCTAATGAAAGCGCCTTGCCTTTGTGCAATACCGCCATGCGCTTACCCACGTGCTGGCCAGTCCAGATTCGAAAGTCATCCCGCTGCTCCGGGTAGACGATGAAGTGTACGCCTGTCCGGCCCGAACCGATGTCCTCGGTAAATGCACGCTCAATTAGAAAGCGCTTTCCGGGCAGCAAATACACATCTTCGCCGTGAATCTGCGTTGGGCTAACAACATCCTCGCTGAATCCAGGTTCGCCTGGCACGGCTTCAATACGGAACTCTAGCATCGGCGGCGCCGACCGACTGGTCATCGCAGGCGTACTGCACGCCACCATGCCAATTAAGAATGAGAAGGCTGCGATCAGAGAACGGGCCATGCAGATAATGTACTGCTGTGAGCGCCTCTCCCCGGGACCACTCCTCCGACTATCTGAAAGAACCGGGCGGCACTTATTCGCTTTGAACGCGCCTTCGGTCAGCTCTCCCTCATCCTAATGATGCTCGCCACTCTGCTTCTCTCCTCTCCCTGGGCCATCCTCCCTCAGGAGCCCGATCGCCTTGACGAACGCCTTGCCCTCCTTGAGCAGCGCATCGAAGAGGCGCGCATTGAGCACAATATGCCCAGCCTAGGCTTTGCACTCGTCAATCGCGACGGCGTGATTTGGCAGGGCGGCTTCGGCCAAGCCGACCTTGAATCCGACCGCCTCGCCAACGAAAACACCCTGTACGCCATAGGCTCGACCACCAAAGCCTTCACATCAGCCCTAATCGGCGACTTAGTCGACGAAGGTCTAATCACTTGGGATGTGCCAATTCGGGAAGTCGTGCCAACCTGGACCCTACAAGGCTCTGACGGAGAAGTTATCACGGTGCGCGACCTCCTCTCTCATCGCACTGGCTACCCACGCATGGGGTTGCTTTTCGGCTCCGGAAAAGTTGGCTCCAAACGTATTTTGGAGGTCGCCGCAAACGCTAAGCCCCTCCGTGGTTACCACGAGACTTTCCTCTACAACAACGTTCAGTATTTGGCAGCTGGCACCGCAGCCGCTTACATCGCCAATGCAAGCTGGGAGAAGCTGATTGAGGTCCGCATCCTCGACCCACTCGGCATGACCAGTACTACCAGCTCTTTCCCACGGGCGGTGAATGACAGTCGACGCGCCATTGGATACCGCTGGGATCGAGACGATAAGACGCACGAGATCATGCCGCCGCGCAACATCTCAAATGTCGGCCCAGCCGGATCAATCTACTCAAATGCAGCCGACATGGGTCACTGGGTTCAGTTCCAACTGAACCGTGGAAGTTGGAATGGCAAGCAGCTAATCTCGACAGAGAGCGTGCAGGAGTGTTGGAAATCGAATATCGACCTTTCTTCTGAGGTCGGCTATGGCATGGGCTGGATGTTGCGTGACTGGCAAGGTCAACGCTGGATTGAGCATGGCGGAAACATAGACGGCTACTCAGCCAAGGTAGGCTTGCTGCCTGACTCGGGCTACGGCTTCGTCATGCTCTGTAACCTGAACACCGCGGGCCTGCAAAGCCGCATCGATCCACTGGTCTGGGAAACTCTACTCGGCAACCTGCCCAGTGATGAACCGGCCGAGGGAAAAGGCGACCGATCGCTTGATCTGAGCCCTTACATCGGCAAGTTCATCGCAGACTTTCCACCCTTCAACGGCCAGGCCCTGGAAACCATCGACCAGAAAGGGAAGCTCGCAGTGATCGTTCCAGGGCAGGGAACCTTCACACTAAAGAGCCCTGATAAGGAAGGAGCGTGGGCCTTTGTACTAACCGACACCATCAAAATGTCATTCCAGCAAAGCGAAGCTGATGGCGTGCACACCATGGTGCTCAATCAGAATGGCGCAACACTCGAAATGCCACGCGAAGGATACGAGGTTGTTGGTGAGATCCCCATATCTTCACTGCGCCCCTACCTTGGTAAATACGACTTCAAAGAAGTGGACGTGGAAGTTACGGCGCTGATCAAAAACCAGCGCTTGGCCGTCGACATCCCAGGCGAGATGATCTATGAGCTGCACCCGCCAGATGAAGAAGGCTGGCGCACGATGCGCGCAATGTCCTTTGTCTCAGTTCGCTTTACGATGAACGATGATGGCACTCCAGTGAAAATGGAGTTGCGTCGCAATGAAAGCGTAGATCACGTAATGCCCTTTCTTCGCGCACTTGACAGCGCGGGGCCCACGCTGACCGAGATTTATGACCTACTCGACCCGGCTGGCCGCGGCGAGGCCTATGCGGCCTGGGGTGGCTACAGTGCCGATCTCCAGATTCTTATAGAACAGGCTGGCGTCACCGGCACGGTTGCGATAGCTACTGACGCAGATGACCGTTCGGTATCGATCGCGAACTTTGGCGAGTTCGGCAAATCCACCTCCGCGATTGGCCTGGAAAGCGGTTGGATCGATTCGGACTTTGAACCTTTCAGAGAACTCGACCAAAGCGATATCACCGAAGTCAGGGAGAACTCTGGCATCGCGATCGCGATCGGCGATTTCCGCGCTTCTTACGACGAGATCGTACTCGAAGGAAAGTCCAGTTCCCGTGACCGCGATTGCTGGGTATTGCTGGGCAAGAAAGAGGATCGCCCTCCAGCTAAACTATGGTTCGATTGTGAGAATGGTGATCTGATTCGCATCGATACCAACCTCGACTTGGATGGAGCCGGCTATCTTCCCGTGCGTATCCGCTTCAGAAACTACCGCGAGATCGAAGGTGTCAACGTGCCCTTCAATGTCGAGATGTCCAATGAGGCTACCGGTCGTTCGATTTTACAACTGAAATCATTGCGACCGGGTGAGGCGCCTAATCTATCGGCTTTCCAGAATCCGAAGGCTGTCAAGTAGACGGTCACTGAGTATCGGTCTAATGCCTATTACCGTCGTTCCACAAAGAGCGTCACGATGAGTGGTGCCTATCTGCGCGTCAGCCTACTCTCGTCGATCCTGCGTATGAAATGAGCCCTCCCCCCAGCCGACCAGAAGACCTGAAGTCACCATCGAACAGGCTGCTCGCACCATTAATCGAGCCGCTGACGTTACGAGCGGCTTTGGCCAGCTTTCTGGTCATGGCTAGCTACTACGTGCTACGCCCCGTGCGAGACGAATTATCGGTCGAATATCGGGACGACACAGCCACCTGGTGGCTTTGGGTGGCTGGGGCCGCAATCGTGACCATGCCACTCTATTCGCTACTGGTGTCACGCAGTGACCGTAGTCGCGTGGCACGCCGGGTCTTCCGCGCGATCGTAGCAATCGTGCTTGGCTTTGCCTGGCTCAGCTGGAAGGAGGGAAATGAGGGCGGATTCGGCCCTGGCTTGGCCAGCAGCTTTTACATCGCAGCAAGCCTCTACCCGATGTTCGTGGTCTCAATTCTTTGGGCCACGCTTTCAGAT
>JAKVCF010000173.1 GCA_022447335.1 Planctomycetota bacterium | reverse complement strand
AGCCACATTTTCAAATGTGCAATCTGATTGCAAAAGTCTCAACGACGAATAGAAGCACTTTCGCGTGCAAGCAGTTTGCATGTCCGGCTCGATGATGTTTTTTTGGCATATATCAGTGAATTTCATGCGACATATATGGCCAAAGAAGCAATCCTGTGTTCGAGATTCTTGGCAATCTCCACCTTTTCTTAACCCGAAACAGTGATGAAGAACATACTCCCCTTACTCGCATTAAGCGCACTGCTAAGCGCTTCTGCGACAGCGCAGAATAGCTACGACTTATTCACGCCTGTCCCCACCAACGAGGTCACTCGAATCCATGACAACGATCTCGCCATTCGCCAACAGAATGTCTACATGGATTTTAGCCTGTTGGAAAGTCGTGCCGAAGACGGCTTAGATACGGTCGTCAACTTCAATGTATTTGAAGATGTCACGATTACGGGCACCCTCGATAACATCGAGCTCGCATACGCAGACTCCAAGATCTATCACTTTGCAACAGGTGAAGATTTTTGGAACTACGCCTCGATTGTCGTCATCAATGATTCTGTCGCCGGGACTAT
Source organism: Planctomycetota bacterium (assembly GCA_022447335.1). Classification (GTDB taxonomy): domain Bacteria; phylum Planctomycetota; class UBA1135; order UBA1135; family UBA1135. The sequence continues at coordinate 2,973 of JAKVCF010000173.1, read as the reverse complement.
CCGCTACGAGGGGACAACCTATACGATCAATACTGCGACTCCAGGTCAGTTTACTGTTGCTGAAATCGACGAACACTTGGGTGAAGAGTGTGGGGTTAACTCCTCTCATTTAGTCGAAGGAGTTGAGAGTGAGCGTATCGCTCATAATCGACACGTTGTTCACGCCCTTGTTGTTTTCACGACAGATTGCGTCACCGCAGAAGGTGGATTAGATGGAGCGAATGCGCTTGCAAACTTGTCAGTTGCAGAGATGAACCGATCGCTTGCAAACGGTGACTCGCAGATGCGAGTGAACCTAGTTCACACATATGAAGACACCACATACACACAAAGTGGTGATCAAAGTACTGACCTCTCAAGGTTTAGAGATACATCGGACGGAAACCTTGACGCTGTCCACGGACTTCGTGATGCCTACGGAGCAGACTACTGCGCCCTTTTCATTGCCAACTATGGATCCGGAGTCGCTTACGTGAACTGCAGCAATAGCGCAGGATTTGATGCTTCGGCGTTCAGTGTAGATAGGAATACTCGTGCAGCAGCGTCGTACACTTTTGCACACGAGATCGGCCACAACATGGGCCTTCAGCACAACCACAGCGGATCCGGAGGAGCTACTACTTGCAGCGATCGCGATTACTGCTTCGGCCACCGAACGACCAACTATCGCACCGTCATGGCCTACACCCCCGGCACAAGACTTCCGATTTACTCGAATCCGAGCATGGTCGATCCGGACGGGGAAGCGCTGGGTACAACTACCCTAGAAGATGCTTCGCGCCACATTGGCGAATGGTATGACACCTGGATCGACTACCGCGGTGGCGTGTCGATTTTCCACCAAGTCTCGACTACTTTCGATGGCGGCAATGGATCAGGCGGAAACATGTTCGACATTAAGCCGAAGACCGATCTGTCTTTGACCGGCATTTCGATTAATACGAGGATTGCTGCTGGAACTTCCGCATCGGTAAATATCTGGTATCGCGAAGGAACCCACCGTGGCTTTGAGGATAGCTCGTCTGGATGGACCCTGCTTGACTCAACAAGTGGCGTGAGTGCTGGGGAAAACGTGGCGACTCCTTTGACAATCGGTGGCGACATCACCGACAAGGTATTCGAAAAGGACAAAACCTACGGCATCTACATCGAGGCCACCAATGGCGTCAATGGCGACTTTAGGTACACCAACGGATACCAGACTTACGAAAACTCGTATCTTCGTATCGAAGGCGGCTGCGGAAACACCTACGGTGGATTTGGAAACGGATCCTTCGCCGACAGAATGTGGAACGGCATCCTGGAGTACGAAGGCGCTTGGGGTGAACATTACCTCGCCACAACCATGGACGGCGGTGTCAGCACGTTTACTGGAAACATGTTTGATATCGAGGTTCATAATGATGTTGTGATCAGCAGCTTCGATGTCAACGTATTGACCATCGCTGGAGAAAATGCTGGCATCGACGTTTGGTACAAGAGTGGCTCTTATGTTGGCAGTGAGAACGATCCGATGGATTGGACCTTCCTTGGCACAGACATGAAGTCTGTTAGCGCTGGACCTGGTGTTTACACCACGACTGCAATCTCGAGCCCACGATTGGAGGCGGGCAATACTTACGCGTTCTATATTCGTTCGAATAATGGAGACAACATCGAGTACACCTCTGGAACGTCTACTTACTTCAACACGGATATGACAGTTACGAACGGGTCAGGCCTCGGTGGTCCAAACCCGTTTGGAACTGTTGCCGCCGGACGCACTTGGAATGGGCAGATTCGCTATCGCCTTGCAGATGACACGCCGCACCTTGTGATCAAGAATGCAACTGCTGGCTCCGTGGCATCTCTTGAAGTTTCGAACGCGACTCCAGGTGGATCCGTCGTTCTGGCTTACTCGCTCCGCGGTGGTGGCCCGACTTCGACACCTTATGGAACGGCATACCTCACTCGACCCTGGACTCAGCTGTCACCCAGTACAGCCGACGCCAATGGCGAAACGACCCGATTCATCTCTGTGCCTCCAGGCGCAGCAGGGGTACAAGTTTGGTTCCATGGTCTTGATGTAGGCTCAAGCACCCTGACCACTCCGGCTTCACTGACTGTTCAGTAAAAACGCCGATTGGTTCAAACTGCGCCCCCTCGCCTTCGCGGCGGGGGGGCGTTTTTCGTATGCAGAGAGTTCTTGTGAGGGTGGGATACAGCGACTTTGGTTCAGCTTCGGTATCCAATGAAGTAGGGCATGTGCCTAAACTCGCCTGTGAATGCGGGGGGCCAGAAGCCGGCTGAGAGCATGCGATCAATTACGCTCTTAGGTGGGTTGCCATAAACTCGGACTCGAAAGTTAGTGAATACGCTGGCAAATTTATCCAGTCGAATATTTTCGAGGTGTGACTTCTGGCTTTTGTCATCCCTAAAGCATTCGACTAAGACGGCCTCTTTTGGGTTCTCAGGGTTGTCGACAAATATCTCGAAAGAGTGCATCTTATTCGACTCCTCTATTAGAGTCTGCTCTTGTAGGTATGTTCGTGCGGCATTCGCATCGATGACATCCATGTCTATATGGACATACCAGTGTGGAGCGTCGCTTTCGTGGTAGTGGGGCATGGAAGAAGTATAGGGGGATGACTAGATCGGTCTCGGTGGCCCCTCGAATCTTTAAGTATCCGGAGATAGGATGGGCGGCATGCGCATCGTTTTTATGCTTCCGTGGTTGGCTTTCGCGGGGTGTGACTCAAATCTAGTTGGAGAGAAAAATCCCCTTCCGCAAGCAGATCATTGGGGCGAAGTTTTCGAAGGAGAAGCCGAGTTTTACGCGGCTAGCGACGTGTCTTCCGGCACGGTCGATCTGACAAAAAAATGGTATGGAATAGGGGCTGAGGCTTGGGGTAATTACGGCCCCCTTGAGTTTTGGATTGTCGGAGAGAGCGCTTCAGCAGCTAGGGATCTCGAAAAAACATATGCCGCAGTGCG
>JAKVCF010000172.1 GCA_022447335.1 Planctomycetota bacterium | reverse complement strand
GCCTGCGGCCTGATTTAGGACGGCCTCTGCAAGAGCTTGTGCCTCCTCAAGGGTACGCGTGGCCTCAGTCGGGGCATCAGCGAAGGAGATCAGCACATGCTGAATAGTTATTTCGCGCGGTTCGGACATCTCCGAATTGTAAAGCGGGGTGGCTAGCGCGTCGAGCGTCGCAGTAGCAGGGCGAGAAAGCAGGGCCCGCCAACCAGTGCGGTCAGGATGCCAACTGGTAGTTCGCTGCTGCGACCACCGATGCTTACAGAGCGTGCAAGGAGGTCTGCAAGTACTAACAGGGTGCCGCCAGCTAAGAAGCAGCCGATCAGCAGTTGGCGGTGTTGGAGGCCAGTGCCAAAACGAACTGCATGTGGAACCAGCAAGCCAATAAAGCCGATGGGCCCAGTGCGAGCGACTACGGAAGCGGTCAGTAATCCCGCAGCTAGTAGGCCAATATTGCGCACGCGGGTGACAGAGACCCCGCGCGTAGCGGCCAAATTTTCGTCGAAGGCAAGCTGGTCGAGTTCATTAGCGAATAGAAGTAGCAGGAGTAGCGGCGCCGCGACCCAAGGCAGGAGCGAGAGGGATTCGCTCAGGTATAGCGCTTCGACCGACCCCAGCATCCAGCGCTCCATTGCCGCAAGGCGAAGAGGGTCTGCTAGGTAGCGCACGAGCATGACACCGGCGCCGAATAGGAAATTCAGCGTGATGCCGGCGAGTAGAAGGCTATCAACTCTTTGGCTACGCCGCGCTAGTGCGAGCACCAGGGCAAGTGAGCCTAAGGCGAAAGCAAGTGCGCTAAAGGTCGCGCCTAGATGGATTGCGAACCATGCAGTTGGAAAAGCGAGCACTAGAAAGGCGCCAAAGCTGCCTGCTGAAGCTACGCCCAGGGTGAATGGGGTAGCAAGCCCGTTGCGCAGCAGTGTTTGCAGCACAGCTCCGGCGCAGGCTAGGGCGCCGCCAGCGAGGAAAGCGAGCGCGATTCGAGCCAAGCGCAATTCAAAGATACGCGTGCTGCTTGTCCAGGTGTCACGTGGCCCAAGCCAACGTTTGCCTTCGGCAAGTGCATCAATGGAGACTGAGCCCCAACTGGGGGCGAAGCCCACGCTTAGGGTCGCGATTGCGGCAAGTCCGAGCAGGAAGCCGCGCGACCTCATCGCGGTACCACCACTGGCCGCCCACCGGAGCTAAGTAGTTGGAAGTGCGGCCCGAAGACAGGAGTTAGAATTTCTGTGGTCAATACTTCGTGCGGGCGCCCTTGCGCGGCGATGCGTCCACGGTCGAGCAAGACCAAGCTATCTGCCCATTGCGCAGCAAGGTTTAGGTCGTGGGTCACAACTAGCACCCCGAGCCCAGCCTCACAGCGCGTGCGTAAAACTTCAAAAAGGCCCACTTGATGTTCAAAGTCAAGCATCGCAGTGGGCTCATCGAGCACGAGGTAGCGTGGCTTCTGCGCAAGGACGCTTGCGAGCAAGACGCGTCGTCGTTCACCGCCGCTCAGGGCGTCAAGTTTTCGTTCTGCTAGATGCTCAGCATCGACTGCGGCTAGGGCAGCATAAATATCTTCCCGGCTCGGCTGTGGGTGAGCCACGCGTGCGCCCAGCTCAACGGTTTCGTCCACCCGAAAGGAGAATCCGGGCTCGATTTCCTGTGGGAGGAATCCGATATGTTGTGCCCGCGCACGGGGGCTGAGATGAGTGAGATTGGCTTCGTCGAGTAGAACAGTTGCGCCGTTGCCTGGAGATAGCAGGCCACAAAGCGCATGCGCGAGAGTGCTTTTTCCAGCACCATTTGGGCCCAGCAGGCAAAGAAAGCGGCCCGGATCGAGTGTTAAGTCGATCCCGCCGAGTACGGCGTGGCTGCCATAACCCGCTCGTAGCGCGCGCCCAATGAGTGCCATGAGCTGACGATGATAGCGGCTTACAATGGGGGGATGACCGTGGTGCAAGCTCCCGCCGACTTGTTGCGACGCCGTCTCGCAGAGGCCCAACAGACTTATGCCGCCCTTGGGGATGATTTCATCTCCATAGTTGAACGGGCTGCGGCACTGGGTGTCGAGGCGTTGCAACAATTGAAGGGCGGCATTTATATCCTGGGTAACGGAGGCAGTGCCGCCGATGCTCAGCACTGGGCCGCAGAGCTGGTGGGCCGTTATCTAACTGAGCGCGATCCGCTCAATGTGCATGCGCTGACAGTCAACTCCAGCACCTTCACGGCGCTGACCAACGACTATCCGCCGGAAGAGGTTTTTGAGCGTCAGGTGCGTGCGCACGTCGGGCCAGGCGATCTGCTTCTTGCGATTTCGACCAGCGGTAACTCAGAGAACGTCTTGCGTGCTGTGCGCGCGGCCAAGATCCGCGGAGCGCGCGTGGTAGGAGTAACTGGCAAGGGCGGAGGAAAGCTTGCGCCGATATGTGAACTTGCCTTTGTCGCACCGAGCTCTGATACGCCGCGCATCCAGGAAGCGCACCTGCTTTTCGGGCATTGTTTCTGCGAACTTATTGAGGCGTCATTTACGCCAAGCGTAGACTGAGATACAAGAGCGGGAGGTGATCGGTTTATTTCACGATCGAGCGCTCAATCGCCGAAGAGCAGCTTCTCTTGTAACAATCGCACGGTTTCGAGCATGCGCGGGCCTGGCAGAAAGACATAGTCTTCGGTTAATCCGTAGACACGCCCACTTTGTACCGCAGGCAACTCCGGGAAGGATTTCGCCCAGAGTTCCTGTCGCTCGCGATCTGACTGTTGGCCACTTAGCTCGAGGATAATCTCAGGTTGTAGTTGTAGTAAGGCCTCTTCAGCCAAGTCGAAGTAGTCGCGGCTGTGGTCAGCGAACAAGCTCTGGCCCCCGGCATGCTCTAATAGCTCTCCAAGGTAGGACCCGCGACCAGCTACCAGTAAGCGCGCAATGCGTTCCGCATCACGGCTGACCACAATCAGCACACGTGGGAGAAGTTGGTCCGCATTTGTGCTCACACCAGCTTTGGCATAACGTTCGTCCCAGGCATCCAGTCGAACTTGAGTGTCGTCGAGCTTGAACCACGCGCCGTAGACCTGAGCTTCTGCGCGCCAATCGGCGACGCTTTGTGTTTTAAAATGAAGGTAGTACACATTGCTTCGTGCGCACCAGCTTTCCAATTTTGGAATCACGCCTTGGGTGATTACCAAATCGGGCTCGAGTGCCGCAACCTGTTCCAGGTTTGGGTCGAGCTGGCCTCCCACCCGTGGGAGTGAGTTAAAAGCTGGCGCGCTGCAATAGTCTGAGACGCCCACAATGTGCGCAGAGAGCCCGAGCCAATCTAGTGTTTCCGCGCTAGATGGTCCGATGACGACGACGCGCCGCGGGGCGTGATTGGGCATTTCAGGCTGCTTGGCCAAGGTTTGATCTTGACCGCATGCGCCGATTGCCGCGAAGCACAGCGAGGCAGTGGTTGCTAGTTGTCGCACCGCGCCAGTCTTATTCAAAACCGTCGCGCTCGGTTTCCTTATCGCCGTATCCATAACTGTAGCTTGAATAGTCACTCGAAATGCGCGATGGGCGGTGGGCGTTTAAAATTGTGCCGAGGACCGGCGCGCCAGTCAGCTGCAGGCGGCGCGCTGCCGATAGTGCGGCGCCTTCTGGCATGAAGTTCGCGCGGGACAGCAGGAAGATCGCGTCGAGCTCGTGTAGAAAGGCCGCGGCGTCAGCGACAGCTAGGACCGGCGGCACATCGAAGAGGATGTAGTCG
>JAKVCF010000171.1 GCA_022447335.1 Planctomycetota bacterium | reverse complement strand
AGGTGGCGAATACGTTGGGGGCGCCGCGGTGGAAAGTGTGGCATATAATCCTAGCTTGGGGCCTATGCACGTAGCGCTTAGTCAGCTCGCTTTGCGTGCGCCACAAAGAAAATGGAGCGAGGTTGAATCGGCGCTTCTGGTCGAATCAAATGGTCCGATTTCTTATCGCGCAAGTAGCGAGCAGATTCTGCGCACCATTGCGCCAGGGAGCTGTCTTGAGACTGTGCCCTGGCTGGAGGGGTGAAGAGTTTTATTGCGTGCCAGCGTCAGTTGCTGGAACTGTAAGGCTGGCGTGGAAGTGTAATGCGGCATCTGGGGTGCGTGCTGTGCGCAGTAAATCGCCAACTGTGGGAGAGACCATCGCGCGAGCGACTTCTTCTCCGTTGACATAGAGCAAAACCTCTTCTGCGAGATCTAAGACACGGTCATCTAGCAAGATGCGCATGCCTGCAAGCGAGCTTTCGCTTGCGAGGTGTACAGCATTGCTTTCGCGGTCGAGGTCAGCGATGACAATAGCTTCGTTGATGGGCTTTTCCCACCACAGCCAATAGAACTGACGCTTCCAGTCTAGTGCTGGTTGCCAGACGATGCGTTCGGGGACGGGGTTTCGCTCGAAAGCGGTAAGCGGTCTTACAACGGCTTGTAGCCCACCCTCTGGGTAGCCGTGACCAAATCCATCGACTTCCCAGTAGCGAAAGTTCTCATAGCCACCCCACTTTTCTTTGGCTGCAGCGACGAATTTGGCCGCGGCTTGATTCACATCAGGGGGCACGCGTGGGTCATCTACACTTTGGAAGACGACCATAGGAACATTGCGTAAGTTCGGGATGACGCCTGAGTCAAGATCGATGACCTCGCCATCGAAGTTATATATCGGTGAGGGTGCTCCGGCTGAAGGGCCCAGGCCTGCCACGCGATCGGCGTGATGTGCGCCGAGGGTCCAGCTGCCGTAGCCTCCCATCGAGTGGCCGGAGAAGTAGATTCGCGCTGGGTTAATGTCCCAGGTGCGGATTGCTGCGTCGACTAGATCTATAACCCATTCTTCGGTGCCAGAGTCCGTCCATCCTCGTTCGGTTTTTTCTAGCACGCCTGGACTGATTGCGAGTAGATCTAATGCGCTCCCAGCCGTACTGATCGTGCCGTGAATGCCGCTGGGATCGCCTGAGCCTACGCCCCCTCCATGCATGCCGATCAGTAGCCCTTTAGGTTTTTTTGTTTCGCCGCCGATCAGAAATAGGGCCTTCTTTTCTTTTTCCCAAAAGTAGTAGCTTCGACTTTTAGTTGGGAGCTTGCGCTGCTCTTGGGTTTGCCATTTATTTAGATCCTTCCGCCAGGTTCTTTCACCGATCTTCTTTAGTGGTATTCGATCAAGCTGAGTGAGGATTTCTTGTTCACGCAAGAACTGCTCGTCATCACGTGGGTCGAGAGTCTTCCATTCCGCAAATAACTCTTTGGATTCGCGCTTGGAGGGTGGCTTGACATCTTGAGCGATCAACCCGGCTCCGAGGCTCAAAGCTGCGACGATAATTGAGGCAATCCAGCGCATGCTTACTCAGCGGATTTGCGGCGCATTTCGATCCACATCACTTCTTGTTCTTCCCCATCTTGTGTGAGGTGCATGGTGTACAAGAAGGAGTCATCGGCGTATGTCGTGACATGTCGGTACTGAACGGCCTTTTGTGGATTACTCCAGCTGACGCCTTCGCCTTTCATTTCGAGCGTGCGAGTCTCACCACTCCAAGTGCCTCTAGTGACGAGGTTCTCATCACCACCGCTATCACTCCAAGTGGCGACCAGTGTGCCGTCTTCTTTGATAGTCATGCGCTCGTGCCCAGTAAACCCACCTTCCCAGGCGCTTGAAAAGGAGTGCACGAGCACTTCACCATCTAGGCTGATGCTGTAAAGAGCAGCGTATTCGTTAGGATTTTCATGCAGTCGATGCGTACCTTCCCAATCGCCGACGAGTTGTTCGAAGTGTTCGCGCGCAGTTGTTGGCTCTGCCGAGGAGTTGCAGGCGCTTAGGAGAAAGGCGCATGCCGTGAGCAACAGCGCGCCACTGAAAGGCAGGCGGTGGGGGGCGGACATGAGCCCACCCTAACTTGAGGTCGCCAAGCTGTTCGGCCGGGTGGAGGAGTGGGGGGATGGCCCGCTCTGGCTTGGCATGACATGATTTCCGGCCCAGGGTTTACTGCCCTATAGGGCTGTTTATTGGGGGGATCCGTATGTACTAGCGGTAAAGGCGACGCTGGCGATTCGAATTCTAAAGAGAGATCGACAGGGTGCTTCAAGGAATGCGAGTTGTGACCTACACTCAGATCCGATGAGACCTCTCCACCTCACAGCCCTTCTCGCCTTGGCTTTGCCGGCGAGCGCGGTGGCGCAAGATGCCAAGCCGGTTCCGCCGGCGAAGCAGGCGCCCGCGGTCGTTCAGGAAAAAACTAAGGTACCCAAGGTGTACGCCGTCGGGACTATCGTCCCGGAAAAGACCGCGCTGATCGACATGGATGGCAACAAGGCCACCATGAAGCAGCTGCGCGGCAAGCACGTTGTACTTGTCTGGTACTCCAAGAACTGTCCTGCCATTGTGTCCTCAGGCGATCGCCTTGCTGCGACTGCGAAAGAGCTAGCTAAGCATAAGGACGTCGTGATGATTGCGGTTAATAGTGACAAGAACGACCTAAAGGACGCTGCTGCAGTTAAGGATGCTGAGGGGAAAGTGACCAAGCCGGCTTTTGCGAACCTTCGTAAGCATATGAAGGACAAGAAAATCAACTTTGGCATGGCAGTCGATAAGGGTGGCGTATTGGCGCGCAAGTTCCAGGCTAAGACAACCCCGCATGTCTTCGTGATTGATGCTAAAGGTGTGGTGCAGTATTCCGGCGCTCTCGACAACGACCCGCGTGGCCGAAAGGGAAAAGACGAGTACAAAAACCATGCCCTTGAAGCTGTTGTTGAGCTAAAGGCTGGTAAACCGGTAACGGTGAAGTCGTCTAGGCCTTATGGATGAGGCGTGAAGATGGAGCGCTCGGTGAGCGCTCAGCCCCAGCCCTAATCGGTCTTATATTTTCAAGCAAGCGGCGTCGCACAGAAGTGCGACGCCGCTTCGCTTTGTTGTCAGTTGTCAGTTGTCAGCTTGAGGCGGCAGAGGGGGGTTTCTTTGGCGACTAGAGTGGATTGATACGGAACCACATTGGGTAGTGGTCAGACCATTTTCCAACGGTATCGTCATTAGTCTCAATCGCTGCAGTTTTAATTCTCTCAGCTGTTGCGGCGTCGGCAAACATGAAGTCGATTCGCCGTCGTGTCGCGTAGACTTCTTCCAGTGAATCGCGCCATTGAGGGATTAACGCCGGTGAACTGAAGGAATAGTTGTGATCTGGAGCGTTCGCATGCACTAGGTCGACAAATCCTCGACGCAAGAAGACGTCGGTCATTCGGAAGTCGATTCTCTTTTCGCCATCGATATTCTCGCCTTCGTAACCGATCTGTTCAAAGTGTGAGATGTCATTGCGAATGGGGGCATTGAAGTCGCCGAGAACGAGTACGGATCGCCCTTCACTTACTAGGCGTTCTGCAAGGAGAGCTACCTCTTCGGCTTCGTGAGTTTTAGTCGGCCAGAAGTGCACAACCAGAACATCGAGTCCACCGGATCGTGCGTGTAGGTAGCCGTGATGAAAACCGTCTACCTTGCGCTCGAGTACTTTGATGGGGAATCGACTGCTAAGTGCAACGG
>JAKVCF010000170.1 GCA_022447335.1 Planctomycetota bacterium | reverse complement strand
GCCTACCAGCATCCACGCCATGGCGGGGCTAGTAATACCGCCGGTCGCCCCTAAGGTGACCGCGCAGATCAAGAAATAGGAGCCGATGAGGATGTAGCCACAGAGATTGACGGCTAGATCGCGGCGCACCGACATGTACATGGCGCAGTTCAGTAATAGGCCGAATCCAAGTGCGTATACCGGCCAAGTTACGCCTGCGACGGCATACAGTGCCATGACCGCTGGAATCACCAGAAACAGCCGATGTGCAGTCGTTTCCAGGACTTGGCGGCGCGTACTCAGGTCCCCGTCCTCGCGATCGAGGATCTTGCCGCTTGGGCTGGCGGTGGAGGTCGAGAGCATGGGCACCTGGGCCGTGCCCTGAGGCAAGGCACCGGAAATCGGATGTAGATCCACCAATCAAGCGCTTGGACTTGAGCAGAAGCAGCCTAGAATCCCCACATGGCACGCAGCAAACGTCTGACCGAATACGCCGCCTGTAGCGGTTGAGCCGCCAAACTGCCGCAGGGGCAGCTGGCGCAGGTTCTGCGTCAGATCGCTCCCGCCGCTGTTGCGGACACCCTGGTCGTCGGCCCTGAAGGCTTTGACGATGCGGGGATTGTGCGCGCTGATGACGGCCGGATGCAGTTGTTCACTGTTGACTTCTTTCCGCCGGTGGTCGACGACCCTGCCGCATTTGGCGCGATTGCCGCGGCGAATAGCCTGTCAGACATCTATGCCTGCGGTGGGGATCCGAAAGTGGTGCTAAATATCGCCGGCTTTCCAGAGGACTGGGGCGACGAGACTCTGACCCCGATTTTCGACGCTGCGGTCGCCGTCGTACGCGAGTCCGGGGCGATCTGGGTCGGTGGGCATACGGTTCGTGCCGATGAGCCGCTGTTCGGTTTTGCCGTTTATGGCGAGGCCGCTGAGGAGCACCTCGTGACGCAGGCCGGCTGCCAGCCTGGCGACCGGCTTTACCTCACCAAGCCTTTGGGTGCTGGTTCGATCACAACTGGGGTGAAGCGTGGCAAGGTCAGTCCGGATCAGGAAGCTGCGGCGGTGCAGGGCATGGCGCGGCTGAACAAGCGCGGCCTGACTGCGATGCGCGCGGCAGGCGTAAAGGCAGCCACCGATATCACAGGCTTTGGGCTTTTTGGCCACGCCATGAACATGGCTCGATCTTCGGGGGTCACGCTCGACCTCCGTGCGGTGGGATTACCGCTCTACGACGGCGCCGCCGATCTCGCAGCGGAAGGCGTTTTCTCAGGTGCAGCTAATCGTGGTCGGGAGAGCCTGGGTGACTTGGTTGAGATCTCCGCAGACGTTCCCGAGTGGTTGGCTTCGCTTTGCTTCGATGCTGAAACCTCGGGTGGTTTGTTAGTGGCAGTGCCCGAAGAAGGGGTGTCCGCTTTCGAGGCCGAGCTTGCTGAGGAAGCGCCGGCTTTCGTTGGAGAAGTGCTGGATGGGGAAGCCAAAGTGCGCCTCCGCTGATCTGCACAACCATCGCCTTTTGGATGGGTAGGGCGATCTTGAGGTTGTGACAGAAAATGGTGGGTTTCATTCTTAGGCACTACCCGCTTGAGCTGGCCGCAGCGCTAGGATTATTCGTGGTCGGGAGGTGGATCAGGGCTGGCGTCCTGCACGGCCTTCAAAGCCGCTGGGGTTTGGTTCGGCCAGGCCCGGTGGGTTCGATTCCCATGCACCTCCGCCATTCACGATGACGCTCCCGCTGACTCGCGCCGATCTTCGCTTCGCTCTTGAGCGCGGCCATCGACCGCGCGAGCAGTGGGCGCTCGGGGTTGAGTACGAACAGTTCGTTACCGACCCACAAGGTCGTGCCATCGAGTACTCCAATAATCCGGGCGTGGCAGCATTGCTCGAGACCTTTGCTGATTGGACTGGCTGGAAGCGCAAAATAGATCGGGGGCACATCCTGGGCCTAGAGGCTGAGGATGGTCGTGCTCTGACGCTTGAGCCAGCGGCTCAGCTGGAATTCGGCTCCTCTGCTGCTCGCTCTGTGCACCGCTTGGCGATTGAGGTGGAAGAGTACATGAAGTTACTTGCACGCGCCGAGGAGGAGTTTGATGTGCGCTTTGTGACTACTGGCTCACATCCGACTGCGCGTCCCGAAGAACTCGAACGTATTCCTAAGCGGCGCTATGACGTACTTGAGCCCTATCTGCGTTCAAAGGGAGAACTGGGGTGGTGGATGATGAAGACTACCTGTGGAGTACAGATCAACTTTGATCATTCCGATGAAGAGGATGCCATGCGCAAGTTGCGTACGGTCTTTCGGCTCGTTCCGATCTTCACTGCGATGTTCGCTAACAGTGCGGTGCGTGCGGGCGAGTTGAGTGACTATGTATCTTGGCGCAGTCATATTTGGACGGATACCGATCCAACGCGCTGCGGATTTATCGAGTCGCTGATTCGCGAGGATGCCACCTTCGAGGACTACATCGATTGGGTGTTAGATCTCGAGATGCTTTTCATAGAGCGCGAGGGGCAGCAGATAGATATGCGCGGGCGGACTTTCCGGCAGCACCTCGAAGCAGGTGAGGCCACGATGGAGGATTGGGAGTTGCATTTGTCGACACCCTTTCCGGAAGTGCGTTTCCGCCCGCAATTGGAAATCCGCTGTGCCGACACCATGTGCCCACGCCGTGCTCTTGGTTTCGCGGCGCTCGTGCAGGGGGTCTTCTACGACGATGCGGCCTTGCGCGCAGCCGAGTCTCTGTGTGCCCATTGGACGGCCGAAGAGCGTATGCAGAGCTGGCATGCTGCACATCGGGATGGTCTTTCGGCTGAGCTTCCTGTGCGGATTCAGGGTCCGGGACGGCGTACGCTGCTTGATTTGGCTCGGGAGCTGATCGATCTCGCCGTGCTCGCGCCTGAAGACGCAGTCTTCTTGCTACCTTTGATAGAGCTGCTGGAGCAAGGTGTTTCGACCGGTGAGCGGGTGCGCGAGCTCTTCCGTGGTCCGTGGGAGGGTGAGGTGGCCTCGCTGGTCGAGTTCAGTCGCTGCTCAAAGATCCCGGTGATGCCTTCGGGCTAGGTCGCATATATCTGATATTTGTCCTATACTTGGGCATGCCCGAGTTTGATCGCGTTGCGCTCAGTCCGCGCCAGCGTGATGCGCTCGCAGCGGTGCAAGCCTTTCAGGCTGAACACTGCCGGCCACCGACCCGAGCCGAGTTGGGCGGCGCGATGGGTGTCCGTGCTCAGACGGCAGACTTCCACCTGCGAGCTCTCGCGCGCAAGGGCTACCTCGTCATGGAGCGCGGAGCGAGGGCGATCCGCTCGGTCGATCCGGCATCCGCTCAGCCGGCCGAATTTGGTGACCTGAGTTCCTGGAAAAGCGTGCCCTTGGTGGGCGCCGTCACTGCTGGTCTGCCCACACTTGCCATCGAAGAGGTGCAAGGGCAGGTGCCTGCGCCCCCTGGCAGTTGTGCCGACTTTGCGCTACGCGTGGAGGGTGATTCAATGGCAGGAGTAGGCATTCTTGACGGCGATCTGGTGTTGGTCCGGCGGGCGCGGCAAGCGAGATCTGGGCAGACAGTCGTTGCGTTGCTGGGCGAGGGCGAGGCTACTGAGACCACAGTGAAGACCTGGTGGCAGCAGGGTGGTAATACCCCTGAGCTGCGTCCGGAGAATCAGGATTATCCGGTGCGCGTACTGGATGGTAGTGACAACGTGCGGATCGCGGGCATCGTGGTAGGCCTCTATCGCGAGCAAGGAGCTTTCCGTGGATGAACGTCGTCGGGTGCAGGCGCATGTCTGGTTGGAGGAGCTCCCCGAGCTCCTCGGCGGAGGATTTTCAAGGGGCGAGAGAGCACGGGTTGCGCTGCGCTTATGCGGTCAACCCGATGCTGACACACACGGTTTGCAGCCCGGGGATATTGTGGTCGCGGCAGTCGAGGCTGACGCC
>JAKVCF010000017.1 GCA_022447335.1 Planctomycetota bacterium | reverse complement strand
GTATCATGCTTCACAGGGAGTGTCCTTCGCAATCCTTTGGCGTATCATGCTTCACAGGGAGTGTCCTTCTCAATCCTGTGGCGTATCATGCTGCACAGGGAGTGTCTTTCGCAATCCTGTGGCGTATCATGCTGCACATGGAGTGTCCTTCGCAATCCTATGGCGTATTCGATGACGACGGTCAACTGCACGGATTTCTGGCCTTCACGCTGTCGACCTCGGAAAAGTTGGATGACTTTCAGGCCATGGAGCTACGCGTTTTCGAGGCGGCCGATGCAGAGGGCCTGCAGGGACTGATGGCGTTGCTGCGATCACACCACTCGATGGTGCGCGTACTTAACACCACGCTGCCGCCACAAAATCCCTTCTGGTCCTATCTTCCAGAACAGCGTGCCAGGATGCGAATCCGTGAGCAATTTCTGATTCGCCTAGTGCGCATCGGTGATGCGCTCAATCAGCGTGGTTATCCGCGAGCTCTGGAAGGAGAAATCTTGCTTGAGATCGACGACCCGGTATTGCCAGCCAACGCCGGTCTTTGGCATCTGCGGGTGCGCGATGGCCGCGGAAGTGCTACCAAGATTGCAAACCCAGACCGAGCGAGTGGCGAGCGAGTGAGGCTCGACGCAGGCGCATTGGCAGCGCTCTACTCGGGCCACCAGCCAGCCGAGAACCTCGCGATGCTCGGGCGCGCTGAAGGCCGCCCTGAAGCCTTGGCGATGGCCTCAGCGCTATTCATCGGGCGCGCCGTGAGCTGCCCCGAGATGTTCTAAGCCTGCGCTACAATGTAAACATGGGCTGGGGCCTCCGCCGCAAGAAGAAAGACATGCCAGGCGGTCTTTGGACAAAGTGCAAAGGCTGCTCCGCGATGATCTACACCAAAGAATTCGCGCAGAACGCTCACGTCTGTCCAAAGTGCGGGTTCCACCACACGATCAACGCCCGCACACGCATCGAAATCACAGCTGACCCCGGCACCTTCGCCGAGAAGTTCACTGATCTGCGCCCCCGTGACCGCTTAGGCTTTGTAGATAAGGAGCCCTATGCCGAGAAAATCGAGAACGCGCAGAAGAAAACGGGGCAGAACGACGCCTGCATCGCTGGCACCTGCGAGATTGAAGGCATTCCAGTCGTGCTCGCGGTGCTGGACTTTTCCTTCATGGGCGGATCGATGGGCGAAATCGTCGGCGAGAAACTTGCCTGCGCAATCGAGCTAGCCGAGGCCAACCGTGTACCAGTGATTATCTTCAGTGCCAGTGGCGGAGCGCGCATGCACGAAGGTGCCATCTCACTGATGCAAATGGCTAAAACCTGTGCCGCCCTCAATCACTACCGCAATCGCGGTGGTGTCTCGATCTCGGTCTTGACCAATCCCACGACCGGAGGTGTCACCGCCAGCTTCGCAAGTGTGTGTGATTTCTTAATCGCCGAGCCTAAGGCGTTGATCGGATTCGCCGGTCCGCGCGTGATTCAAAACACAATCCGCCAGGAACTTCCTGAGGGCTTTCAACGCTCTGAGTTCTTGCTCGAAAAAGGTCAGATTGACTCGATTATCGATCGCCATGCACTACGCGGACAGATCGCAACTATCCTGCGTTATACACCACAAGGTCGCGACTATCCGAAACCAAAAACGGCTACGGCGGAAAGCTAGTTCTTCACGTCCTCCAAAGCAAAATCACCCAGGAAGCCGGCTTCCTGGGTGATTTTTTGGATAGCCTCCCCACTAGACTGACGTTTCGAAAGCCTTACCCGTCGGTAAAGCGATCGTGCCCCTTATCCTGGGCGTCCTTCAGGGCGTTGTAAAGCTCTGCGCATTTCTCGAGGTTGCCTTCCAGCGCAGCATCCTCGAGTTCGAGCATCATCTTTTGCGTGGCAATCATGCCCTGGCGATACGCCGTGACAAACATTGCGCGCTCCTTCTCATCTTCTATACCAGCCGCCATTCTGGGAACCTCGGTCTTCGAGATATGAGCTGCCTGCTGCATCTCAAGGATGATCGGGAGAGCGGCAGGCAGGTTTTCGGCATCACGCAGACCGCGGCGCAACTGGCGCATGCCGCCCTTCATCGCTTTCATTTGATCTTCGATCACCGTGCCCTCTTCTTCCTGGGCAGCAGGCTCTTGAACTGGACCAGATAGAACGGGAGTAGAAAGCGCAGCCAGAAGCAGGCCGCAAAGAAGGAACAGGAGGGTGAGACGAGTCATGATTCAGAGTTGATCTTTTTACTGCAGATGAAAACTTAACGGATCAGAAGGCTTGAGTCGAGCCAGGCATTGGGATCGGGTAACGACCCTCAGCGTCAGGCATGCTGGGGGGCGCCGACTCCCAGTCGTAACCCGAGGGCACCAGCGCAAGATCAGAGTTCAGCGCCTGCTCCATACTTACTACCTTGCCCGAGTAGGTCGCCATACGACCCAAAATGGAGGTCAGGCTGGACATAGCACCGTTGTCCGCCTCGTTGTGTGGGTCATCATTGCGAATCGCCGCGAAGAGCACATCATGCTCGACTTGGAAGTGATTCGGATCTTCGCCACGGTAACGCCACTTATCGCCATCGAAACGCTTGATGTTTGCCGCACCGATGTTGCACTCACCTTCAGTCCCGAGTGCATGCTCGGACACACTAGACCAAGTGTTAGGAATATGACGGCAACTCGACAGCATCTTGGTGCCACTCGCATAGGTGTACTCAACCATGTGGTGGTCGTAAATCTCACCATGGTCAATGCCATTCCGAACCTGGCGACCACCCTGGCCTTGCGCCTGTTCGGGGTAGCCCCCCATAAGCCAGTTGCAAACATCAAGGTTGTGAATGTGCTGCTCAACGATATGGTCCCCGCAGAGCCAGTTGAAGTAGTACCAATTACGCATTTGGTATTCCATTTCGGTCTGACCAGCTTCCCGCGGGCGCACCCAAACACCCCCGCTGTTCCAGTAACAACGTAAGAATCGAAGGTCACCGATCGCGCCCCCCTTCAGCTGATCCATAGTTGCGTTGTACTTCGCCGAGTGGTGACGCTGCAGACCTACGCCTACCTTGAGATTCTTCTCTTTGGCAAGAGCCGCTGCCGCAAGTACTAGGCGCACACCAGGGCCATCGACTGCAACCGGCTTCTCCATAAAGACGTGCTTACCTTGGCGAACGGCGTAATCGAAATGCATGGGGCGGAAGCCCGGCGGAGTGGCCAGGATGACTACATCAACGCCCGAATCAATCGCACGGCGATAGGCATCAAAGCCCACAAATCGGCGCCCCTCCGGAACGTCCACTTGATCGGGCTTAGCCTTAGAGACTTGCTCCAAGCAGCTACTCATTCGATCCGCAAAGGCATCTGCTACAGCCACGAGGCGTACTGGACCTTCCGTCGAAAGTGCTTGCACAGCGGCGCCTGTGCCGCGCCCGCCGCAGCCGACTAGCGCGATACGCAGCTCGTCGGAGCGACCGAAGCGGCCGCTGGCTGCACGGAGCCCAGGCGTAGCTCCCAGGATGCTCGCGCCAGCGAGGAGGGAAGACTGTTGGAGGAAACGGCGTCGGTCGGAGAGCTTCATGCGGACACCGATGCTAACGGCTGAACCGGGCTCCTAGCGGCCACCACGGCGTTGTTTTTCTTGAATCGAACGAACCTCGTCGAGGTCGGCGTCCCAGTAAAAGGCCATCTCCTCCAGGGTCGGCTGCTTGAGCGGACGTACCACACGAAAACCAACGAAAGTTGCATCCGTGTGGTACCAAATACTCTTAGGCAACTGAGGATCCTGAACCTTCCAGTCCTTGCGAGAGTAGTTACGCGCTGCTGAACGCAGACGGTCGGGGTCGTCGTCCCAAGAGCCACCACGCACGACACGCGGGTAGAGCTTCATCGGGACATTCAGCGATTGACCAGGGAGCGGTGCCTCACTCTTGCTGGAGAGTGACATAAAACCGGAGTAACCATCTCTAGAGAGGCGTCGAGCACCCACTCGGCGACGTTGCCGTGCATATCGTACAAACCCCACGGATTAGGCTTCTTCGTGCCGACTTTCTGGTACTGGTCGTCTGCGTTATCGAAGAACCACGCGTAGTCTTCAAGCTCATCCGTGTCATCGCTAAAGGAAAAAGCTGTTGTAGTACCGGCGCGACAAGCGTACTCCCACTCAACTTCGGTGGGCAAGCGGTAAAAACGGCCTGTTTTATGTGAAAGCCACTTGCAATACTGCTTGGCCGCAAACTGCGTCATGCAAATAGCAGGGTAACCCTCGATGCCCATGTTGAAATCCGTCGGGACGTAAGGTGGAGTGGGACGACTGACAGCATCTGCCCATGGGTCACTTGGACCTGGTTTGACCGCACCTTTTTCACGCAGCTGCTGATCAAGCTTGAATTGGAAGACTTGGTATTCATCCCAGGTAACTTCGCACTTGCCCATCCAAAAGGGGGCGACAGAAAACTCAACTTGCGGCCCCTCGTCTTCCTTGCGATCTTCCTCACCTTCAGGCGATCCCATGAGGAAGTTGCCCGCTGGAATCGGCAACATATCGAAGCCCACATTGGTGCCCTGGATAACATCGCGGTAAGCCTTCATTTCCTCAGGATTTTTGGCAACCGAACGCTCAATGGGGTAGACCGGGGGTGGGCCAGCGGGAGCTTCAGGGTAGACCGAATCGGACTCTTGCACCTGAGCGGGCGCAGGATCAGGAGTGGGCTCCTGCAGATTGACACAGGCAAACAGGCCAAAGAGGGTCAGACTAAACATGGAAACAGGTTGGAGTATGCCGGCAGCTGAGCTGCAGGCCCAATGGGGCCCACCTACACGGCGACAGGATAACCCAACAAGAAGACGTGGAAACCTCCGTTAGTTACGCTGATTTCCTCGCATGTTCAAAGCTCCCCTCTCCCTGCTCCTATTGACCGCGTGCGTCCAGGTCGACCACGCCACCCCCTCGTTGGAGCGATTCGAGCAGGCACGCACGGCGATGGGCACCCAGTTCCGTGTGGTGCTCTATGCCCCCGATTCGGCCCACGCCACACAAGGATTCCGCGCGGCATTCGCACAAATCGAGCAGGTCGAGCAAATCTTCTCGGACTACCTTCCAACCAGCGAAGTCGTACAACTCGCCGCCACGGCTGCTAAGACCGACGCCGTGACCTGGCATCCTGTCTCGCCCAAACTGGCCAGCCTACTGGCGGTTTCGCTTGACCTAGCCAAGCACTCAAACGGTGCCTTCGACCCAACGCTGGGCCGCCTGACTAAGCTCTGGCGCCGCAGCAAACGACAGGGCGAACTTCCGCACGCAAAACGCTTGGCCGCGGCACAAGCCACCTCAGGACATGACAAGATCGAGCTGCGGATGAACCCCCCTGCCGTGCGCTTCCTCGCCCCTGGAATCGAGCTAGATTTTGGCGGCATCGCTAAAGGCTATGCACTCGACCTTGCGCTGAGCGCACTAAGAGATTTCGACATCGAGTCAGCACTCGTTGATGGCGGTGGGGACATTGCCGTCTCAGCTGCGCCACCCGAGCACCAGGAAGGTTGGCGCATCGTGCGCGAAGGTGCATCAAGTACGCCCATTCAGCTGCAACACGCGGCGATCGCAACTTCCGGCGACCGCTACCAATCCATCGAGATCGGCGGGGTGCACTACTCCCATCTCATCGACCCGCACACCGGCCTTGGCCTGACGGAAATACTCGAGGCCTCGGTACAAAGCTCCTCCGGCATGATTGCCGACGCACTCGCCTCAATGCGCTGCGTGGCCGACGACGAGGTCTTCTCACGTGTACTGGATCGCTATTCGGGTGTAGCAACCCTGACTTCCAGAAAGTCCTCAATCACGACATCTTCCAACTTCCCCCACAAACGACGCCCCAATATCCTTTTCATCCTCGCTGATGACCTTGGTTGGGCCGACCTCGGCTGCCAAGGGTCGACAAGTTACCGCACACCCGCTCTAGACCAACTAGCCAAGAAGGGCATACGTTTTACGCATGCCTATGCTGCCGCAGCCAACTGCGCCCCGACTCGCGCCACGCTCATGACCGGCCAATCGATCCCGGTGCACGGCATGTACACAGTCGGTGGAGGCGCACGTGGGAAGAAAGAAAATCGCAAGCTAGTTCCACCGCCTAACGTCACCGAAATGCCCAGCGAAATTGTGACTCTAGCCGAGTCACTGCACGCTGCCGGCTATCGCACAGGTCACTTCGGGAAATGGCACCTAGGAGGCTACGACACACCAGAAGGTCCCCAGGCACAAGGCTTTGACATAAACATCGGTGGCTATGACGTAGGGCACCCCCCCACCTACTTCTGGCCCTATCAGCGCCAGAAAGACGGAAAGATCATCCAACAGCTGCCGGGCCTTGAGGAAGGTCTACCGGGAGAATACCTCAGCAATCGACTGACAGACGAAGCGCTGCAATTTCTCGAAGCCGAAGACGACCGCCCCTGGTTTCTATACTTCCCACACTACGCAGTGCACACACCAATCCAGGCGCCCAAACTCACGGTGGCCAGCGTCGAGAAGCGTGGACTCAGTGGCCGACAAGCCAATCCAACCTACACTGCAATGGTCGAGAACCTGGACCAAAACTGCGGGCGCCTGATCCAATGGCTCGAGCGCAATGGTGAGCTCGACAATACCATCATTATCTTCACCTCAGATAACGGTGGGTACGGCGGGTACCTCGATGCGGGCGTGAATCAAAAGGACATCACTCACAACTACCCTTTGAAGGGCGGAAAAGGAATGATGAGCGAAGGTGGCATACGCGTACCCCTGCTGATTCAATGGCCTAAAAAAATTCAAGCCGGACAGATCAACAACACACCAGTGCACACGCTGGACTTCTATCCAACCTTACTAGCGGCCACGGGCACTCCATCACCACCACAGCAACTGGAAGGCCGAAACCTTAGCCCGCTTTGGACGCAGCCCAATGAAGAGGCCAACGAGCCGCATTCTTTTTTCGCCGAGCGCGCGCTGTACTTCCATATGCCCGGCTATCTCGAAGCGCGCAAAGGGACTTGGCGCGCCACTCCGGCTGGCGCTATCCGTCGCGGCAAGTGGAAGTTGATCGAGCCCTTCGACGACAAGCCTGTCGAGCTCTACGATCTGCACGCTGACCCCAGCGAGACTGCCAATCTCGCTGGGACCGAAATCAAGATGCGGGACACCCTACTCGCCGAGCTGCAGGAGTGGCGTATGGCGCGCAAAGCGCCGATGCCGACTCCGATCGACTGAAACATATACCTCATAGATGAAATTTGGCTGAATCCTGTACCGGAGTACTTGATTCCGCAATGTCCGCTAGACTGAGGGCACGATGGAAGACAACTCGTCGACTCCCTCCCACGGCGCCAGCCGCCGCGCATTCCTCCGCACCGGCTCAGCCCTCACTGGCGGCGCATTAATCGCATCACAGGCTTCGGCTGCGCCACTTGGCAAACTAGCCGGCATAGCTTACGTAGCGAACAATGAAACATTGAAGGTCGGGCTGATCGGCTGTGGCGGACGCGGCACCGGCGCTGCGGCCAATGCACTACGCGCTGACCCGAACGTCAAGCTATACGCAATGGGCGACGCCTTCGGCGACATGCTTGAAAACAGCCTAAATTCGCTCAAGGGTCAATCCGACCTCGCGGACAAAATTGATGTGCCGGAAGAACGTCGCTTCGTCGGCTTCGATGCTTATAAGCAGGTTATTGACAATGTCGATGTCGTACTACTCGCCACCTCGACGCACTTCCGCCCAATGCATGTCGAGTACGCAGTCGAACGGGGCAAGCACCTTTTCATTGAGAAGCCGGTCGCCTGCGACATGCCGGGCCTACGTCGTATCCGACAAGCTTGCAAGCGTGGACGAGAGAAGGGCCTGACCATGGTTTCGGGTCTCTGCTATCGCTATCAGTTCGCCAAACAGGAAACTTTCAAGCGCCTGCACGATGGCGAGATCGGTGACATCACTGCACTACAGTGCACCTACAACACTGGCAGCCTCTGGCACCGTGGCCGCAAGCCCGAGTGGTCCGAAATGGAATACCAGATGCGCAACTGGCTTTACTACACCTGGCTTTCGGGTGACCACATCGCCGAGCAACACATCCACTCGCTAGACAAGATTCTGTGGGCAATGGGTGATGAAGCGCCCGTCAAGGTCACCTCGAGTGGAGGCCGTATTGTGCGTACCGAAGAGAAGTTTGGTGACATCTACGACCACTTCAATACCGTATTTGAATGGAAAAACGGCGTGCGCGCCTTCAGTTCCTGCCGCCAGATGGCGGGTACCAGCTTCGACGTATCCGATTTCGCCTTCGGCACTAAAGGCGTAGCCGCACTGCAGCAGCACCGCATCACAACCGCGGAGGGTCGCTGGCGCTACCGAGGCGAGGGCCCTGATGACATGTACCAAAACGAGCACAACGCCATGTTCCGGGCCATCCGCTCGGGCGAGCCAATCTGGAATGACGAGTACATGATCACTTCAACCATGATGGCCATCGTTGGCCGTATGGCTGCATACTCGGGTCAAACCATCAACTGGGAAGACGCCTGGAAAAGTGAGACCGACCTGTCGCCAGTTGCCTATGACTGGACTAATGAGGTGCCCGAAGTGCGCGTCAAGCGCCCAGGCGTCGACAAGTATGTCTTCGGCGGCGCGCAGTAAATCCGCATGCGACTCCGGACGAAGCCGCTCACCGTTTAACAAAAAACAGGGGCGGCAACAAAAGCTGCCGACCCTGCGGGTTCCACCCCATCGCTCAACCGAGCGCGAACCACGAGTAACGGCCCAGCACTTCACCGACCCTCCCCCCAGAGAAGTCGGCAGTCGAGTTCCGAGGCTTCCTCCCCGTCATGGACGAGGTTGAGTGGAGCTTGCACTCCTCCCGAGGAGATTTCTTCCAACCGAACACCCCCTTTGCGGCCCTTAACCCCGGCACTGAAGGCAAATCTGCGGACAGACCTGGTTAGTGACATAGAATGCAACCTCCGCAAGGTGACTCTCTCAAACGTGTTGCAGACACCCCACTTTCTGCTCGCGCTGGTATTCGTCGCGGCGGCTGCCCTAGCCGCCCCTGCGCAAGAAGCCGAACCCCCTGATCCCACCCATGAGTTTGACTCTCAAGGAGTGACCTGGGGTCAGTGGTGGCTACTCGGACCATTCGAGCATGAAGTCGGTACAACCTCAGTCGTACCTGATCAAAAAGTCGAACGCGAGTTTAAAAAAATGAAAGCGGGCAAGCCTTTTGGTGAGCTCGATCAAGACTACCGAGGCAAGGGGAAGTCGACCATTATCTGGACACGCTATGGGACGCCTCGACTCGACCAACCCGATCTCGGCTTGATTGATTTCAACTTGGCTGTGCCAGCGCCTACAGGCATCGACAACTGGAATTCCAACGCGGTGGCTTACCTCTACCGCGAGGTGAGCGCTCTACGCCCTGTCGAAGTCGAAATTATGTGCGGCAGTGATGACGGCATACGTGCCTGGGTGAATGGCGAACTCAAGCTGAGCCGCAATTCCGCACGCGGAGTCAACGTGCGCGACGAACGCATAAAGTTGAAATTAAAGGAAGGCATCAACCACCTCGTCTTCAAAGTCAATAACGGTGGAGGTGCTTGGGGATTTCAGATGGCACGTTATGCGCACATCAAACAGGAGCGGATTAACGCTGCTATCGACACGGGCGCGCAGTGGCTACTCAAACGTCAATTAATCGATGGCTCATGGGGTGAGGAGCACACGCACTATCGGAATGGCATGACCGCGCTTGCCGTGTTCAGCCTAATCAAATCTGGAATCCCAGCACGCCACCCGGCCATTCTGGAGGCCCTAGCTTTCCTTTCTGAATCACCCACCACAATGACCTACTCGGCCGGCTGCCACCTCATGGCTCTTGAGGCGCTGAAGAACGAAGAGTACCACCCGTGGATGGATGAAATTCTTGGTGACCTTCTGTCCTGGCAGAACCGACAGGGCGTATGGGGCTACCCTGACGGCCACCCTGATCTTTCCTGCACACAGTTCGCCGCACTGGGTTTGCGCGCGGCCGCGCAAGCAGGTTTAAAAGTACCCGATCGCGCTTGGGTTGACCTCGCCGAAGGCACAATGGACTATCAACTCAAGCGCGCACGGGTCGACACTTCAAACGCTCTTGCAGAAGCTTACGGTAATAAGATCTCGATCGCCGGATACTCTTACCGTGATGTACATCCAATGAGTGCGCGCGGATCGATGACCACCGCTGGCATTGCAACACTCGCGATCTGCCTAGAACAACTCGGAGAACGTTGCCCCAGTAAGCTTCGTGGAGCGATCGAGCGCCAAATCGAAGATGGCATGAACTGGATGACCGTGCACTGGTCTGTAAGCGCCAACCCCGCTGTCGGCTCCGGCTGGCTTCACTACTACCTCTACGGTCTCGAGCGTGTCGGCGGGATGCTGGAAACTGAAATGGTCGGTCCGCATGAATGGTATTGGGAAGGTGCGGAGTTCCTCTGCAACCAGCAGATTAGCCAAGGCAATAGTGTGGGGGCTTGGCCTGATCCTTACGGACGCTCAGAGTCGGCAACCTGTTTCTCTCTTCTATTCCTGCGACGCGCAACCCAAGTTGCGTTTACTGATCCACATGGAGGCGGCACCAAGAAGGTCGTAAAGTCGGAGGCTAAAGCAGCGCCAGTGCAAGTAGCGGCCATGTCATCCTCGCCCACGAGCTTCTGGATCAACCGTATTGACTTAGCAGCGCTAGCCAATCGCAAGATCGTAGCAGTTGACTACTTTGGCCGCGTACCGAACGGAAAATGGGAAATGATCGCCTCGCGCGAAGCCCCTAAAGAGCATAACCCACGTGAACGATTCGCGGGTCGCTACACCTTCGCTGCGGCAGGCACCTACGAGATCTACGCTATCGCTTACCTCGAAGATGAAATCGAAATCAAAACTGGCATCGCCGTAATCCAGGTCGAGGAGTCCACCGAAGCGGGCATCCGAAGTTACCCCCGGGATGCTGCTAAAAACCTGATGCCCGGCGGACAGCCTCAGGTTAAGACTAGCTCCGGAAGCGGCCACCAACTGGTCGACAACAAGATGGTGACCTCTTGGCTGTGCGCTGGAAATGATGCAACCCCCACGATCGAACTTGATCTTCGACGCCCGGTAACCGCCGACAAGATTCTATTCACCCACGCACGAACCCGCCCGATTCAACAGAACAACAACCCTCGTGCCACCAAGGTGCGCGTATGGATCGATTTCGACGACCCGATCGACGTAGCGCTCGACTCGGATTACCGCACTAAATCAATCGTGCGCTTACCAGAGGCACGTAGTATTCGAAAACTAGAGATCCAGATTCTCGAAGCCGTGGGAGGCCAAGTCGGCAAAGCCTCGCTCGGTTTCAGCGAAATCGAACTGCAAGGGACTCGGAAGCGACGCGGTCGCCGTTAGGCCTCAGGCGTGCATATCTGAAAGCTTGACGCGGAAATAGCTGAGAACAATCCAACTACCGAGCGCCGCCCAACCAAACCAGAAAGTGGGCTCTATCTGCGCGTACACAATAAACACGAGTGCACTAAAGGCGGAAAGCCAGACGAAGGCCATTTGCCTGCCCCTCCAAAGTGCGCCAACGGAAAAAATCGCACCTAAGTGCGACACCGGAAGGAGTGCCCAGAACTTTCCTGCACCAAGACTCATGCTGCGAAGCATGTCCATCTCGACAATTGAGTAAACCAGCCCAATCAGGTGCGCGACCTGCAACAGGCCAAGGAATAACTGGAAAGCACGCGCCACGCTAATCGCCCGCCCCTGCACGACCAGGTCGACTGTGGTCCTGGTGCTCGATTAGCAAGTTACGCAGATCGTTGGCGAGCTGGGTGGACGGCCGCCCTTGACGCTTGGCATAGCGCAGGAAGCCCGTGGGGTCGACGAAGCCGTGCAAGGGTCGACGCCAGCCCTGTACCGTACGTGTCTCCTCTTCAAGCGGCTCGGGACGAGCATGATGCATGACATCGAAACCCTCGCGCAAATAGGGTCCAAAATCCTGACGTAATGCGGCCGCTTCGGCCTCGGGGAAAGACGGTGGAACGAGTACCACCAAGCCTTGGCTCGCCGCCTCGGCATCGAGAGCATCAAGCAAACGGTTTAATTCATCAGCAACCTCGTCGTACCAATCTTCCGGAGTCAATTCATCGCGCTTGGCCTGCGTTTGCTCTGGATACCAGAGCAGGATTGTCCCCGATGGCGCGAGCGGAATGCCCGTGATTGGACGATTTAGCATCCAACGCCACTTCTCATCCCCGCTACGGATCGGATGTAGCCCATTGCCTGTCGCCCGTGCGCCAGGAACATGTGCGGCACGGCCCAGTCGACGCCAACGCGGCAGCGAAACCTTCATAGAGCCACGCGAGGTATACCAACCAATGCGACCATGAATCGCACTTCCATCCAGTGTCGAAACCGTGCCGTGATGCCTTCCATCAAACCAGATATCAGCCGTTGGACCATCGACCTCAATAGTCAATTCAAAGAATCGTCGGTCGCCCGGAATACCATGCGAACCGTTCTTCGGACCGCGACGCGCATACAACGCGTCGAGACTCCAGCGCACACCTTCAATATGAACCTGATCCTCGCGCCCGGTCGCGTATTCCCAGTCACCCATAGACAGCCCTAAGCGCACCTGGCGATCGCGGCGAGTCCAACCAAAGACCACGCCGCCCTCGAGCATAGCGGTGGTCGGTTCGAGCTGCATTTGTACGGCATAGCGACCTGGCTCAAACCAGGCATCCGCAAAAACCACGGCATCACGATATGGGGAATTGCGCTCTAGTTCACCAGTGCCAGCGCGTGCCCTCTTACGCCCAACGTGCAACGCACGTGCTTCGTCTTCATACCAGAGACCTTCAATGAGAGAATCCTCCTTTCCGTTGAGTAGGTACTCCGCCCAACCGAAATCACGCATCAAGCGCCAAGGCGCGGTGAAGGGATGCAACTTGCTGACTTCCGCTCCCAAACGCTGCTCTTCACTCCAAGCCGGCGCAACTCCTCGGTCGATTTCACCATCAATCAGCCGCACAACTTCGCGACGTGGACCTTCAAGCAGCGGCAAGCCCACCCAGCTAGCCAGTTCGTTGTAATCTGCCGCAAGCGCACTCGAACTCAGCATGTGCCCTGCATCTTCCGCCGCTCGCGCAGCCTCTCTCAACGCTGCAAGCAGTAACTGAACCTCATCTAAATCACTCAAAAATGGCGCTTCCTCACCCACTTCAGCCGGCGCAATCTCAACCTCCAGAGCATCTATAAGATCCTCCTCCCAAGTGCGTAGCGCAGGCGGCAGTAATGTCGGCCGATGGCGAGGCCAATGGCGCACTATCCAGGCCGCATCCTCGTTTTTCGCTGCGGCCAACTCTGCGGCAAAGCGCTCCAATGTCGCAGGAGCCAACTCATCAACCGATAGCGCCCAGGTGTAAGCATCGATCGCCTCTTTATGCTTGCCAAGATCAGCGAATAGGTCGCCGGCCATGCGCGCGTGCTCCTGTCCGAACCAAGGCTCAGCACGGCGGCGCAGCCAGGTCCAGGTGGGCTCATCACGCACTACTTCACCCGGATCGCTGCCCGGCACGGACTGGGTGTAACGATCGCGCCAAGTTGCCGGATCTTGGTTGTTAAACCCACGCATCCATAGCGTGAAACGCTCACTAAACTCATCAAAGTCAGTCGGGCGCCCCATCTCCCCGTCACAGAAGTAAGCCTCGAAAACTGTCACCGGATCATTGCGCAGTCGCTTGCGCTCCTCCATGAACTTCTGCAACTGATCATGATAAAGAGGTGTGCGCTTGCGCTTGATTTCCCCCTCGGCAGGCGGCGGCCAGCTTCCGTCTTCGCCAAACTCCTCGCCATCTACGTCTTCACTTCCAATCCAGGTATTCAGATAAACGTAAAGCGAATATCCCACTGTGTAATTGTCTCGGTACTCCTCCTGTGTGCCTGAAACAATCTCGCGAAGCTTGTCTGCACGGTCATATCCCAATCCAATCGTACCGCCTTGCGTTCCGTAGCTGCAGTGGTTCAAAACGAAGTTGGCCTCCTTCATCGACCCATAGGCTCCTGCAGTCCAGCTCGCCTTTCCTTCGACAAGCCAGCCCGGAAGACCCGGATAAATGGCGCCATCAAAGCGGTGAGTCAACTCGTGCGTAATGCCGCGCCCGAGGCCTGGAATAGTCGACATCGTGAACTGCAGGGTGGTCACATTTCCGCCCTGAAAACCGCCCGCCCACCAATGCGGCGAGCCTTCCGCCTCCAAGCCATAAGCCTCTGGCACGACGCGCAAAATACCTTGCTGACGCAAGTTTCCTTGTGTGTCAACAAAGGGGTCGCGACCAAAGAAGTTGGCAAGTCGCACGTGGTGATACTCAACTGTGGTCGCGGAACCGTAAAGCGTCTCCCAGCCACAAGAAGTCTCGACCCGATACCAATCACGCGGCGAATGCGTGACCGCAGGGCGACCAAAACTGGCGCGGTCTACTGTCAGCTCACGCCGCTGCAACCGACTCATGCCCTCAAGCTCTGTAAGCGAGAATATGAGGTCATTCGCACGCGCGAGTACCGCGCGCGCCCGACCCAAAATATTGCCGACCGCGGCCGCCTCGAGATCCATTGAAGGCGCCGGCGGACCCTGCAGCTCATCGCCAAAACCTGCCTGAGCAACTAGTCCACGCAAAGCGCGCCCCATGCGCACAGCCTCAGTCCACTGCCCACTACTGATCAGCGAACTTCCCTGCTTGCGCATGGCATCCATGACCTGACGCCACTCCCTGCGGGAGCTCTCGATCTCAGGCCCGTAGTTCTCGAGCCTGGCTAGCAGTTCCGGCGACGGTGCGGCTACTGCACGAGCGAAGTCCTCGAGCCACTCTTGCTGCACCTTGGCACCCGGTCGCCTCCCCTTGGCCTTCTTCTCAATCTCCTTCAATAATCCGCGCACCGCCATCGCTCGTGCACGCGCTAATCGCTCTGGCCATCCTGCCCATTCCCCCAGACTGCCATCTTCACCAATCAAGCTACTTAGAGCCCGCGGCATCTTCAAGCGACCACCTTCATCAATGCGCGCATTCGCTAGATCAATGGCCCAAAGCGCAAGCGCGTCCGAGTCTTCCGCTGCATTCTCGATCAGCAGCTTAAGCACCTCTTCGGGTTGATCCGTTCGCGCGAGCGCATAAAGGAAGTGGCCGACCGCTTCCTCATGACGACCATCCACCATCGCTTCGCGACCAAACTCGAGCGCCTGATTTTCTCCAGTAACCGATGCTGTGTCGACTTGCGCACGCGCTAAATGCGCAAGCAAGATGCCTATGACTGCCGTGCTGAGAAAACGAAGGAAATAGTGCATGATTAGCGCAAATCCGTGATCATCCGCCCAAACAATGGTTGTGCTTACGCAAGACGCGATCAAATGGGTCAATCTCGATGGAGGCGCCAACAGGAACGATAACTGTACTGCCGCCTACTGGTATCTCTAGACGGCGCGGCACACCGCCGATAAAAACTTCGATCGGCATCGGGAACTCTATGTTGCCTGGAGTCTTCCACGAAAAATGGTAAACATCCTCGGAGTGTCGCTTGACAACAAGTTCGGGTAACTCAGGCTGGCGAATATAAAGTTCGAAGAACCAGCCCATCTCCAGCCCGGTCTCGGCCTCAACCAAATCCACATAGTCATCGGTTGTAAAAAAGTGCACCGCCCCGCCTGATTCGTCTCCGCTCGCGTAGGAATCGGAGTAGCACATTTTTCGGAAAGTCGACATCAGATCACCTTTGCCAATCAGCCAACGCAGAGTGTGAAGCACCCACTCGCCCTTGTAGTAGATGTCGCTATCGCTCGGCTTTTTCCCTTCCGGGGCACTCGCGTCGAGGAAGTACATTTGCGCACTTGACCGCGGCTCGCGCGGAGCGACTGACTTTACGTTGTGCAGATTCCCACGCACACTCGCAAGGTACTCTCGATACCTCCCAGCGCCTTCGCGATCCTCTACATATAGCTTCTGCACGTAGCTTCCAAATCCCTCGTGAATCCAGAAGTCGTTCCAATCCGGTGCTGTCACAAGGTTCGAGAACCACTCGTGCGCCAATTCATGGTGGTGCAGCCAATCGAATCCAAACCGGAAAGGCCGAAACTGATTTCCATAAGCAATGATCGTCTGATGCTCCATGCCGAGGTGAGGCGTCTCGACAACGCCGTACTTATCCGCGCGAAAAGGGTATGGTCCGAGCGTCTGCTCAAACCATCGCAAGTGGTCAACGAACTCGGGAAGAATCTTGCGCCCATTATCGATCGACTCGGGAAGCACCCAAAACTGCACAGGCAATGGCGTCCCAGCCACACTGGTGTACTGCGCTTCAAGCTTCTCGTAAGGCGCAATGTTTAGCGCCACCGCGTAATTTGGGATCGGCGTCGAAACCTTCCAATGATATGTCACTGTTCCGTCTTCATGGTCCTCTATACGATCCAACTTGCCGTTACTGGCAGCTACAAGATTGCTAGGCACACGGAAATGCAAATCGACACTCTCGGCCTTGTCTGACGGGTGGTCTTTGCATGGCCACCAGAGATCGGCCCCTTCCATCTGACAGGCTGTAGCAATCCAGTGCGCGCCGGAAGGCGTTTGCTCCCACTGAAAGCCCCCCTCCCACGGCGGGCGAGGTGCAGTGCGCGGCCTACCGCCGTAGCGAATAGAAATCTGGCGCACCTCACCAACTATCGCCTCACCCGATAGGCCCACCATCAACAGATCGTTGTGATGCTCAAAGGCGAGCGCGCCGCCAGCATGGTCTAAGACTTCTTCGACGGCAAGCGCTGGATCCAGATTGAAGAGCACCTTGTCGGTCGATGCCGTGATCGCAATGCGTGCATGCAGCGTAGCCGCGATCTCACGGCGATCCGGAAAGACCTGCATATCGAGGTCGTAGTGCTGTACGTCGTAGCAAGCCTGCTCGTCCTTGAGAATTCCTCCGGTATCTCGAACAAAGGGGCCATCATCGGGAGCGAGTAGTCCGACACTCGAATCCCCACCACCGCATGCGGCAAAAAGCAGCAAACTGCAAGTGAGGAGTGCGCGCATCGCCACTCATCCTACTTGTCCTCAAGCCACCGACTGCCCTGGGAGTAATAAATACCGGGCCAGTCGCCTTTGCTGAGAGGCGTTTCCAGAGTACATTAAAAGACCCCCGGCGCTTGCGCCGAATCCCTCGCTCTCCTCCCCAAGTGATAATGCGACCCGACCTAGGTCGGCGCACCTGCGTCGGCCTGATGTCGATGTTGGCTTTCGGCAGCGCTCCCTCCCCTGCGCAAGAGCCGAAAGATCCCAACATCTTGATCGAAAAACGCACGGCCACGCTTCCAGCGTGGGCGGAAGAAAGCTTCCGTCGTGTCGACGCGGGCTATGACGGCTGGCGCAGTGAAGTCCTGCACGATTCGGCCAAGCCGATTCTTAAGAAGTTTGTAGCCGCACTGGGCGATGCCAACCTGCCCTTCCCGGAAAAAGGAATCTCGAGCGAACTCGCCGCCTTCACCGCGCTGCGGCCAAAAACTCTAGCCCCACTTATGGACCGGGATGGGATGCAAGTTTTGCATGCGGACGACTGGGGCGCCACACCAAAAACAATGGACTGGGAACTCCTGGTCGCGCCGCTTCGCGAAGCGCTCGGTCACGCTGACGCACACCCCTTCGTCAAGTTCGTCGACATCCAGATGGATGACGATTCTTTCCGCGGGAAAGCACTGGTTCACTGGTCAGTAAGCGAGGCCGATGGATCGCAAATTCAGATCAACGCAATCTGGATGACCGATTGGGCCGCAGACGACGACACTGCCCCGAAGCTCCGCGGCATTGCAGTGCTCGACTACGAAGAATTTCGCACTCCGAAGCCACTATTCCGCGAGGTCACCGGACATCTCACCTCATCACTCGGATTTTGGGAGCGTGAGATCCTAACAGGCATCGATGACTACCACCAGAAAGTCGACCGCCTGATCGGGCAAGCATTTATTGGCTCACAAGGCATGGCCGTCGGAGACGTCAATGGCGATGGGCGCGACGATATCTATCTCTGCGCACATGGCGGCGCCCCGAATCGCCTGCTCATCCATACCGCCGACGGAACGCTGCGTGATGCTAGTGAAAGTAGCGGTCTCGACTTCTTAGAATCGACGCGGTCAGCCCTGCTAATCGATCTTGACAACGATGGCGACCAGGACTTCGTAGCTTCCTTGGGCGCCAATCTGCTAGTTGCCTACAACGATGGTCAAGGCCGGTTTGATAACTTCACTCCCCTAAATGGCAAGGGATTCGAGGATATCTATTCACTATCTGCAGCAGATCCAGACAAAGATGGTGACTTGGATCTGTACGCAGTGCGATATGTCGCAAACGGAATCATGGGCGGCGTGCCTACGCCCTATAACAACGCAAACAATGGGGCCTCTAACTTCTATTGGCGCAATGATGGAGTTGGTAAATTCGTCGACGCTACTGAGGAAGTTGGTCTGGACCACAACAACAGCAAGTTCTCTCTAGCATCAATCTGGGAGGACTTTGATGGGGACGGGGATCTGGATCTCTATGTCGCCAATGACTTCGGCGACAACAATCTCTACCTGAATCAAGACGGGAAGTTCCGCGATGTGGCGACCGAACGCGGAGCAGAAGACCGCGCGGCGGTCATGGGCTTGGCGACCTCTGACTTCGACCTCGATGGTGATATGGACCTCCTGATCACCAACATGTTCAGCTCAGCGGGACTACGCATTGCGCCACAGCAACAGTTCCAGGGCGAGAACCACGGTGAGGTAGCACATGAGTACGTGCGGCACGCCCGAGGAAACACGCTACTAGCCAATGATGGCAAGGGGAACTTCATAGATGTCACTGAGACCGCAGGAATCGCGATTGCAGGATGGAGTTGGGGATCAAAATTCGCGGATCTCAACAACGACGGCTACGCCGACATCTACTCACCAAACGGCTTCTTGACTGGACCTGTGAAGGATGACTTGTGAAGTTTTTTCTGGCGACGCGTGACGTCGCAATCCCCTACAGATACCGAAGCTACTGAAGAGTATGAACAAGCGTGGTCCAGCATCCAGGAGCTCACCCGCACGCAGGGCATCTCCTGGAGTGGAGGTGAGAAAAACCATGTCTTCCTCAACAACGGCGATGGAACTTTCTGCGATGTTAGCGCCACCTCACATGCTGACTTCGCCGACGACGGGCGCGCGGTCACGACCTTAGATTGGGATGGTGATGGCCGACTCGACTTGCTATTGCGATCCCGAACCGCGCCTCGTTTCCGTCTGATGTTAAACCAGGCCGAGGCGGGCAACTTCGTCGCACTACGCCTACGCGGCACGCAGAGCAACCGTGACGCGATCGGCGCACAGGTCTTTGTGCACAGTGGTAACCGCGTACTACGACAAACTCTCCAAGCCGGTGACAGCTTCCTGTCGCAGTCGAGCAAGACCCTGCACTTTGGTCTCGGTAATGCAACTACAATCGATCAAGTACGAGTAGTCTGGCCGAACGGCAACGAACAAACTTTCGAGAAACTACGTATTAATCGCGTACACGGCCTAGAGGAAGGCGCCGAAAGTTCGGTCGGATTTGCAATGCAAACCCATGTATCGCTGGCGTCGGCCGAGGCTACACCGGTGCCCCGCGCTGGTAACCCGGTCGTGCGCATCCCATTGATCGAAAAAATTCCGCTGCACGCGCTGCCAATTCCGTCAGAAGACCATCCCGACCGCACTATTGCCGACCTCGGCCCTGGCCCAACGCTGATTAACCTGTGGGGTATCAACTGCGTGAACTGCCTTAAGGAATTCGGCGCTTTCCAGCGCCGCGCTGAACAGATCTCTGGACGCGGCCTGCGCGTCGTACCACTGAATACAGATGGCCCGGAAAATCGCGCCCGCGCTGATGAGATGCTCACTAACTTCGGGCTACAGAAACACGCTGGCTACACGAATGAAACCTTCATGCAGTCGCTGGAAGCCGTGCTTTACGAGGTGCTCGGCACTCCAACTGGCACGCCGCTCCCCACCAGCCTACTGCTCGATGCAGATGGCCAACTCTGCGTGGTCTATCAGGGAAAAGTAAAGATGGGCGACTTACTCCGCGACGCCGCTATCGTCGCAACGATGGATGCTCGCAATACTTCGGCTGCCAAGCTGCACTTCGGTACACGCCTAAAGAAGCGCGACCGAAACTGGACTTTCCTGGCCAAAGCCTTCGAGAGCTATGGCTTGCACAAACTGGCGGCGGATTACCGTACACGAGCCGAGCACATTCGCCGCTGATCAAGCCCGAGGGGCCACTTTCCCTGGTAGGCTAGATAGCCCATTGCTTGTGGGCTGTTTCTCTCTCTAGTCATGCTCTCCCCTCTCCCCCTCTTGCTCCTTGCTGCAGCAGCGCCTGTTCAGGTGAGTGATGTGCAGACTATCCGTCACGGCAACACCGTGGCCCAGACCTGGGTCGGCGCTAATGCGGATGGCGAAATCGTCTCCTGGTATCGCACGTCACTCGACGGAGGTCTCACATTTGGCCGTGACCGCCAAACGTCCTACGAAGTAAAACTTACCTATCGCGACTTCAATCCACTGGCCGATAGTGAGCCGCCCATCCCAGACGTATTGCGAGCCCCTGAAGGTCATCAACTGTACATCGTGCAGTACATCGCCGCCGGACTCGAACCGTGGCGTAAAGAAATACGCGAGCTTGGCGGGGTCGACCAGCGCTTCCTAGCCTGGCATGGAAACATCTGGGAACTCGACGCAGCGACTGTCAAAGAGGTCGCCGAACTTCCCTTTGTCCGCTGGGTCGGCAAGTTCCATCCGGCCTACAAAGTCGAAAATGAACTACTCCACGATTTACTAAACAACCGCCTTACGCATGACCGCTACCGAATTGTAGTCGGTGATTGGGGCCCAGTGCAGAAAGCTGTTGTCGCCGATTACGTGCGTGCGATTGGCGGCGAAGTCGAAGCCATGATCGATGAGGGATGGATCCTTGAAGCCTCACTCACCCCTAACCAGTTACTACAAGTCATTCGCCAAAGCGAAGTGCTCGGCATCGATCGCTGGAGCGATCCGGAAACTGATATGGACCGCGTACGCAACCTGATGGGCGCCGACTATGTCGAAGGATTAACCGGATTTGATGGAACCGGCGTGCGCGCCGAAGTGATGGACAGTGGATTTGATGGCGGAAACCGCGCCTGGCGCTATACGCCGATCAACCATGGCGGCTACAACTCCAGCTCACACGGCACTTCAACCTACAGCATTAACTTCGCGGATACTAGCGGCACTGATCGTGGCCTGGCACCCGATGCACAGGGAATCATGGCGGACTACGGCAGCTACGGAGGTAACCGCTATGCGCACACAGCTGAACTGGTAAACCCAACATTGAACTATAAAGCGGTCTATCAAACCAACAGCTGGGGTGACTCGCGAACGCGATCGTATACCTCGATCTCGCAGCAAATGGACGACATCATTTTCATCAATCACATCGTCATCACGCAATCACAGTCGAATGCCGGAAATCAGGATTCGCGCCCACAAGCTTGGGCCAAGAACATCGTTTCAGTAGGCGGCATTCGCCATTACGGCGACTTCAATAATAACAACGACGACTGGAACGGCGGGGCTTCAACAGGCCCGGCGGCAGACGGCCGAATCAAGCCGGACATGAATGCCTTCTATGACTCGATTGACTGTGTAAATACAAGTAGCTTCGGCGGCACCTCCGGTGCGACACCAATTGTTTCAGGCCACTTCGCACTGTTCTACGAGATGTGGCACAACGGATACTTCAATAATCCAACCGCTGCTACCGTTTTTGATAGTCGTCCACATTCAACGACAGCGCGCGCCATCATGATGAACACTGCTTGGCAGTACCCAGACACTCAGGACGACATTACTCGCACTCGCCAAGGATGGGGACGTCCCGACCTGCGCGAGATGTACGACACCTCATCCGAACTGTTCTGGGTAGATGAGTCCGATGTACTGCAGCAAAACGAGTCGAGCAGCTACACAATGACGGTTCCGCCGAACACTAATCAGTTCCAAGCCACTCTGGTCTATATCGATCGCGCCGGAACCACGAGCTCCTCGCTACACCGCATCAACGACATGTCGCTCAAGGTAACCGCACCGGACGGCACGATCTACTGGGGCAACAATGGGCTGAATGGTAGCTCTTATAACTACAGTAGGTCGAGCGGGGTCTCGAATACCAAAGATCCCGTAGAACACGTCATACTCGAAAACCCGGCGGCGGGAACTTGGAAAGTAGAGGTCTTCGCTGATGAAATCAACCAGGACACACATACTGAAACTTCTGAGCTGGATGCCGACTACGCACTGGTTGTGCGAGGGGCGACTGAAGTCTCGGGAGGATTCGAGTTGCAAGTGGCTTCGGGAACCTGCGGTCGCAAGATGCGCTTTGAAGTCAGTGGTGAAACTCCGGGCGGCAACATCGCTTGGGCCTACGGCAAGCCGGGGACTTATGTGTACAACGGACCATCTTGCCTAGGCATAACGCTTAACATTGATAATCCAATCCTTGCTTCGATCGGAAAATCTACTTCGCTCACCACGAATGTTCCGGCCAATGCCTGTGGCGTAATTCGTGTGCAAGCAGTCGATGTGCAGAGCTGCTCGGTCAGCAACTCCATTGACCTCTAAGTCACCACCTGCATTCCATCCCCATGACATAGGTGCCGCAACTGTAGGATCACGCTCATGACAAGCGAAGTGGGAGGCACTTCTACCAGCGATGCGCTAGCACGACTCGGTGACCGCACGGCTGGAATGAAGCCGATTCAGGCCAGCGAACATCAAGATCGGCTCAAGGCTCTAACCCACGAGATGGCAACTTCTCGCCTCGATGCCATCTATCTGCATGGCGGGTCCAACCTTCGCTACTTCACAGGAACTAGCTGGCATCCCAGCGAGCGACTAGTAGGCGCAATTCTGACCGCCGACAATCAGCTGCACTATCTGTCGCCCCACTTTGAACTAGGGACGCTTGAACGGCGAATGGTAATCGCAGGTCCGGTTGCGCTCTGGCATGAGCATGAGTCCCCATATTCTTTGCTGTGCGATACCTTGCGGAAACTCGGCCTGAACAGTGGCCGAATCGGCCTGGATCCATCTTGCCCCTTTTTCCTGACTGAGGGGGTGCGTGAAACAATCGACGAAAATTTCGTCTTAATCGACGCCGGCGCGGCAATTCAGGAATGTCGCGGCCGCAAGTCAGGCGCTGAAATTGCACTGATGCAGCGCGCTAAGGACATGACTCTAGAAGCACACGCGGCCGCGGCCGCGATACTGCGTCCAGGCATCGTCACAACTGAGGTAGAAGAGTTCTTGAATCAGGCACACCAGGCACTCGGCGCCCCAGGCGGATCGAACTTCTGCATCGCGCTATTCGGAGAAGCCACCGCCTACCCACACGGAGTGCCACATCCGCAAACGCTGAAAGAAGGAGACATGGTACTAATCGATACGGGCTGCACCCTCCACGGCTACCAGTCCGACATCACACGCAGCTATGTGTTTGGTGAACCGACTGCACGCCACCGAGAAGTGTGGAACGCTGAAAAGGAAGCACAGGCCGCGGCCTTCGAAGCAGCGCAACTTGGCACGCCTTGCTGCGAAGTTGACGCCGCCGCGCGTCGCAGCCTAGAAGCCCGGGGCTTTGGCCCGGAATATGCGCTGCCCGGCCTGCCGCACCGCACTGGCCACGGCATTGGCCTCGATATTCACGAAGGCCCATACCTCGTCGGCAGCGATCGCACTCCACTTGCCCCAGGCATGTGCTTTAGCAACGAACCGATGATCTGCGTGCCCGGCGAATTCGGCGTGCGACTTGAAGACCACTTTTACATGACAGACAGCGGACCGCGTTGGTTTACTCTGCCCTCGCGTTCGATCGACGAGCCCTTCTTGGCCTAAGCAATCTCGCGCAGTGGCCAAAACTCGCCGGATGGCATGAGCTACCTACTCCTGACGCGCTCGGAGGACTTTCGGCCCGCTCCTCTATTCGGCGAACTACTAAAAGGCGATCCACATATCTTTGACTTCTCGTCCGGCAACCCCAAAGTTTATGAATACGCCAGTGGCGACTTCGACCGCTTCCAAGCACAAGTCTTCGCCGAGCTAGCTGCAGCTAACAAGAGCTGGGGACTTAGTCACTACCTGGAAGAACGTGCCGCACTGCTACGCCTCTTCCCACAGATGGCAGAAGAAGGCCGTGTAATTCATGCCGGGCTAGATGTGATCGTACCCAAGGGCGCACAGCTATTTGCACCACTCAGCGGCACAGTGCACACCCTCGGATTGGACGAAGGCATTGGCAACTATGGCGGATATATCGTGCTACTTCACGCGGCAGGCATAGATCACGAGGGAGAAACTGACTTCTATTCTTTATATGGCCATCTAAACACACACTTTTCCGTCGAAGAAAGGCAGCCTGTCGAGCGAGCTGAGCCCTTCGCAATTACTGGTTCTCATGGGGACAGCGGACAATGGTTCACCCACACCCATTTGCAAATACACACGCAACGCTCGGTGAATGAAGGTCGACTGCTTCAGGGCTACATCAGTCAAGCGACAATAGAAGGCGTCGACGACCTGTTCCCTACGCCCTACCCACTATTCCGAGCCGACTAATCGACTGAAACCACAGAATCTTAATCGCTCCATTCGAGAACGAAGGGGGATTGATCTACTCTCCAAACTGGGTACTTGATCATAATGCGCTGAAAACGCGGCGAAGCGATGAAAGCATCAAGCCAATTTCGCAGACAACCCCAGGGCTGCGCATCGAACCAATCACGATCAGTAAAAGCAAACTGTCGAACAAAGGGGGCGATCGCTGCATCGGCTAAGGTAAAGCGATCGCCAAGCAAATAGGGATGTGACAGAAGCCGGTCGTTTAAGTCTTGCAAAATATCGGCTGCAGCCGTTCGATGATCCACCTCGTCAACATGATCGTAACGCGTAGCGTACTTATATCGATCGAGGTGGTGCTTGAAGTCACCGTCGTTCTGATCGATTAATGCATCGCAGGACTCACACTCGGCACCCATCGCCGGTAGCCATCTTTCAGAGTCGTTTTTGCCAAGTGCCCAGCGCATGATATCCAGGCTCTCATCTATCACAGTGCCGTCCA
>JAKVCF010000169.1 GCA_022447335.1 Planctomycetota bacterium | reverse complement strand
ATTGAGGTGTTCCAACATAGCCTCCTGCACCTCGGCCATGCGACGGAAAGATCGGCTCAATGCTTGCACATCCCGATTTCGCAGCAGGACTTCGGATTGCTCCGGACTAGCTTGCGGCAGCTGCGCACGTGGTTGGATCGGTTCAGGGGGAAATTCACTCATCGGTCAAGGAAGCTTCGGGATCAGAAAATTTAAGGTCTGGGGATTCTGAGCGAGGTGCTACAGCTGCATCGAAAAACACACGCCTGGCATATTCGCTCCAAACCTCACGGCGAAGTGTGAGAGATCGCTGCCCACTCAACCACTGTGGCCTGCCCTCTTGGAATGCCTGATCTTTCACATTGCGGCCGCGCATGATCAGACTACGACGCACGCGTTCTTCGTTTTCCTGTAGCGGCAAACCCTGTAGAACTGCGCGCCAAAGCAAGCGCTCCTGCGCATTCAAATCAGCGGGCGCATCGGCGAAGCTATGCAACTCTACACCACCAAATCGCACTGAACCGGAAGAAGACACGGCTTGTGAATCCCCAAAAAGATGGAGGCGGAAAAGTTGCTCTTCAGAGTCAATGGCAAAGGCCTCCCGTAATAGAGCGTCTTCGTTCTTTCCGCTCAACTGCTCCTGGTACAAAGGCGTGACACGCTCGAGAACAACCTCAAGCGCATCCGAAGTGCCAACCCAAGCCACTCGGTCCCCCGGCGCTGCGACGGCAATCTTCGCGGCTGGTTCGTCCGAGCACCCCACCACGGTGAGGAGCAAGCCGACGGCGATACTTATTCGTCCGACCAAATCTCCCTATTCTTCTTGTTATCGTTGTACCACTTCCGCCAGTCCAGCGGCTTCGGGAAAGTCTGGCCCGCCATCTCGGATAGTGCATCGAGCATCGGGCGATTGACCATCCGGTAGCGCTGACGAGCCGTGGTGTCTTCCGGATTGGAGGCAGCGTTGTAGTAACTATTCAGGAAGTTCACCAGCTTGCCACAAGCTTCCAGTCGAATCTTTCCCGGCGCTTCGCGGTAATTCTTTAGCGCAGTGGCGGCAGCCGCAATGATCTGGTCTTCGTGGTGGTCAAGGAGATCAACCAATTCTTCCCACTGCGCCCAGTCACGTG
Organism: Planctomycetota bacterium; assembly: GCA_022447335.1. GTDB lineage: Bacteria > Planctomycetota > UBA1135 > UBA1135 > UBA1135. The sequence goes on along the minus strand of JAKVCF010000169.1, from coordinate 2,822 downwards.
TCGAGCCAACTTGCTGTACGCAAGCTACGCGGAACTCAACTTCTTCGGACTTCTTGAAGCGCTTGTCACCATAAACCTTCCAAAGAAGCTCGGCTCCGCTCTCGCCCATTTGACCTAAGGCGAAAATAGCACCTTTCCACAGACGACGGTGCCCTTCGGTGCTGCGCTTGCGCTCCTTAAATGCGAGGTAAACAAGATTGGCCAAATCTTCCTGCTGGCTCTCAATATCCTTAGCCTCTTTCTTAAGCACCTTGGGATTACCCTCATCGATGTCGAGCATGTCAGCGATCTCGACCAAACGGGCGCAATGCTCGGCATAACGCGTAGCAAATGCGTCGATTAGAGCTATAGCCTCAGACTCGCGCTCGCGGTCATCGAGAATCGCCCTGTACTCCTTTACCTGTTCGGCAAAGCTGTCCTGCGGAGCCGCTGCCGCGAGCGGCAGGGAGGTCAGTGCGGAAAAGAAGAGGGTCGAAATCATGGTGTTTACTACTGCGGAATCCCCGGCGGCAAGTGAGGCAAGGCCGCTCGATAGGCCTCTCGCAATCGCGGAAGCATCGCGCCCGCGCTGCCTGGATAGCCCTCCCGCAGCCCTTTGATCTTATCCACTGGAATTACGCCGATCACAGCATTGCTGACGAACACCTCCTCTGCTTCGCAAAGAAGTTTTTGCGAGATTTTCTGCTCAAACGCCGGAATTCCGGCCTTCTGGCAGCCTTCAAGCAATAGAGCGCGGGTCACCCCCGGCAGAACGCCTCGATCTAATCCTGGCGTACGCAACGCCCCATCCTGCCAAATAAGAAGGTTCGCCGCGCTGCACTCGGAAACATCTCCGTCAATGGTCGGTAGCAGCGCCTCCTGGCAACCCGCTTCGATCGCTTCGGCGTGGGCCACCTGGTACTTCGCACGCGAAATGGTCTTGGCCGCGGAAAGCGGATCTCCCGGATCTTGCCGATAGCGCGACCAGAGTAGTGAAACCTGATCGGGTGGCGCCGAAACCGGCCCAGCAGTCCAGATACGCAAGGATGCACGATCGTGCGCCCGCAGCACGGTGTAGCGTACGCGCCATCGCCCTGCCTTTGGTAAAACTGAAAGAATCTCGTGTGCATCAACGAGCAACCCATGTTCCCCCAGATCCATGCCTAGCAAGGCGGCCGAATGACGCAGCCGCTCTTCGTGGCGTTCAATCAAACGCGTAGGCTCTCCATCAATGACGAGAAAGGTCTCGAAGACGCCCTCACCCCGCAGCACACCGGGTAAGTTGGCGAGTAGTTGCGGCTGCGTGCCATCGAGAGCCTGGCCATCGATGACCAGAATCTGAGCAGACTCAAAACGGTGTTGGCTCATATTGGCTTTCCAGATAGCGCGCCTTGATCCAGGTCTCTTGCCATTCGCGCGCAGGGTCAGAATCCCACACGATGCCAGCCCCGACACGCAAGTGCATCGCCCCTTGTGCGACCACCGCGGTACGGATCAACACCGAAAAGTCAGCGCGCTCAGCGCCTGGTACCCAGATTCCGAAGGCTCCACAGTAGGCTCCGCGCTGTTCTCGCTCGAGCTCAGAGATGGCTTGCAGCGCGCGCACCTTGGGTGCACCTGTGACGGAAGCCGGCGGGAAGGTGGCACGCAAGACGTCGGCAAGGTCGACTTCGGAACGCAGCTCGGCTTCGACTGTGGCGGTGCGATGAAAAAGCGTTGGGTAAGCCTCCACTTCGCCCGACGAGAGCACGCGCACGCGCCCCGCTTGTGCGATCTGCCCTAAATCGTTGCGCGCCATGTCAACGATCATCGTCAGCTCGGCACGCTCTTTCTCGTTGACATCTAATGCCTGCGCCAAGGCCAGGTCCTCGACCTCCGAATGCCCACGCGGCGCGGTTCCCTTGATTGGTCGGGTTTGTACGAGCGAACCGCGCATCGACAAAAAGCGCTCGGGCGACCACGACAAAATTGCGCGCCCGTGCTCATCCTCCCAGTAAGCCGACATTTGGGTCGGCTGCGCAGGGCGAAAGGCGCAATAGGCTTCGCGCGGATCGCCATCGAAGTCCGCGCTAAGGCGATGCGAAAGATTGGCTTGAAAGAGCTCCCCCGCCCCAATCGCGCTGCGTAATGCACACACCTGTTCCTGAAATTGACTGGCTTGCGTCTGCGAACGAAATAGCAACTCAGGGCGACGTGGCGAAGCCAGTTTCGAGGCTCGCCGGAAAACCACCTCTACCTCCTGGCGCCATGCCACGGCATCGGCCTCGACTCCCAGCACCCACGTCGTGTCAGGTGTCAACCACAGCCCATACGGATAACGGGCAAAACCACCATGCGGTAAGCCGCTCGGCTCAGCCACAGTCCAGGGAAAGGGGATGTGGGAGTGGCCCAGTTCAAATCCTAGAAAACCGAGCCAACCACCGAACCACGGCAAGTCGACTTCGCAGCTCCAGACTTCGTCGCGACCTTGAGCTACCCAATCGCGCACGGGGTCGGACGAGAGCGGCCATTGCTGCCCCGGCCCGACACCCTCTTGCGCCGCAAGCGCGGGCAGCCGCCAGGACACGCGCGCATCCGGATTCCACGCTAAAAAACCACCGCCCCGCTCGGCATCATCGAGCCATACTGGCGCCGCCCCCCGGGGTACGGCGCGCAGAACCGCAGCCGGATCGGCAGCGGGCAGCTCTTCAAGCACTCGGACGCGGAACTCGGTCATCGTTAGCCTTATTATGGGATCGCGATGGCGAAGCCTCTCGACGAGCTTCTCGAGGACTTCTTGCGACACCTCGCCGAGGTGCGGCAGGTGTCACCGCACACCTTGCGCGCCTACCAGCGCGACCTGA
>JAKVCF010000168.1 GCA_022447335.1 Planctomycetota bacterium | reverse complement strand
CCGTCGGGCGCTTGTTGCGGGCGGGGGGGGTTATCGATTCCGGGGCCTTGCGTCCCCCCAAAAAACAACACGCGGGCCCCCCCCGCGGGGGGGGCCCCCGAAGCTCAGGCCGAAGAGAGGGCCTAGAGGATGTCTAGAATGCCGGTGGCTTGGTTGGTCAAAGTGGTGACTGCCGCGCGGTAGTTCAAGTCGACCGAGTACAGCGAGTTCCAAGGTAGCATGTAAGCCTCGGAGACCGCGCCTAGGGCGATTGCCGCAAAAGCACGCGCTAGAGGCGTGAGACTCTCGTTGTTCATGGTCTGAATCAGGGGTTCGACGGAGCTCTTGTCGCCGATGAAGCCGATTGCGGTTGCCGAAGCAGAGAGCACGGCCAGGCTGGGCTTCCGTCCGTCCGTCGGATTGATGAGTTCGAGCAGCACGACCGACACATCCTTGTCCTTCATCAAGCCCAGTGAAATAGAGGCCTGTTTGAGGAGGTCGGGCTTCCGCACATTGTCCTTGACGATCTGAATTAGATCGTCCTTGTACTCACGTGCACCGATCATGCCGAGGCCGAGGCAGGCATAGCCTTGGAAGCCTTCGTCACGACTCTTGTCGATAGCTTCACGTAAGGATTCCTTCGCAGTTTCGCCCTTCATCAGTCCGAGCGCGACGGCGTAGGCACCCCTGCGCTGCTGGTTGCCCTCCTTTTCAAATTTGGTTAAGACTGCAGTTTCGACAGTGCCTGGCATGGCACCGCCTTGCTCTTGTACGTGGAAAGCCATCACGCCGAGAGCGAGGCCCGACCAAGCATCAAGGCCACTCTTGCCTTTGCGCATGCCGTCCAATAGGAACTTAATTGCTTCCTCGCGGATTGGCGAGTCAGCGGCGACGCGGGCGCCGAGATACGCCATTGCGATGCGCGAGAACTTCTGAGCTTGCTTGTCCTTGGCCTTGTCCGCTACATTCTCGATCGCTTTGAAGACGTCATCCGCTGGGAATTCCGCCGAACCGTTGGCTAGCATGCCGAGAGCGTAGACCGAAGATTGAATGACTTCGTTCTTGGTGTTGCGGCCGGTTGCGAGCTTCTCGAAAGACTCGATGGCGCGCTGAATCAGCGGGTTGGAAGGATTATCGACCGCGGCGGTCTGCAGGATCTTGGAGATTGCATTCGGGCAGTGCGAACGAACTAGGTGATCGTTGTCAGCATCTTCGAGGTAGCTCAGCAGGCGATCAACCGGGATCGTTGGATCCGAGTAGGGCACGACGCCCATCGAGATCACGCTTGCAGCACGGAGATCCTTGAAGCTGGAGTCATCGTTGATTAGGACGTTCCAGAGTTTCTCAGCGATCTCCGACTGTAGTTTCTCGTCATCGGTCTTGCTGCCAAGTAAGCCCATGCCGTAGATCGCGAAGGCACGCGTGCGGTCCGGAACTCCATTTGGCTTTCCGCAGAGGCTGCGACCTTCGGCGGTGTCCTCGGCCAATGCGACCAGGATCGGGAATGCGTCGGCACTTTGCAGTACGCCGTAAGCGAGAGCCGAAGTTTCGGCGATCTCTTGGTCCCCCGAATTCAGGTTGCCCTTGAATACATCCATTACCGTGGGATCTAGCTGGATTTTGGCCAGCGCCATCATGGTGCCCCCTGCAATATCACGATCGTCTTCTTTGTCGATCAGTGCACGGAGTTGCGGAATGATAGTGGCTTGGATCTGAGCCGGTGTCGGCGCAAAAGTATTGGCAACAGCAGCTCCGCCGGACAGTCCTTGCAGGATGTCGCCCTCACCGGTGCTGACTGCACCGGATTGCACCTTCGCCTTGAGATTTAGGTAGGGGCCCTTGTTGAACTCCCACCAGAACTCCCAGCGAGTCAGATCAACCAAGTCGCCCGCCGGTTGCGTGACAGCCTGTTGCTGAGGCGGCGGGGGTGCGGTTGGAGTGGCAGGCGTAGACGGCGTAGACGGCGTCGCCGGAGTGGCTGGGGTGGAGGGGGTAGTAGGCGTGGTGGGCGTTGCGGGAGTCGCCGGGGTCGCCGGTGCGCCAGCGCCTGGCGGCACCGTGTCACCTGGGCCGCGATAAGTACCGCCGTGAGCTACGCTCTCGGAAGAGAGCGCTGCGCCTGCAAGAAGCGTGATCGGAATCAGCCAGCTTTTCATGGACATTCTCCGGGTGGAGGGGGCACCCGTACCTCTGCAAAGAGTGTACCAAGGGTCCCGCCTGGCGAGATCGCCTAGAAGTTCCGCAAGGGTAACATCGGTGTCATGGATCTAGTGTTGATCCGGCATGGGCAGGTCGAGGCGGCTCAGGGTGATCAATTTTACGGTGGAATTGAGGTCCCTCTCAGCGACCTTGGTCGGGAGCAAGCTAGGGCGGCTGCGAGGTTTCTTCGGGGCTTGCGCCCAAACGGCTTGTGGTGCAGCCCACTAGCACGAGCTCGGTTTGGGGCAGAATGTGTGGCCCAGGAGCTAGGTCTAGCGGCACCTCAAGTGTTGCCGGAGCTGTGTGAGATCGACCGCGGCCGCTGGGTCGGCTTGTCAAAATCCGAAGTCCTAGGGGCTTTCCCAGGGGATTTGGAGGCGCATGAGGCGGATCCGCACGAGTGGCGCGGCCACGGCGGCGAGTCCCTTGGCGACCTGGCCAGTCGCATAAACGCGGTTTGGGACGATTTCGAGAGGCGGCCGGCGGGCCTACACGTGGTGGTCTCGCACTTGTTCCCAACGCGATGCCTAATTGGGCGCGCTGTCGGTTTAGAGGTTCAGCAGTGGCGGGAGCTGAAGATTCCGACCGGTTCAGTCAGCTATCTACGTCGACGCGACGCAGGCTGGGAGCGAGTCTTTGCGGGACACGAGCCGGGCGAAGCCGGGTTTTCCGAGGTTTCGTCGAGGGGCTTTCCCACGACCGAATCCTGAGCACGTAATTGGGCGGCTATTAGGGGCCCGCAGAGCGGGGGCTCCAATCGACGCTCTGGGGCAGTTGAAGCTCAGGAGAACCTCCTTGCACCGCGCACCCCCTCCTTATGTCAACATAATATTCATTATCAGACGATAGGGTTTGGGCGATATTGGCTCCGGATAGCTGCTGAGGGCCCCTACTCGCCTCGCTTGGTACCCGGTGTGGATCGCTTGGCCGCTCCGGGAGTTGCTTGCTGCCAGGATATTGGGTTCGCGTTCAAGCTGTTTAGGAACGCGATCAGGTCGCGCTTCTCCTCCGGGCTCAGCTTCAGTGGCATCAGAGTTTCTTCCCTGTGCCCAATTGAGGCATCGCCGGGAAGGTCGGAATAGAAGTCGATCACGTCTTCTAGATTCGAAAACCTTCCATCATGCCCATAGGGTGCGGTGGCCCCTAGATTCCGGAGCGTTGGGGTCTTGTATGCACCTACTGTGTGTTCGTTTGAAACGATGTACATGAGGTGTTGGTTTGTCTGAAATGAGTTGTCATCAGACCAGCTCCCTCGACCGTTGAATGGGCTGACGCGGACTTGTCGTATGCCGGCGGGTCTTGCTTCGTCATGCGTTTCACCGTCTGGCGTTTGTAGGCCAAGATTATGGAATTCGCCGTCGCTCAGTCGAGGGCCGAAGTGACAGTTCAGGCATTCGGCCCGTCCAGCGAAGAGGCGAAAGCCGCGTTTTACTTCGATTGAAAGGGATTCTGGTTGCCCTGTTCGGATTTCTTCTGCGAAGTGGTCGAATGCAGAGGGGCCACTACGGATAGTTCTTTGAAAAGCTTCGAGCGCTTTGCCTATGAGAACAAAATGGCTTGTGGCGAGCAGTTGATCTCTGGGGGCCATTGTTCGCCAAGCAAGGTGTCGCGAGTCTGTGCTCGTAGTCGATGGCTCAAATGGGTTGGCCGGATCAATCGGCGGTGGGCAAGCGTTTTGCGGGAAGCGTTGTTTGTCAAGAAACTCATCGAGAGGCGCTTTGAAAGCTTCATTCCATGCGCTGTGGAGTATCGAGTCACTCGCAATGGTTCGCAGGGCGT
>JAKVCF010000167.1 GCA_022447335.1 Planctomycetota bacterium | reverse complement strand
GCACTTTCCGCGCTAGGCGTGAGTCGCTTCGCACCAATGAGTGAATCGCATTGCGAATCATTGCGCGCACATCGTCTGCCATCTGCTCGAAACCGTCGGGCGGCTCGACGGGTGGGCCAGCCCCAATTTCGACTGCACGCTTAGCGGCACTCTTGGCTAAGTCACCAATGCGCTCAAGATCGCTTGTTATCTTGATTGCCGAGATCACAAACCGCAAGTCGCCCGCCACCGGCTGGTGCAAAGCAAGCACCTTGAGACAGTCTTCCTCGAGCTGCACCTCCATACTGTCAATGAGCTCGTCACCCTTGATGACAGCGCGCGCCAGGTCCAAATCTCGCGAAAGAATCGCGGACAACGACTGGCTGACCGCGTCTTCCGCAGCTGCAGTAAGGCGAAGCAAATCGTTGGAAATCTGCTCAAGATCACGAATGAGTTGCTTAGTCACGTTGTCTACCCGAATCTACCGGTTATGTAGGCCTCGGTTTCATCGTGAGACGGGCGCGTAAATATTTGCGTCGTTTCGTCTTCTTCGATGAGCTTTCCTTTTAAGAAAAAAGCTGTGCGGTCGCTAACACGTGCGGCCTGCTGCATATTGTGGGTGACAATGATGATGGTGTAGTCCCCCCGCAACTCGAATATCAAATCCTCAATCTTGGCTGTCGAGTTCGGGTCAAGCGCCGAGCAAGGCTCGTCGAGCAATAGCACTTCCGGGTCATTAGCCAGCGCCCGCGCGATACATAAGCGCTGCTGCTGCCCACCTGACAAAGTGAGTGCGGACGACTTTAGCCGGTCGTGCGTTTCATCCCACAAGGCCGCGCCGCGCAAGCACTGCTCGACTAGATCATCCGTCTCGGACTTGCTCAGCTTCTTATGTAAGCGCGGCCCAAACGCGATGTTGTCATAAATCGACATGGGGAACGGGTTTGGACGCTGAAATACCATCCCCACTCGTCGCCGCAGTTCTACCACGTCGACATCTGGAGAATATATATCCACGTTGTCAAGTTTCACTAGGCCCTCAACCCGCGTATTCGGAATCGTGTCATTCATACGATTCAGCGTGCGCAGGAAAGTTGACTTGCCACAGCCCGACGGGCCGATAAAGGCGACGACCTGCCCGCGGCGCACGTCAATGTCGACATTAAAAAGCGCTTGCGCTGAGTGGTCGTAAAAGAAGTCCAGATTTTCCGAGCGGATGACCATCTCGGAAAGCTCGAGCTTCGCGCGGCGCGATGCCGAGTCGGCTGCGATCCGGCCTAGGTCGGTCGTCGGTTTCACGCTGGGTTCGGAGGGGACATCGGTCACGGCGGTATCGGTCATCGTCCTTGTAGGGATCGGCGCACCTTCGTGCGCCAACGGATAGCCACTAAGTTCAAACTAATCACCAAGACGAGCAGTAGCGATGCTGTGGCGTACACCAGAGGCTCGGAAGCTTCGACATTCGGCGACTGGAAGCCTACAGAATAGATGTGGAATCCGAGGTGCATGAAGCGTTCCTGAAGGTGTATGAAAGGTGGCTCGGCATTGATTGGCAACTCTTGCTCGAGCCCGACCACGCCAGTCAGCATCAGTGGCGCGACTTCGCCAGCTGCACGGGAGATCGCGAGAATCGCACCCGTCAGAATACCGGGTTTTGCGCCGGGAAGGATCACTCGGCTGAGCATCTCCCAGCGGGTTGCTCCGAGGGCTAGTGCGCCATCCCGCTGCTCCCGTGGCACCGCGCGAAGGCCTTCCTCGGTCGCTACTACCACCACAGGCACTGTGAGCAGCGCCATCGTGACCGACGCCCAAAGTAAGCCCGGGTTGCCAAAGATAGAGGGGTCCCCTTCCCCCACGCCAAATAAAACGTGGTCGATGGTGTCGCCCAACCCGTAGATCAAGAAGCCGAGCCCAAATACGCCAAACACAATCGACGGCACGCCGGCCAGGTTGTTAACCGCTACACGGCAAACATGTGTGAACCAACTGTCCTTGGCGTACTCATTTAAGTACACCGCGGCCAGCACGCCAAATGGCATGACCATCAGAGTCATAAGGAACACCATCAACGCGGTCCCCACCAGGGGTGATAACACGCCACCCTCTGTATTCGCCTCACGTGGCTTTTCAATAATGAAGCGCCCAAGGTTGGCTAACCAAGTGCCCACGCGATCGAAAAAGGACATCTGGTTTGGATACTGCACGCGCAGCACTGAATCGCCTGGCAAGAAGACCTCCTCGCCGTTTGGCCGCTTGACATTCAGCCCAGTGGCCCCCGTGTCGCCCAAGCCCTCACTGAGCAAGTAGCCGTGGAAAGGCCCGTTCTCGGCGCGCTCGACCCGCACCGCATTTTCAGGATTCGAGCGGCTAGCAATGAGCTCGGGCTGCTCCGCAACAAAGTCCAGGCGGCCCGGCTGGAACTCGCGGTTCGCGATTCGCGCGCGAATACTGCCATCTGCTTTAGTTTCAAACTCCTCGACCAAAAAGACTTGGCCGTTCTCCATTTTCCATTCCGTCAGCGGGCGCGGCCAGAAAGCCTGCGCGCCGCGCCAAAATAGAAGGCTGAAGAGCGCGATGGCCGCAACCAGCACACAGGAAAGAGCGCCGCCCGAAAAGAAAACGCCAACGCCGCCGCGAACGTCGGGCGGATTTGGATTTTCCCGAAGCTTAAGCATCTTGTCGACGGCTTGGCTCATAAGTCCTTCCTCCCACGGACACGGACCACTTCGGCCAAGGTATTAATCACAAAGGTCAGCGCAAATAGCAGTAGCGAGCTAAGGAATAATGTTCGATAGAGTGATTCTCCTTTTGCTGCCTCCGGCAGCTCTGTCGCCAAATTGGCTGACAGCGCACGGAACCCCTGAAGCGGATTCCACTCGGTGATAGCTGTCCCCCCAGTTGCCATTAGCACGATCATCGTCTCGCCCACCGCACGCCCTAGACCCAACATGATGGCCGCAACCACCCCTGGGCGGGCGGGTGGCGAAATGACTCGCCGCGCGGTTTGCCACGGAGTGGCCCCAAGAGCAAGTGAAGCATCTGCTAGCGTTTGCGGCACGTTACGGTATGCGTCTTCAGCAAGCGTGAAGATAAGAGGGGTAACTGCAAAGCCCATCGCAAGGCCAACGACTACTGCATTCTTCTGTTCATAGGGAATGCCGAAGAAGTCAGCTGCCCAGCGCGAGAAAGAAGTATCGAACAGCCCCAGCTCAATGCTCGGAGACGCCCACAACATGAGCCCGCCCAAGATTAGATAAACCGGAACCAGCCCGAAGACCGCTGTGCCCTCGTGCATGCTTTGCCGGCGGCGTAGCGGAAGCCGCGCCCAAAGCCACCCCATTGCCATTGTCGCGCCAGCAAGCGCCAGTGGGATAAGGAAGAGGGCCAGCAGGCGATCTTGCAAAGCCGGCGCTAAGTACAGACCACCGACGAACCCCAGGATTACTGAAGGAATCCCCGCAAGCAGTTCAACGAGGGGCTTAATCGTCTCACGAGCCCGGCCGCGCAGGAAGCGCGCGCAATAAAGTGCGCCGGCAACCGCAAGCGGAATCGATGGCAACAGCGCCCAAATGGTCCCCTTAATCGTGCCGATGATCAGTGGGATTAGTGAAATCTTCGGCTCGTACTCGTCGGTACCACCGGTTGACTGATAGGTGTATGCGGACGAAGGCAAGCCTTCATAGGTGAGCTTGCCAAATAACGCGCCCGAAGTAACTCCCGGGAAGCCCAAGTTCATGGGCACAGCTTCAAAAGTGTTGTCGGTCCGCGCGACAATCAGATAATCCTCACGCGGAGCCAAGTTCATCCAAGCTATACCTGGATCGAGCTCGAAGGTTGCCAGGCTAGCCCCACTAGTCCCCTCTGCAACCAAGCCTAAAGTCGCCCCTCGCGCCAGGAACACACGCTGACGCGCTGACGGAAGAATGTCTATCAGCCCGGGGACTTTAGTCGTGTACTCCTGCAAGCGCAGCGGCGCGATCGGGTGAGTGTCGGCAGCCTGTAGCAGC
>JAKVCF010000166.1 GCA_022447335.1 Planctomycetota bacterium | reverse complement strand
GGATCCAAGCACCTAAAAACGACGATTCACGCCAGCAACATTGGGGGACGACTTCGCACAACATTGTCGGTGGTCAGGCGCGTTTGGTGGGTTGGAGTCAGGCGGGCCTTGAGGCTTGGGATGGTATGCGCTGTGTTGACTACCTCACTTCGCGTGAAGATATTCGTACAGATAGTCTGGGTGTTTGTGGTCAGAGTGGAGGTGGTACACAGACTTCGCAGTTATTTCTGCTGGATGATCGAATAAAGGCAGCGGCGCCGGCCTGCTACATCACCAGTTTGCAGGAGCTCTCGGAGACAATCGGTCCGCAGGACGACGAGCAGAATATTTTTGGGCAGGCATCGTTCGGTATGGATCACGGCGCTTACCTCATTGCGCGAGCGCCAGCGCCATTTTTGATTTGTGCAGCGGAGGAAGATTTCTTCTCAATTACAGGGACGCGAGCCACTTTTGACCAGCTGCAGCGCATCTATCAGATTGCGGGATTTTCCGATCGTGCGCAGATGGTGGTTGCGTCAGGAGGGCACCAGTGGGGTGAGGATCTTGTGAGCGCAACGGTTGCCTTCTTAGCCAAGCATTTAGATCAGCGAGATGTCGAAGTCAGTTGGTCCGATGAAATCCCGATGACTTTGCAGGAGGCGCAGGTTACGCCGCGTGGTCATGTGGTTTGGATGGAGGGCGAGCGTACGGTTTATGATTTCATTCGTGCACGCGCAGAGCAACTTCGATTGAAGCGAGAGCAGGAGCGTAGAATTCCCGATGACCGAGAAATTTGGGCGCGCATCGCCGTTCGTTGGATCGCGAATGGCCGTCGTATGGCCGATTCTTTGGATGCAGCATTCGGTAGTGGGCTACGAGCAGTTTCTGCATTGACCTCGGGAGATGCCGAACGCGAGGCGAAAGTTTGGAAGGACGCATCGGGTTTGGTGCTTATCGCTAGTGTGGATGTGTGGCGCGAGACTTCGGAATCGGACCCCGCGCGCACTTGGATGGTCATTGGGGCGGGGGCTCGTACCGCTGATCGTCCCGCGGGGGCGCTTGGGACCGTGCATTTCGTTGATCCGGTTTGCACAGGCGAGCTGACGCCGACCGATCGCCCTTGGTATGGAAGTTTCGGTCCCGCCGGGAAGGATGGAGCATATGGTGTGTTGTTAGGTAAGCCGTTGCTCGGGCGTCAGGTGGAGCAAATCATTGCTTACGCTGAACAGCATCCAGGGAAAGAGACCTTGGTGGCGAGTGGCCTCCCCGCATTGGCGGCGGCACATGCTTACGCATGCGCGCCGGATCTTTTCACCGACGCACACATGATCGAAATGCCCTTTCAGAGTTGGACCGACCTGATGGGATACAGTGCTTATCGTGACGCACTTGCCTTTGTTGTGCCGGGCGCGCTCGAGGACTACGACCTTGAGGACTTGCTTTTACGTGCTGGCAATTGAAGCACGCTTACTTAGCTTCGAAGGCTTCCCGACACAGATCTTGCGCCTACTAGTGAGCGGGCGGTTCACCACCCGTATGGGTGAATGTTTTATTCACGATTAACCAATTTCCATCGATGCGTGCCAGTGAGAAAACATCCGTGAATCCAACGCTTCCCCATAAGTTCTCCTCATCGACGATTGCGGTCGCAATATCACCGTGTTCTTCGATCGAGCGCACGGTGGCCCGGAAATTTCCGTCGACATCAGCTGGTTGAGCAGAAATCATTCCGATCATGTCTGCGATTGGGAGATCGAAGCGCTGATCGCCGAGTGCGCCAAACATGCGCGCATCACAGTGGAAAGCAGCATTCATCGCGTCAGCATCACCTTTGGTGGCTCCGTCGATGTAGTGTTGAATTGCGTCGGCAGGGGAGGCGTTAGTCATGAGGTGAGGGTGGTCGAGAGTCGTCGTCCAGCTGGACGACACGGTCGACTAGGATAGCGCGCATGCGCTCGCTCGTCATTGCTGCCCTTATGTGGATTACGAGTCCCTTTTTGCTGGCTCAGCAGGAGGTCCTTCCGAGCATTCTCTTCCTTTTTGCGGACGACCATAAGCCCGATGCAGTCGGGGCTTTTGGTAATCCGTATATCCAGACCCCAGCGATCGACTCGTTATCCGAGCGCGGATTTCGATTTGGGCGCAACTACTGCATGGGCTCTATTCACGGCGCAGTTTGCCAGCCGTCACGAGCTATGCTCAACACCGGGCGCACGCTATATCGCGTCAAGATGAACATGGAGGGTGCGCCAACTCTTGGTGAAACCTTGCGCGAGGCCGGCTATGCGACGTTTGGCACTGGCAAGTGGCATAACGGAGAGAAGTCTTTTCTTCGCAGTTTTGAACAGGGCAAGAGTGTGATGTTTGGTGGCATGTCAGATCATCTAAAGGTGCCCATTCAGCATGTGAGGAAGGACGGAACACTCTCAATGCGCGCCATAGGCGATGGATTCTCAAGTGAGATGTTTGCGAATTCAGTGATCGAGTTCTTGGAGGGTCTCGACTCGAGCTCAGATCAGCCCTTCTTTGCTTATGTTTCCTTTACCGCGCCGCATGACCCGCGCCAACCGCCGCTTCCCTACCGTGAGTATTACTACGAGAACCGTGCCCCGCTGCCGAATAACTTCCTTCCGCAGCATTCCTTCCACAATGGATGGATGACTGGGCGCGATGAAAGTTTGGCGGCTTGGCCGCGTACCCCTGAAGTGGTCAGTGATCAGATTGCGGAGTACTACGGCCTGATCACACATATGGACGATCAAATCGGGCGCATTCTCGTGGCGCTAGATCGCTGCGGTCGCGCAGAAAACACCATCGTCGTTTTTTCGGCAGACCATGGTTTAGCGGTTGGCAGTCATGGATTGCTTGGTAAGCAGAGCGTTTACGAGCACTCGATGGGTTGCCCGTTGATTATTGCGGGCCCAGGCATTCCCCATGGAGAGACTGAGGCGCTGACGTACCTCTATGATCTAATGCCAACTCTGCTCGATGCAGCGGGAGTAGATATTCCGGATGGAGTCGAAGGCATGAGCCTAAAGTCGGTTTGGCAAGGCGAATCATCTAGCGTTCGAGACTCGATATATCTCACTTACGAGGACAAGATGCGCGCGGTCAGTGATGGCCGATGGAAGTTCATTCGATATCCACCGATCGATCACGAACAGCTCTTTGATCTCAAGAACGACCCAGGCGAGATTAATAACTTGGCCGATAATCCGACTTACAAGGAGCAGCTATCGCGTCTTCGCGCATTGATGGAAGAGCATCACATGGCGTTAGACGACCCTCACCCGTTGGTCGTCGACGATGTGCGTTCAATGAAATTCGATTTGACCGGGCGGAAACGAAAAGCAGACGTGCACCAGCCTGAGTGGATCGTCGAAAAGTACTTTAGCGATGAATCTCAGTCCCAGGGCAAGGGGCCCCCAGATGGAGAGTCGGTTAAATCTACGGGCGGGTAGTCAGCTCAGCGGAGCTATGATTTCTGGCCTTGTATGTCCCCGTAGCTCAGCAGGATAGAGCGACGGTTTCCTAAACCGTAGGTCAGAGGTTCGAATCCTCTCGGGGACGCCATGCCCCTCGTATAGAGGCATTTGGCGGAGCTGCGTAGGACCTCAGAGGCGAAGTCCATGTCCAAACTGTGTCCAAATGGACATAGGTTGTCAAGTCAGTTCGGGGCGCGTTGGAAGCTTAGTTTTCGTCCCACAAGGTTGAGCCCAACGCATAAGTGTTCGGGGCGTTATCAACGCATCTTTATTAGCGACATTTTTGATGGATCGGGTATTGCTATCGACCCGCTCATTTCGTTTGGGAACAGATAGAAGCGATCTTCAGTCAGAATTAGGTTCAATGGAAGCGACAGGTCATTCAGCTTCCCTAGAACAGTAACTTCCCAGTATGGGTCTCCCGTATCTACGAACTCTTTTTGCCGAATAGTGTATGTACCTTCGGCATTCTTTTGATATCCATCCATTTTTTGCGCGTTTGAATATGCATTTCTAGATTCGAATAGGACATATCTCCGATTTTCTGGAGAGAGTTTAAACATCATCTTTTTTTGAGTCCCGCCTGGAAACGCGCTCAAGAGATCGCTTACATCAGTCAATATCCACGTTCCGGCAATGCGTTTATCTACATCTTCTGGAGACCATTTTCGGATCGATGTAGGCGATG
>JAKVCF010000165.1 GCA_022447335.1 Planctomycetota bacterium | reverse complement strand
GAAGAATTTCTTAGAAAAAGTTCTCAATTATGGAGAGTGGTCGTCGATAGGAAAGATGCTACGAGAAGGGTTCTCCTCCTAGCCGATGAATCGCAGGGGATGGCGATATTCGGCACCGTAGCAAGGGGAAAAGGAAGTCAGCGATTGGGAAGCTTTCCCGATCGCTGATTTTTTGTATTGCGGAAGATTGCGCAATCGTAAGTCTTATTTTCTTGCAGGCGAAATTACTCGTGATCGGCGGGTGCTCTGACGAAACCTCAGAATGTTGTACTTGCAACGTTTGGGCATTTGGGTCGTACGAATTACAGCGATGCTCAGCTTGGGTTGAGTTGAGGAGTGGAGGCTTGGTGAGCCGACCACATCGCTAGGATCAAGTCATGTTGCTTTCAGCTCTCACTCTACTTTGTCCGCAATTGGAGCTGGCGCCGCCGCCTATCTTGGTCAACTCGGGGCCTGCGATGGCACAGGATATTCAGGCCCGCCGTCCGAATATTATTTACATCATGGCGGATGATTTGGGCTGGGGCGATCTCTCAGTACAGGGGCAGGTGCGATTCGAGACGCCACGGCTGGATCAGATGGCGGCTGAGGGTTTGCGCTTCACCTCGCACTACTCAGGCAGCACGGTCTGTGCACCTTCGCGCGCGGTCTTGATGACCGGTAAGCACACGGGGCATGTTGCGGTGCGCGGTAATCGTGAATACAAACCGCTTGGCCAATTCCCGTTACCTAAGGATGAAGTCACAGTTGCCGAGCTGCTCAAGGCGGTGGATTACGAGACGGCAGTTATTGGTAAGTGGGGAATGGGCCCTCCCGGTACCGAGGGCGCGCCGCTTGAGCAGGGCTTCGATCACAGCTTTGGTTACAACTGCCAGCGTAACGCTCACTTTTTTTATCGCGACTTCCTTTTTCGCGATGATGAGAAGATTGAGGTTGATCGGGAGCAGTGGACGCACGAGCTATTGACTGAAGACGCATTGTCTTGGCTGGGTGAACGCAAGGCAGATGTGCCCTTTTTCCTTTATTTGCCATATACGATCCCGCATGCGTCGATCGAGGCGCCGCAGGAGCTGATAGATCCGTTTGTTGGGCAGTGGGGAGATGAAAGACCCTTTCCGGGGCGACACTATTCGGCGCAGCAAACTCCGCATGCAGCCTTTGCGGCCATGGTCACGCAGCTCGATGCTGACGTCGGAAAGATTCTCGACTTACTGCGCGAGATGGGTTTGGCCGAGAGCACCCTGGTGATCTTTACTAGTGACAATGGTCCGCATGCCGAGGGTGGCGCAGATCCGTAGTGGTTTAATTCGAATGGGCCTTACCGTGGCATCAAGCGTGACCTCTATGAGGGTGGCATTCGTGTGCCTTTATTGGCTTGGTGTCCAGGCAAGGTTAAGCCGGGCGTGACAGATCACATCTCTGCTTTCTGGGATTTCCTACCGACTGCCTGTGAGCTGGCGGGGCTGTCGATTCCGACTGGCCTAGATGGCATCAGCTATGCACCGACTCTGCTTGGCGGCGAACAGCGCGAGCACCCCTTTCTTTATTGGGAGTTCCACGAGCGCGGGGCGTCGCAGGCGGTGCGCGTGGGCAAGTGGAAAGGGGTGCGCACGCAGCTGCGCAAGAACCTCGAGGCGCCACTCGAGATCTATGACCTCGAGGCGGACCCGGGCGAGACCAAGGATCTCGCCGCCGAGCACCCGGAGATCGTGCAGCGGCTGATGCGTGTGATTCACAGCCAGCACATCGCCGACCCGAACTGGAAGTTTCCGACCGACCCCCAGCCCGAGGACTAGGGGCGCGGAACGCAGAAGGGAGGCGCGATCATTCGCGCCTCCCTTCTTCTTTTTGCTCGTACCGCCTTACAGCGCCGCCGGCACAAAGCCGTCGGACATGCGCTTGTCGTGGTCGGCGACGAAGCGGTTGATGCCTTCCTGCAGGCTGGCCGGGTCGAGCTTGGCTTCGGCGATGATCTCATCGACCGAGCCGCCGGTACGCCATTGTTGATCGTGGTCGGGGCCCATTGCGTAGTCGTAGGCGGCGCGGTTGGCCGTCCACAGCCACATATTCTGGCGGGCGTTGTTGGTGATAAAGGTGCTGTTGGCCCAATCTTCTGCGCTCACGAGCGCGTTGCGGTCGCTTTCTGGCTGCAGCATGAAGAGCTCATGGCTGACGGCGGCGACCAGCTTGACGTTCGGGCCATCGTTGTCGAACCAGCCCTGCTTCAGTAGCTCGACCACCGACGCCGTGCACGAGGTGCCGCGCACGAAGATGCAGCCTTCCTTCGGACGATTCGGGTCGTAGTCGCGAATCAGGTAGGCGCCCTTGGCGGCTTCGCGGTAGTCGCCCATGCCGAGCGCGGCGCGATCCGGCACCTCGATCGGCGGACGGGTCAGGTGCAGCGCGACGATCGGCGCGTTGGTGCCGAGGGCAGCGAGGAGCGCCGGGCCGACTTCGTTCGGCTCGTAGGGGTGCACGTCGATGACCTGGCCGCGCGGGAACATCTGCGTGACACCCGGCGAGTAGATGCCGAAGTGGGTGCGCGAGTCTTCCGCCGTTTCCGGACCGGAGTGGCCGGCCACCCAGATCACCTTGCCGTGCTTCAGTGGGCTGTCCTGCACCAACTGCGAGTAGAGGCGCATGGGGCCGTACTTCAGATAGCTGAAGGAGCCATAGGTCGAGGTCGCGCCCCAGAAACCGGAGAAGTGATTCTCCGGGTCGGCTGCCATATTGGCCGAGGCTAGGCCGCACATCATGCCGGCGTTGCTGAACTCGGTAATCGCGGTCGGGTGCAGCGAGCCAGTCGGGTTATCGTCGCGGTGATACCAGCCGAAGCCCTGCTGGTCGCCGGAGTCCTTGGCAAAGCCAGACAGGGTGGTCGAGTCCGCGAGGTCGGCGCTCGCGGCCAGCACGATCGGGCGACCGTACTTGCGGCGCGCGACCGCATTGAGGTGCGCGCCCACCTTGGCGAAGCCGGCGCGGTTCGGCTGCTTCTCGCCCGGGGCGAAGAAAATGTCGTTCGGCAGGGTCGCCGGGTCGGTGAGCTCCGCGTCCTGGTTCGGATCGTCACCCAGGTTGACGCCGTCGATCTCGGCCGGGACTGAGTCGCCAAGCGCGACTAGGGTGTCAGCCAGCCAGGCGCAGAAACTCTCATCGTCCAGCAGCGAGAGCGCGGCCTGCATGTTCTGCTCGGTCTGCTCGGTGAAGGCCTCGCCGCTCTCCGGCTTGCCCTCGCCCATGCCGCTGAAGCTGACGCCGTACTTCTCAGCGAACTCCTGCTTGGTCGCCCAGAACAACTCGTTGTTCGGCTTGTGGGCGGCGCCGTGCGACTTGTAGCCGGTCACGCCGTAGCCGCGACCCTTGGTGGTGCGGAACCAGGTACAGCGTGGTTGCTGATTTTCCGCGTAGACATTGTCGAGCAGCGCAGTGATGAGCTGATCGAAGTCATGACCGTCCTGCGCTCCGGTGGTGTAGAAGCCATAGCTCTCAAACCAACTTTTCGGCTCGCCATAGATCATGTCCGAGTAGGGGCGCGGGTCGATGCCGTGGTCGTTCCAGTCAAGCAGGTAAACCAAATTGGACAGGCCAAGGCCCCAAGCGGTGGCCTTGGTTTCGTGGTGACAGCCGGCCGAGTGGCCGCCTTCACCTTCGAGCGCGAAGACCTTTACCTCTTCAGCGCCGGCCTGTTTGAGTGCGAGTGCGAGGCCAGCTGACGGGGGAGCGCCGTGACCACTAGGGCCAGTATTTGCCTTGAAGAACATTGTTTTGCCCTCCATTTCGGCATGACCAGAGAGACCCTTGTTGCGGCGTAGATTGAGCAAATCTTCCCAAACTAGCGTGCGCTCGGCTCCGCCGTAGACAAGGTACTTTTCGTCGCCAGTCTTTTGGTACATGCGGCGCAGCGCTTCGTTATATACCGCGAGCATTCCGTATATGACTGGAGTGCAGTGGCCCGCAACTAGCACGAAGCGGTCAGCAAAGGCCTTCTCGGGGTGGCGGATATCCCAGCGCATGACGCCGGAAAGCGTCAGGGCGACCATCATTGGAACCTTTGAGCGTGAGCCACCTGGGTGGCCGCTCTGGCGATGGTTCAGCATCAAGTCAATGAGCTGATCGATCATGTCGCCGGTCTTCTCCCAATAGGAGAAGTCCGATCGGAGCTGGTCGAGCTGGGGGACGGGACGAGTCATTTGAGGAATCTCGCGCCGCATTTTCCCAAGGAGGGGCGCGCGGCTAGCCCGTCATTCTATCCGGGATCGCTGTTTGGGCCTACCGCTGCTTGGTTGGCTCCCCAGTGCTTTCCGGTGGTAGGAGGCGTAGTTCGGAGGCGGTT
>JAKVCF010000164.1 GCA_022447335.1 Planctomycetota bacterium | reverse complement strand
GTTCGGGAGCAGGGCCTTCTCAATAGCCTTTTTCCAAGCCTTCCACTCATTGCCGCCCCACTGGTTCATGGCGAAAGTGCCGTAGTACCAGTAGTACATATCGCAAGTGCCACCTTCTTCATCCCAAAGTGGGAGCTTGTTGGCGATCAGCTTGGCCTGCTTGTCCAGCATCTCGAAATCTTCATGGTCCTTCCAGCGCTTGACCTGGTCGGTGTCAGTCATAAAGATCTGGCACAGAAGGGCTACAGCGGTAAGGGCTTCGGACTCTTCCGGCGGGAAGCGTTCGATGTACGCTTTGATGCGCGACGGACGACCGCCTGGCCCACCGCCATCGCCGAAGGCGTAACCAGTACGACCGGTACCCTTGTCGGTCATGGTGTCAAACCACTCCTTGGAGCCGCGGTAAACTTCTTTACCGATCGGGAAGCCACCGTCTTCGGCCGTCTTTAGCGCGAAGACCATCCAGCCCGTAATGGAGGAGTCGTTGTCGCCGTCTGGCTCGAGCGAATAGCGCCAGGCGTTGTAGGGGTTCTGCGCATTCAGGATCAGCGAAGCGCCTTTGTTCATATTGCGCTTCAGTAGGGGTGACTTGGAGAAGTAATACGCTTCACCCATTGCCATCGAAGCGATCGAGTGGTTGTACAGCGTGGCGTTGCCGACTTCTTCGCCGTAGAGGCCGGTTGACATATCTTGCACAGACTTCAGCCAGTTAATGCCGTCCGAGACCTGCTTCCGGAACTCCCCCTTGTTTGTTGTGTGACCGTTGCCCAGGAAGGCGAGTAGGGCCAAGCCTGTTACGCCGACATCGCATGAAGCGCTGCCGGGCCCGTCCGACGGCGGCATGTCTGGGTACTTGTCTTGGTACATGAACTCGTCGCAGTCCCAGAATCCATCCGGCGACTGGTGGTCACGCAGCCACTTCAGGGCGTCAAGTACAGCAGTTTCGGTGGGGGAGCCACGCTTGCCACCGCCACGACCGCCACGACCGCCATATTTCCCGCCGGCGCCACCACCTAGGCCGACCGCGTTGTTCCACGCGTCCGAGTCGAATGCAGCGTCTGAGGTGAAGTCCGGGTCACCGGTCTCTTCCAAGGATTCGAGTTCGACGGTTTCCTCGAGCTCAGACTCTTGGATGACAGGCTCCTCGATAACTTCTTCCACCACCTCTTCCGGCGGTGGAGGCTCTTCTTCTTCGACTTCCGGTGGCGGCGGTGCTGGCTGCATGACGAGGGTCGGAGTTTCCGTGTCCTCGGTCTGGAGCAGCATGATGCCCGTGATAATCAAGCCGACGATGCCGTGAAGCACCACCGAAGCGATCAGGTAGGGGGCCTTCTGAAGTTGCTCAGCGAGCACCTCGTTGAAGGAGGCTTCTTCCTCCCAACGGCGGTAAACTTCGAATTCGACGGGTTCGTGTTCGGACATGGCTTCAGCCACTGAACGTGCCGGGGCCCGGCATGGTTCAAACGGGGGAAAAGATTCTACAGCTCTTCCTCGGACGCGTCGCGGAGACCGTAGACGTTGTCCAGGATGCCGGAGAGCTCGGGGATGGTCCAGACATAGCAGCGTTTCCGCTGCCGATTGAGCGCTTTGTCAAGGGCTTGCAGGCGCTTGTCCTCAAGTAGCTCAGACTCGATTTGGCGATGTGCCTCACCAATCGTAAGTTGTTTTTCAGGCTGTACTTGATGTGCTTGGGCCGCAACCAAATAGCCAGATTTCTTGACGATAGCTGAGATCTGCCCGGCTTCCGCGGTGGCCAGGAAGTCACGGAAACTGCTGACCTGGCCTTCGGTAGCTGGGTCAACTAGGCCAGTTAGGTTTTGGCGGCTTTTGCCAAAAACCGAATGAGCTTCAGCGGCTCGGGCAAAAGCTAGGGCGTCAGTGGCTGAGGCAGCTCGCGCATCCTCGATGATTTTACGGGCCACGGTTTCATTGTCGCCTCCCCGCACCATCAGGATGCGGACATTAGTTAGGCGCGGATAGCGGAACTGACCGTTTTTAGCTTCGTAGTACTTTTGAATCTCGGCCGGCGAAACAGTGATAAAGCTGCGGTAGTTGGTGCCTCCCAATTCCGGAGCGATACCCAGCTCAGCTTGTTGGAAGTATGTGGCGACGATTGTCTGACGAATAGTGCGTCGCTCGACTGCGATGTTGCGCCCTATCGAGGCTAGATGGCGTTCATAAGAGGCTAACGAGCCGAAATCTTGTATCTTGCGCTTGATCTCGTCGCTCACAATCTGGTCCACAATGGTCTCGTCGAGGCCCGCTTGGCGAAAGCCCTCGGCGAACAGCATGTCGGTAATCATGTTGCGCGCGATGACGCGGGCTATGCCTGGGGTTTCGGGTGCGATGCCGCGCTCCTGAGCGAAGCGCACTACCTCGATTTCAATGTCCTGGCGAGTCAGTGTTTGATCATTGACGATTGCGACCAGTTGATCGACGGCGGCCAGATCTCCCGAAACGGGCGAGCGTTCTTGTGCGGGGGCGGCGGCTGCCGCGGCGAGAGTGATAAGAATCGGTGCGAGTAGCATCGGCGTAGTGCAGGTCGCAGAGGGTCAGGCTTTGCGAGCGCGGGTCGGCGATTGTCCTCGTTTGCGAGGCAGACGGCAAGCCACAGCTGACTCGTAGAGGTAGTCGAGAGCTTCCTCGGCGCTGCAATCGCTCTTGGGGAGCACCCAGTGAGCTCGTCGAGGCGTGATGACCCGCAGGTCGACCTCGGAAAGTGATTTCAGCGCCTTTTCTAGAGTCTTTAGGTCGCGCAGCTTGAGCAGCAGGTGGCTGTCGACTCGCTGAACTCCAGCTAAGCCAAGCGCGCCGAGGCGGTACTTCAGGTAGAAGAGCTGAGCGAGGCGCCTCACCCCTTCATCGGGCGGGCCGAAACGGTCACGCACTCCGCTGAGCGCCGACTCTAGTTGCTTCGGGTCACGCACCCGATCGAACTCGCGCAAGACAGCTAGGCGGGCCTCTTCATCGGGTACGTACTCTGCTGAGAGTGCCGCATGTACGCCCAGCGAAATGTCAGCAACTGCTTCTACGCCGTTTTCGCGTGCAGCAGAGATTTCTCCTTCACGCTTGAGTCGGGTGACGGCGTGGTGCAGCAAGCGACGGTATGTCTCGTAGCCCACCGCGTGGATGTGACCGGACTGTTCAGCGCCGAGCAGATTGCCTGCGCCGCGAATCTCGAGGTCGCGCATCGCGATCTGGAAGCCCGCGCCTAGGTAGCGAAGTTCTTCGACAGCTTTGAGTCGGCGTCGTGCATCTTGGGGTAGCGGCTGGCCGCGCGGGATCAGTAGCGTGCAATAGCCGCGCTTGTCAGCGCGACCAACGCGACCGCGCAATTGGTGTAAATCAGCTAGGCCATAACGATGTGCGTCATCGATGAAAATGGTGTTTGCATTTGGGATGTCGAGCCCAGCTTCAATGATTGTGGTCGATACTAGGATGTCAGCCTCGCCACGGACAAAGGCCAACATGGCCTTTTCGAGTTCGCGTGGTTCCATCTGTCCGTGGCCCGTGACGATGCGTGCTTGCGGCACCATGTCTTGCAGCTTTGCTTTAACCGTTTCGAGCGACTTGATTCGGTTGTGTACAAAAAAAGCTTGGCCGCCGCGCGCCAGTTCACGCTGTAGCAGCTCACCGATAAAATCGTGCTCATCGGCGTGCCGTAGTTCAGTATGCACTTCCTGCCGCCCCGCTGGCGCGGTCGACAAGGTGGTGATATCGCGCAGGCCAGCCATAGCCATATGCAGCGTGCGTGGCACTGGCGTGGCTGACAGTGATAATACATCAACCAAGGCGCGCTTCTTTTTCAGCTCTTCTTTGTGGCGCACGCCGAAACGCTGCTCTTCGTCAATAATTACTAAGCCAAGTTCGGCGAACTGCACATCTCGAGATAACAGGCGGTGCGTGCCTACAACTAGGTCGACTTCTCCCTTCGCTAGTCCTTCGAGTGTTGTGCGGCGATCAGCTGGTCGGGTTAGTCGAGAGAGCTGTTCGACGCGCACTGGCCAATCAGCAAAGCGCTGGCGGAGTGAGCGCACGTGCTGTTCGCACAGCACCGTGGTCGGTACGAGTATTGCCACTTGGGTGCCAGCGTTTATTGCGCGGAAGGACGCGCGTGCTGCAAGTTCGGTCTTGCCATAGCCCACGTCACCGCAGAGCAGGCGGTCCATGGCCCGCGGAATTGATAAATCGGCGTGGATCTCGCGTGTGCCCTGCGCCTGGTCGGGGGTGTCTTCCCAGGGGAAGGCAGCTTCGAATGCACGCTGTGACCCTGCATCTTCGGGCAGTGCTCGACCAGGCATGGCGGCACGCTTAGCCTGAATCTCTAGCATCTCGGCGGCTA
>JAKVCF010000163.1 GCA_022447335.1 Planctomycetota bacterium | reverse complement strand
AGGCGCTTCCACGGACAGGTGTAGCGCGGAGAGCGGGGTCAGCAGCGAGGCGAACAGCAGCGAAAGCATGGTGAATCCGACGTGGCCAGGCCCTAGCATACGAACGGAATGGCGCTTCTGAAGATGCTTCCCGAGCACATCCCGCTGGCCCCAGGCGTGGATTTGCTATTTCTGCCCGAGCCGCGGCTCAAGCGGGCACTCTTGCAGGTTGATTTTGACCTACCCCTTGACGAAGGGTGTGCTGCGCGCACCCTGCTGGCACAGGTGCTTGAGCAGGGCACAGCCGCGCATCCAAGCCGCATGCATTTAGCGCAGCGGCAGGAGGGGTTATTCGGAGCAACTGTGGGTTTTGGTGGCCTGCGCGCCGCTGAGAGGCATCGGATGCGCTTGCAGCTTGGCTGGGTGGGCGAGCGATTCTTGCCCGCCGGCGAGCAAGTCGCGGTCGAAGTCCTTGGCCTAGGCCGTGAACTGCTGGAGCGGCCCCGGCGCGGCTCAGGAGGCGCGCCCTTTGACGAGACTGTGCTTGAGAGAGAGCGTGCACAACTTGCACGGCATATTCGTAGCTTCGTTGACGACCGAGCGGGCTACGCAGAGCAGCGATTTTACGAGGCAATGTGTTCCGGCGAACCATTCGCACGCGCGCCCTGGGGTACGGTAGAAGAAGTCGAAGCGCTGACTGCGGCTGATTTGGAGGCTGTGCGCGAAGCCATTCTCCAGCGTGGCCGTGTGCTTATTTTGGCGGTGGGTCCGGTGGAGCGAGGCTCACTGGTCGAAGCGCTCCAGGCCTGGTTTGGAAAAGAAGGCGGATGGGTCGGTGAGCGCGCTGAGCTTCCAGAAGCTACGACGCGTATGCCCGAAGCGCTGCGTGAAGTACGCGAGGAGTTGCCGATCGATCAGGCCCGGTTTCATCTAGGATTCCGTGTGGCACGCCCGACAAATTCGGTAGAGATGGAGTCGCTGTTGCTGGCGAGTTCGGTGCTCGGTGGTGGCATTCAGGGTCGCTTATTCCGCATCGTGCGCGAAGAACGTTCCCTTGCCTACGGTATAGGCTCTGACGTGCTCGCTGGCAAAGGACTATTGACCGTTGGGGCTGGCATTGATGCCAGCAAAGCCGATGAGGTATGCGAAGAAGTTCTTCGTCAAGTTACGGACCTTGCCGAAAATGGCCCGACGGAAGAAGAAATTTCCATGTGCAAAGCTTCCTTTCTCAACGGGCTGCAGTCAATCGCTGATTCGGCTGGTACGCTTGCGCGCTTCTATGCACGTGAGTTTCAGTTTGGCCTGCATCGCAGCCCGGCGGATCGGGCCGCGGTACTCGAGTCACTCGGTCCACAGGATGTTCAGCGTGCTGCGAAAAGTTGGAAGGCCGATACAGTTTTCCTGATGGCCGATCCCAAAGCCTCGATTGCGGGAAGTATCGGATGAAAATTATCGAAAATATCCAAGAGCCACGACTGCAGGAATCAGTGCTTCTTGCCGAATCGGTTGGTGGGACGCGCATTGCCCTTGCGCGGACGCCGGGTTACTCAACATGTGCGGCTTTCTTCGGTCTGCGCTTTGGCAGTAACCACGTCCATTTCCGTAATCCAGAGGGGAAAATAGTGCATGTGCCGTGGGGTAGCGCGCACTTTCTTGAGCACAAACTTTTTGAGGGGCGCGAAGAAAAAGTCTTCGATCGATTTGGTCGCCTTGGCGCCAATTTCAACGGTGGCACGAGCTTTGCACGTACCAGCTATTACTTTGTTACGAGCCAGTACTTCGAAGCGGCCACCGAAGTCTTACTTGATTTCGTGCAGGATCCGCTGATTACCGAGGAACGAGTCGAGAAAGAGAAGGGCATCATCGAGCAAGAGGTGCGCATGTACGAGGACGACCCAAACTATCGTGGGTATTTCCTGCTGCTTCGTGCGCTCTACCATAAGCATGCGATTCGCATTTCTCCGGGCGGCCCGGTCGAAGAGGTGCATCGCACCACGGCGGCCGATTTGCAGGCCTGCTACGACGCATACTATCGCCCGCATAATCTCTGTCTTTCGCTGGCAGGCGACTTTGATCCCGAGCAGATCCTTGCGGCGCTTGAGCCGCAGTTGCAGGGGCCGCGCCCGGGTACGGCAGAAGCCATATTCGAAGATGAACCGGCGTTGCCCGCACATGAACGGTTGGAAGAGGAATTTTCGGTCAGCCGCCCGCACGTTTGGTTGGGTTGGCGTGATCCATCGGGGCCCGGTAGTGGTCTAGATCAGCTGCGGCATCGCATATTGAGCTCGTTGGTTTTGGACTTGGTCTTCGAGCACTCTAGTCCCTGGTACGAAGAGCTGTATCAGCAGGGTGCCGTTGACGACAGCTTTGGCTCGCAGTTCAGTTGCGACGAAGACTGGAGCTATGCAAGTGTCGAGATGGTGACTGAAAATCCAGATCGCTTTCTTAGTGGGGTTCGCGCTACCGTGGCACGCTTTGCTGAGGTTGGCCCTGATGCCTCAGCCGTTGAACGCATTCGCCGCGCGGCTTGGGGCGGGGCAGTGTCGTCCTCGCAAACTCCTGCCAGTCTTGCATCCGCAAACTTGGCTTCGTTGCTGCAGGGTACGCGCCCCTTTGCGGTGCTGGATTTGCTGGATTCGATCCAGCTCGATGAAGTTGCGCAGCGGGCTCGCGAAATGTTTCTGCCCGAGTAAAGTGCTGTAGCAGTACTTATGCCCCGCTCGAACGCCACCGCCGGATGAAGCGCTATTTCCTGCTTGGACCAACTGCTTCGGGAAAGACTCGAGTGGCTTGCGCGCTGGCTGAGCCGCTGCGAGCTGAGATCCTCTCAATGGACTCGATGCTGGTTTATCGTGGCATGAATTTGGGTACGGCTAAGCCCTCTGCAGATGAGCAGGCGGCCGCGCCGCATCACCTAATCGATCTGATCTATCCGCACGAGGAGTATTCGGTCGCTCGCTGGCTCAAAGCCGCAGATGCGGTCGAGGCAGATCTAGTCCAGCGCGGCAAGAATGCACTTTACGTAGGTGGTACTAATCTCTATCTGAAGGCGCGGACCGCGGGTCTCTTGGAAAGTCCGCTGATTTCTGAGAAGGTACGCGGATCAGTGCGCAAAGAAGGTGCTGCCGAGGGCGGTATCAAGGCCCTCTATAGCGAATTGCAAGAGGTGGATCCGGATTCTGCTGAGCGGATTCATCCCAATGATGCCCAACGGATTCACCGAGCAGTCGAAATGTATCGTGCCACAGGGCGCCCACTGACTGCTTTGCAGCAGGAGTGGAGTTCGGGCCAGGCTCTTGGAGCATCAGCAGTGGCTCTTGCGTGGCCGCGCGAGGAGCTTCGGGGGCGTGTTGCGCGTCGATTCGAGCAAATGTTGGCGCAGGGTTTTCTAGACGAGGTCCGTGATCTCTGTGCTGCGCGGGGCTTTGGGCCGACTGCGGGAAAAGCTCTCGGCTACCGGCAAATGTTGGCTTATCTAGAGGGCTCTTGCACGCTTGACGAAGCGCGCGATCGCGCTGTGACGGGTACTCGCACCTATATTCGTCGACAGATGACTTGGTTGCGCTCTTTCCCTGACCTGCAATGGGTCGAAATGTGCGATGATGCGGGCCACCCGCGTCCGATCGCGGAGTTGGTGGCGGCTTGTTTGGCCACGCTCCAATCTTCAGTGACTGCCCAATCTCCCTGGGAGGACCCACAACATGACTGATCCTTCTGACTTTGGCGGTGGAGGCTCGCGCCCGCCGCGTCCCCCGCAGATTCCCGACCAGCCCGGTCGTGGGCGCAATCGCTTCGATGAAGGCGGTGGCGGCAAGATTCCGCAGGTCAAGCTCCCTAGGGGGCTGCTAGTGATTGCCGGCAGTCTTGCAGTGCTGATTGTATTGGCTCTCAGTGCGTTGGTTTCTGGCCGCGCTGGCATTGTCGAGGTGAGCGATCGGGAGGTGGCTGTGATTGTCAATTACATCACGGGTACACAGGAGGTGGTTAATCGCCCGGGCTACAAGATCTTCATCCCGTTCGCTGAGCAGGCTTTTAAATTCGACAAGTCGCCACAGGAGTTCAAGATGTCGGGAGATCGAGACATCGACGATAATCACGTGCGTAAGTTGACCGTGCGCGCGAACGATGGCTCGAACTTCTGGTTTGAAGAGCTGACAATCCAGTATCAGCTTTTGCCAAGTGAGGCCAATGTTGTGCTGAACGACTCGGGCACCGGCGCTTCATTTAAGCAGAACTGGGTGCGCACTTTTGCGCGATCTATTCTGCGCGACGAGTTCGGCAAGTACTCAGCCGAGGCAGTTGCCGACCCCTCAGGTTACACAACAGCAACCCAGGAGGCGCGTGCTCGTCTTAACGCCGCGCTGCAGCTGCATGG
>JAKVCF010000162.1 GCA_022447335.1 Planctomycetota bacterium | reverse complement strand
GCTCGATGATGGCGGCCTCGAACTGCGCTTGGAAGCACATCCACTGCGCGAAGTTCCGCATTCATTGGCTCAAGCACTGAGCGGCTGGGTTGAGGAGACACCTGCCCCGGTAGGGGAGGCCCCTCTCCCACTCCGGCTACGGCTCAACCTTGAGGCGACGGGCCTTCCAGCAGAGGCAGAGACAGAAAATCCGGCAGAGCAGCTGGCCCGCGACTGATCACTTCAGCCCATTCAGCGCTAGTAGCTTCTTCGACAAGCTCAGCATGGCCGCGCGCTTGTAGCGCCACGCCCCAAAGTAGAAGCCATGCGATTGCGGCATACAGCACGCCCGAAACCGCGCCCAGCAACGCGTCTGCCAAGGTCCGAGCAGCGCCCGACGAACCGAAGATCCAGAGGCGTACTGCACCCAGTGCGAGCACAGACAGAAGAACGACCGCCAACTGCAGCCAAGCTTCGAACTGGACCTGAGATGCGCCCTCCTCAACGAAGAGGCTGGCCAACCAGGCTAATGCGCCACTGCCAGCGCCGGCTGCAAGCACGGCCACGACCCACACCGCCGAACGGCTAAACTGTTGGGTCAAACCGCGCACGCCCCCTGCAACCAAGCCGTAGGCAACCAGTGCCATTCCGATCCAGTCGATCCAGAGCAAGTTCTCGAGATCCATGGATCGATTCTAGTCCCGCGAACATGCCGCGTTCCTCACCGATCGCCGACATCCTCAAACTGCTGGCCGAGCTCGAAGCTCGCGTTCAGGCAGATCCCCAACTCGCCGCTGAATGGGAGGCCGCGCTTACCGAGCAACCTGCGGCCATCGCCCAGGTCCGCGCTCACGCACGCTTTCTTGAGTGGTTTCTACTCGAACGAGTCTCCGAGAAGTTGGGGGCCTCACCGCTGCAAGCTTACGCGCCTGACGAGTTGGAAGGAGACAGCGTGTGGGCCCGCCTACTCGACAACTTCCTCGGGATCTTCCGCATCGAAGGTAGGCGCCGTACCGAGGGGCGAGAGTTTCTCGATGTAATCGACCTCTGGAGTGGGCGCATGGCGCACTTGCCGGTGGATGTGCTGGCAGGGGATGCCGAACCGAATCCCGCTGACTTATTGCTGGTAGGCCGCCTAATCCTGGCTGACGAAGAGGTACACCTGCCCATGCCCGGATTGCGCTTAGCGCAGACCCCAGGACTGGTAGCAGCAGTCGAAGCCGACCTTGCGCTGGCTCGTCACAAACAACCGCGCGCACGCCTGTCGCAGCGCGAGTGCGATGCGATATTTCAGCATCTACCCGAAGGAGCCGAGCAGGAACCTGGATCGGTAGAGTCAACCGAGACTCTGATTCAGGAACTCGAGTCGATTCTGTCAGTGGCTCCAGGCTGGAACTGGAACCGAGTCCAAGATTCCTTAAGTACAGAAGGATTGGCAGGAACACTGGACCGCCTTGCATTTGAAACACAAGTCGACTTGGAAGCTATCCGGCGTCTATTGCCAGCCCTAACGGCGCAAACTGAGACGGATACTGCCTCGACGGCTCCTCAAGGGCCCACCTCTTCGAAGGACCTATCCTCCGGCAATGCTGCTACAGCGCTAGAAGCCTATGACCAGGCACGTGCCGAAGGGCGCAGCGTAGCTGAAGCCTTTCGCGAAATGGAAGAATCACTAGGCCTAGAGCCTGGCATCAGTGAAGAAGTTCTGCCAGATGTCGAACGTGATGAAGACGCTGTCGGCCCGATCGCAGCAGCAGGTTTAACTGCGTGGATCGAGTCCTACCAATGGGAAAACCCTGACCAGCCGATCGCAAACAGCCTGCAGGACTTTGCAACACAGACACAGCTCGCAGCTGGGAAGCCACTCGATGCTCAAGACCTCGAAGCACAACACGTGCTGCCGTATCTGATGGCAAGCGCAAACGAAGCAGAACTTCGGACACGACGTGACGAGCTAATGGGCTTCTTAATCTGGGCCGCACAGGAACAGAATGCTCCGATTGGCTCAGCTCTAGACGACTGGGCTAATTCGGAAGATGAGAGGCTACCGGCCATCGTGCGCGCCAACACAGCCTGGAAAGAATCAGGCGCTGAATGGCATAACCGTCAAGCCATCGCCGAGCTAGCACCGATACGAGTTTCTACCGAAAGCGAAGAGCTTGCGCTCGTGACCGACATCCCGGCAGACCTTGAAAAGTGGCTGCGCCCGGGCGATTGGCTGCTCGGCGAATGGATGGACGGTCGATTCCGTGCTGCACGAGCGCTTCCCATCGAATCACTCCCAACTCGACCGCAGCTAAAGCCAGCTGAAAGCTCTGCAGAAGAAGTGGACTGAGCCGGGGCCAGTGGGGGATCTGGGGTAAGATTCCTTCATGCGCAGAGCTCTCTGCTTATCCCTCATTGCTGCGGTCCCGGATGTCGCCTTAGCCGCCCAAGACCCTGAACTTGGCGCTTGGCGCCAGAACCTGGACGGAACTAAGGGGCGCTCAGACGATGCGGGCATTCATGCATCGGTCTCCCAATTTGATGCTGATGTCACCGATGCCGTCTTTACCAATCAGCACGTCTATGTAGACGGCGAGGGAATTCCCTCGCACAAGATTGGGCCTTGGCCAAACAACCCAAATACCGCAACTGGACGTGATTGGACTTGGCGCATACCCCGCTCACCTCGACCTTCGAATAATCCAGTTGAGACAGGCCTTGGCGCGATTGGCACGATGGTGAACGGCGTCCCATTCTTCAATGCGAAGGATGGGCGCTCCTACCGCAATCGCCGCGTCTGGGAGCAAGATGCAATCTATTGGGAAGGCCTTTCACTTGATGTTGGCCTTGGGCATCCGCAAATGTCGGGTGACTACCACTACCATTCCCGACCCACGCTCTTGAGCGAACAACTTGGCGACAACGGACTACCCCGTGAACACTCGCCCATCTTGGGTTTTGCCTTTGACGGCTACCCTGTTTATGGCCCAATTGGCTTCACAAACCCGGATGGAACGGGCGGGTTGAAGCGGATGGAATCGAGCTACACGCTCCGTAATATCACGCGTCGTCGAGTCCTTCCAGATGGGACGCGGCTCTCTCAGTCGGATTACGGTCCAGACGTTTCCGCTCAATATCCTCTTGGCTGCTATGTCCAAGATTTCAAGCTCGTCGCTGGGTCTGGCGACCTTGATGAACACAACGGACGGTTCGGAATCACTCCCGAGTACCCCCAGGGGACCTACGCATACTTCATGACAGTCGATGAGAACCTGGAGCCCGCCTATCCCTATCTCATCGGACCCCGCTATTACGGAGTGGTAGATACCGTCAACACTGGCCCTGGTGGGGGGCGAGCAAACCCTCCTGGGACAGCAACGGACTACGACCCTTTCAGCATCTACGCCAACGATGTGGAAGCTGGAGGCACGGGCCAGGTCACGATCGGCAATGCCGAGCCATTTGCCACCATCATTCTTGCCTGGTCGATCGCTGGAGCAGGGCCTACGCCATCTCCATGGGGGGACGTATCCCTGAGCTACCCTATTCGACAAGTAAATCCCCTGAGCGCGGACGCAAATGGGAAGGTCACGCTCGGGATAACTATCCCCCTAAGCTTGGCGACGCAGACCATCTTTGCACAGGCACTTCAACAGGGAAGCTCACCAGAGCTCTCTCTACCTGCGCGAGTTTACGTCCCTTAATTGCATAAGCAGTGACCAAGCTTTTACGGCACATCGCCGCCTTGTTCGTCGTGACACTTACTTGCTGCACTCCGCAGCAGCCAGCGATCACCGAAAAAGTCGAGCTTTCATTGCCTGAAGCGGGCATCCCCCTGAACCAGTTCTTCTCGCTAGCTGTTCAGGTTTTAGATGAACAAGACTTGAGCTGTGAAGTTAGGGTCGATGCAGATATGCCAGCCCATGGCCATGGCATGATTGTCGCGCCAACTTGCGTTATGTCTGAAAATGGACGCTGGCAAGTTGATGGAATGAAGTTTCATATGCCTGGCGATTGGGAGATCTACGTCGATCTCGTAAGAGGGAAGCAGGTAGAGCGTCACGTATTCCCTGTGACACTCGAGCCCTTTTAATCGACGATGATTCCAGCCCTTGGGCTCATCATTTCGACTCTGCAAGTGCAATCAGCGCCAAATGAGGCGCCGTGGCAATGGACTGATCGCGAACTCTCGATCATCCAATCCATTTCCCCATCCCTCCCTCCGTATATCCCACCTAATCAGGCGTCTAATCGCCATGCAGACTCAGAGTCTGCCGCGCGCCTTGGGGCGATGCTTTTTTTCGACCCGCGCCTTTCCGCCAACGGAAAGGTTTCGTGCTCAACGTGCCATGACCCCGCATATGGCTGGTCGGATGCCAAGCCAAAATCACTTGGAGTAGGGGGGGGCACCCCACGCCATAGCCCATCCATCATCAACGCAAGCTATCAGCGTTGGCATACCTGGG
>JAKVCF010000161.1 GCA_022447335.1 Planctomycetota bacterium | reverse complement strand
CGAAGACTCCCTCGCCGATGTCGAGGATCGAGACATCAAAAGTGCCACCGCCTAAGTCGAAAACTGCAATCTTGCCAGACTTATCCTTATCGAGGCCATAGGCCAGGGCTGCGGCAGTCGGCTCGTTAATGATGCGCTTGACTTCAAGTCCGGCAACCTTGCCGGCGTCCTTAGTAGCCTGACGTTGCGAATCATTGAAGTAGGCGGGGACGGTGATGACCGCTTCGGTGACAGCGGTACCGAGGTAGTCCTCAGCGCACTCCTTGAGGTAGCCCAATACGTAAGAGCTGATCTCGGGTGGGGTGTAGGACTTGCCGCGAGCCACGATCTTGACGAGCTCCTTTGGCGCACCTTCGATGCTGTATGGAACCATTTTCTCCTCCGAACCGACTTCCTCGTGGCGGCGCCCCATAAAACGCTTGACCGAGAAAATCGTGTTCTGTGGGTTCGTGACAGCTTGGCGTTTCGCTGGCCCACCAACAAGGCGCTGGCCGTTTTCCTGGAAGGCGACCACCGACGGGGTGGTGCGATTCCCTTCTTTGTTGGGTATCACCTTTGCTTCGCCGCCTTCTAGAACGGCGACGACGCTGTTGGTGGTCCCGAGGTCGATTCCGATGATCTTGCCCATGATGTATGACCCGCACCTACGCGGGGATTCTCATAAGGCAACTCGCGTGCCAGCATTCCCCTGCCGAATTGGCAGTCACCGAAGCCTCTAGTTAGCAAGGGTTTACTGCAGATCGTATTCTTTGATCTTGCGATAGAGGGTTCGTTCCCCCATGCCCAGTTTTTCCGCTGCACGTTGGCGATTTCCTTTGCAGGCGTCGAGGGTCTGACGAATTAGCTCGGCCTCAACTTCTCGCAGGCTACGTCCAGCCAGTGAGGGCGCAGATTTGCGATCTTCCGGCGTCGCGTTCGGTGTATGGGCTACCGAGCTACTCAAGGTCGTTGAGGCCGGGGCCGGCTCGAGCGGGGCGCCGCCCGGAGCCTGGCGTTGGCCGGCAGTGCCCGGATCGCGCAGGCTGGGTGGTAAATCAGCCAGATCGAGCGTGCCGTTGCGATCTAGAACGATCATGGTCTCAATTGCGTTGCGGAGTTCGCGGACATTGCCCGGCCAGCTGTGTTCACGGAAACGTTCGATGACCTCCTCGGAGACCGCTTGCACCTGCTTGCCATGCTTTTCAGCGAAGTCGCGGCGGAAGGCATCGGACAAGAGAGGTAGGTCTTCGAGTCTATCGCGCAGGGCTGGCAGCTCGACGGCGACTACCGCGAGTCGGTAATAGAGGTCTTGACGGAACTTGCCCTCCAGCACCCGCTGCATAAGGTCGAGGTTGGTTGCAGCAATGATCCTCACATCGACTTCTTTCGATTCATCGGCGCCGACTGGGGTGACTCGCCCTTCTTCCAGGACGCGTAACAACTTCGCTTGAGTCGGGAGCGGCATGTCGCCGATCTCGTCGAGGAAAAGCGTGCCTCCGTGGGCGTACCGGAACTTCCCCTCCTTGGCAGAGTGAGCCCCGGTAAAGGCACCTTTGACATGACCAAAAAGTTCAGATTCGATCAAGGTGTCACTCAGCGCGGCGCAGTTGATCGCTACGAATCGTCGCTTCGAACGTGGCGATAGACGATGGCAGGCGCGAGCCATCAGCTCCTTGCCAGTGCCGCTCTCGCCGAGCAGCATTACAGTAGCGTCAGTTGGGCCAACTTGGCGTAGGACCTCGTAGACCCGACGCATTGGTGGTGCATTCCCGACTAGGCCTTCAAGACCAAAGCGCGTGTCCAGCTCGGCGCGTAGCGCCTGGTTGTCAGCGGCGAGTTCGCGCTTCTCGAGCTCGCGTGCGAGGCGAGCGCGCAACTCGGCTGGATTGACTGGTTTGGTTAGATAGTCTGCCGCGCCTTCTCGCATCGCTGAGACCGCAGTTTCGACCGATGCGTGCCCTGTGATCAAGAAGATCGACAGCTCGGGCAGCATGAGACGGGCTTCACGCAGCAATTCGAGCCCATCACGGCCACCTAACACTAGATCGGTGAGGACCACATCAAATGGGCGGGCGCGCAGGCGATCCAGGGCTGCGTCGGTCGAGTCGGCCAACTCGACTTCGTAGCCCTCGCCTTCCAGGACGGCTTCCAGAGCTTCGGCGTGCGGCCGATCGTCTTCAACGACGAGAATGCGCGGGGAGGCGCTCATCACAGTAGATTCTACGCCTGCGCCTCGTCATTCGCGGGGGGCGGATCTCCATCTCCATGTGGCAGGCGCAACATGACGCGCGTTCCAAAGCCTAAAGAACTTTGGATTTCTACCTGACCGTCGTGGGCTTCAATGACGCGGCGCACCAACGCGAGCCCAAGCCCGCTGCCAGCTTTCTTTGTGCTGTAGTAGACCTCAAACGCCCGCTCGAGAGTTTCTGGGTCCATGCCCGGGCCGTCATCCACGATTTCGAGAATTTCGCCGTACTCACCGGCGCTATCGGGTCGCGTGATCACGGTGATGCGCCCTCGGCTGCGTTCGGTCATAGCTTGGCGAGCATTAATCAGAAGGTTGAGTACAACTTGCTTGATGCGTGCAGGGTCGAGCTTGAGAAGGGGTAGATTTGCATCCAGGAAGCTCTCGATTTCAATGCCGCGAGCCTCGGCCTCGGGGCGCAGGAAAGCCACCACCTGTTCGACGAGATCGTTGAGTGAGGTCCATTTGAGTTCTAGCTCGCCAGTGCGGGCAAAGCGCAGGAAGTCCTCAAGGATGTCGTTCAGTCGGGAGACTTCCTTCTCGATCGTGTTGAGCGAGCGTGCGCTGCGGTGAGCAAGCGAGGAATCTTCTTGCTCCCACTGCTCTCGCAAAAGTGCAAGGTGCATCCCGAGCGTCGAGAGGGGGTTCTTGAGCTCGTGTGCGAGGCCGCCTGCGAGGCGCGACAGCCACTCTGGATCAACTCCAGAGTTCGCGGGGTCTGGACCGCTCACCACTCACCTAGAATAGCCGCCCCATGGCTCGCCCCGCCCCGCTCCGACCCGATCAAGCCGCCGATGTGGCAGAGTTGGTCGCGCATCTCGGCGCTGGCGGCCTCGCTGTACTCCCGACGGACACAGTGCCAGGTTTGGCGGTCGAAGTGACGCAGCCGGGTGCGGCGCGGCGATTGGCAGATGCCAAGAGGGCCAGGCCTGACCGCCCCTTTTCGATCCATTTACGCAGCCTGGAAGAGCTGCGTGCGTTGGTGCCAGCCCCCCCGCCGGGGATGGCGGAATGGCTGAATGCGCAGTTTCCTGGACCCTGGACGGTGGTGCTACCGAAAGCTTGGGTTGCGCTGCCGAGCGAGTGGGAATGGCCGTGGAGTACCGTTGGTCTTCGTTTGCCAGCCGACCCCAATTGGTTGACTTGGGGTGCCCACCTAAGTGCGCCGCTTTTGATGACCTCGATCAATCTTTCCGGCGCGCCGCCGTTGGTTGGCAAAGAGCTTGCAGCTTGGTGCGCTGAGCGCCCCGATATCGCGTTGGCAGTGGATCCGATGGAGGCATTCGCGCCGGTCGCATCGACAGTGGTGGCTTTTGATCCTCTCCCACGTGTCCTGCGGCAGGAGGGTGCTACCGATGAGTTGCCGCTGCCCGGTCAACGCGTGCTCTGTGTTTGCACAGGTAACACCTGCCGCTCGCCCCTTGCCGAGGCCCTGCTGCGTCGTGAGTTGGCAGCTGCCTGGGGTGTGTCCGAGTTGGAGTTGGGGCAACTGGGCTGGAGCGTTCAGTCTGGCGGAACTATGGGGTTTGGCGGCGCGCCGGCCAGCGAGGGATCTCTACAGGTTTCGGCCGAGCAAGGGGTTGATCTCAGTTCGCATCGCAGTTCATCGCTCGAGGATCAGTTGCACGCCGGCGTGGATCTGGTGCTCGGGATGACCGAATCACATCTCGCTGTTCTGCCGTCCGGCTTGCGCGGAGAGCTGTTCGATCCGGGTGGCCGATCGATCCCTGATCCGTACGGCCTGACGATTGAGATCTACCGACGCACCCTGGCAGCTCTACAGGAAGCGACCGAGGCTCGCGTGCGAGCGCTTAGCGCGTGGCCAGAAAGCGGTCAAAGTTCTGTGACAGGGGTCGGCTAAACCCAGTAGGCAACAGCACTTTCGCCGTCAGCGCAAGCCAGTAGGCGGTCCCGGAATTCGGTCGAGCCCAGGCGCCTGGCGATCTCCGTAAGTGTAGACAAATGAAGGACCTTCTCCTTTTTTGGGACCAGGAGAAGAATCACGATCTGGGCCGGCTTCCCGTCTACTGATTGGAACTCTAGGCCGTCCGGAATTAGGCTCATCGCAACCTTGAGACAATCTAAATCGTCCAGCGCTGCATGTGGTACGGCGATACCGTGTTCCATGCCGGTCGAGACGGAGTTCTCGCGCTCGACCAGGGCCGCTTTCGCAGCCGATTCCGTGTCCGCATCTAAAGTGCCGCTGGCAA
>JAKVCF010000160.1 GCA_022447335.1 Planctomycetota bacterium | reverse complement strand
GCGTTTACGCGATCGCAATTATCCGGCAATGAATAAGCAGCTGATTTTGATCGCGCTTACTCACCCTTCTTTTTCGGATTTACGCGAGCTCGCTGAAGATGTGCTATCGAATAATGACCCCGGTATTGCGCGAGCGGCGCTGCAGGTCATGATTGCACACAACAGTGAGCTCAAGGGGTCGGACTGGAAAAAGCTAGGGCAGTCACCGGACCCCGCATTGCGATTGGAAGTGATGGTGTTGCGTGCGCAGCAGGGCTTGGGTCGCGTATCGGTCGAGAAGGACATCCAGAATTGGGTAGGCTCGCGCGATGCGGTGCGCCGACAGGCGGCAGCGCGTGCGCTGGCTTTGAAGCCCGGCCCAGGGGCGGTCGAGCAACTCACCACCTTGCTCGGGGACGATTACTTGCCGGTGCGATTGGAGTCTGCGCGTTCGTTGGGAGCGGTGCGTCGCGCCGATGCGCTCGAGGTGTTGATTCAGAACGTCGAGCACGAATCGCGGCTAACTGCCGACCTCGTGCAGCGCACGTTGGCTGCGCTCACCGATCAGGATTTTGGGCCGACTGTTAGTACTTGGACTCGCTGGTGGAATGATCATCGCGAAAACTTCACGATGCCCAGCGCTGAGGTCGTTGCCGTTCGGTTGATTGATCTGCGTAAGCCGGTGGAGAGTGAAGAGCGCACCGGTGCGAGCTTCTGGGGTATGCCGATTGTGTCAAGGCGCGTGGTCTTTGTGCTAGATACCAGTGGATCGATGAACCAGAAGTTTGGTCAAGCGGCGCGCTATGGAGCCAAGGGGGCAACACGCCTTTCGGCTGCCAAGGCGCAGTTGATTGGTGCGCTTCAAATGCTTCCGGAAGGCACGCTATTTAACATCATCACTTTCGATACGCGTGGCGATCGCTGGAAAGACGAGATGACGGTATTGGGCGACACCACGCGCAGCGAGGCTTCTCAGTGGGTGACTGCACTTGGAACACGCGGAGCGACTAATGTTTTTGATGCGCTGGAAAAGGCCTTCGCATTGGAAAATATGGACACTCTCTACTTGCTGTCGGATGGGCAGCCGGCGGGTGGAAAAATAGATGACCCGTTGCTTTTGCGTCACGAGGTTCATGCCTGGAACGCTACTCGCCGCATTCCAATCCACACTATTTCGTTGGGTGGCGACGTGGCTTTGCTGCGACGTCTAGCCGAAGACTCCGGGGGAATTTTCCGTCTCGTGAAGTAGTTCTAGCTAATCTTCTGTGCGACGATTGCAAGGATTTGCTCTTCGGCTACTTTTGCTTGCTGTTCGAAGGCTTCAGCCTGAGCGAGGTAGATGGCGAGCTGTTTCTTGTCAGTCAGATCTGCGCCGTTGATTCGCACGTTGAGACCTGCTCCGCGAATGGCCATTCGAGCGCAAAGCGCGCCTACGCCAGCATCTGATGCTGAGGCCTCCATTCCAAAGTCAGCCATTTGCTTTGCGATTTCCATCGAGTCACATGCTACTTTCATGACTCGCAGTGGGACCTCAATGGCATGGCGTGTCGCCGCTTGCAACGCTTCTGCTTGCGTGGCCTCTTCGGCATCAGTTCCTTGTGGAAGGCGCCAGGCTGCCATGATGCGATCAAAGGCCTCAGTGTCAGCGTCGATCAGGTGCACCAGTTCTTCGTGCAGTGCTTTGCCATGCTCGGCGACCTTTGAAAATTCTTCCCAGCGTGTATCCCAGCCGCGCTTGTGTGAGGATAGGTTGGCGACCATAGTGCCAAGAGCTGCACCGAATGCGCCGACCGCGGCGGAGACGGATCCGCCTCCTGGAGCGGGGGACTCGCTAGCGGTTTCTTCGGTGAAACCACGTAGGCTCATGCCGGCGAGGCGACCCGTGCCATCACCGCCACGCAGCACGTACTCGATGATTTTTTTGTCCGGGTTAAAGGGGGCAAGTTCGTCGAGTCCCATCGAGCGCACTGCGATTTTGATCAGCTCCGCATCTGAGACCCCGATAGATCGGCTTTGCTTGCTCAGGAAGTAGCGTCCTGCGTCGAGCATCGCCTGCAGCGGGACGAGGCCAACTAGCTCCGATCCGGTCACGCGTAGACCGCGGGACTCTGCGGAGTGCGAGGTTTCGTCGAAGGCGAGGTGCAAGGGCGTAACCTCCGTGTCGGTGAGGTTCATCGAGACTTGGCATACGCCATACTCTTCGATGTACCAACCGATCCCCTTAACCGCCTTCAGTTTTCCGGGTATCCAAACAGTCTCGCCGCTATCGTCCTTGACGATTTGACCAGTCAAGCCATCGCCTTCGCGCTTGATGCGGCCCTTTTCACGTACGTCAAAGGCTACAGCGTTCGCACGCCGTGAACTGGTGGTGTTTAGGTTGACGTTGTAAGCGATTAGGAAGTTGCGCGCACTGACTGCTGTTGCACCCGTACGTGGCTGGAACTCAGTGGGGCCAAAATCAGGTGTCCACTCGGGATCTTTGAGCCGATCGGGGAGCGCTTCATATTCGCCCGCGCGTACGACTGCGAGGTTGCGACGCTCGGGGCGACTAGCGGCGTGCTCATATAGGTAGATCGACAGGCCCACCTCTTCGGCCAAGCGGCGGCCCAGCTTACGCGCGTACTCAGCGGTCTCTTCCATCGTCACGCCTGAGATGGGGACTAGTGGACAGACATCCATGCCGCCAAATCGTGGGTGCTCGCCTTCGTGTTTACTCATATCGATGAGCTCCGTGGCCATGCGCCCTGCAACGACTGCCCCTTCAATTACAGCTTCTGGAGAGCCGGCAAAGGTGACTACGGTTCGGTTGGTTGCCGCACCGGGGTCGATATCGAGTAGCGAGACGCCATCGACTGCCGCAATGGCATCGGTGATTTGCTGGATGATCCGGGGGTTACGTCCCTCGGAAAAGTTTGGTACACACTCGAGAATCCGGTCCATGGTCGTCGCAGGGGGATGCGCCGGGGAGGGTACCACGCGCCGCGCTAGAGCACTGGTACGTCAGCTTCTTCGTCGCGGACCAGCGCAAGTAGCGCGGGCCCGTAGACCTCTAGCTTGACCGGGCCAATGCCTGGCAGCGTTGCCAGGTCGTCGCTGTCGGTTGGAGTGCGAGCGGCCACTGCTTTTAGGGTGCGGTCGTGCAAGATGGTGTATGCCGGTCGGCTATTGGCTTGAGCAACGTCTGCACGCCAATGTACGAGCCGGGTGTAGAGGTCGGAATCGAAGTGATCAGAGATCTCGGCTAGATTGCGCTTACTGAGAGCGGAGGTGCTGCCGACTGCGCCGCGCGGCCAACGCATGACGGCGCGCTCACGATCCTGCATGACTTGATTGCCGGCCTCGGTTAGGCCGAGCAATGGGTACTGTGTACCGACAGTTCGAATCAGCCCAGCTTCCTCAAGGCAATCGAGCAACTCGAGCGTGAATTTCCGGCCTTGTTCAGCGAGCAGGCCGAAGGTGCTTAATCGATTGAGGCCAGATTTCTTGATCGCAGCCGAGCCGGAGCCTGTCAGCATGTCGGCGACCCTTCCACGGCCATAGCGTTCGTGGGTGCGTGCCACGCCTGCTAGTGCTTTGCGCACTATAAGCTGGCGATTCTCGGTTAGTTCGACATATTCGGCTCGAGTGGAAGCGTCACAACGGTCACAGTGTTCGCAGCCATTCATCAACTCGCTAGCATCCGGGTCGCCGAAGTATTCGAGTACCGCACGATGGCGACATGTTAGACTCTGTACAAAGCGCACCATGCGCCCTAGCCGGCGTAGTGCGTGTTCAACGTGCGCATTCCGCTCACCATCTGGGTTACCTTCGGTGATCAGAAACTCCGCTGTACGTGCATCCTTGGCGCGGGCTACCAATACCGCTTGAGCGCCCTGGCCGTCACGTCCAGCACGACCAACTTCTTGGTAGTACGACTCCACTGAAGAGGGTATGGCTGCATGGACTAGCAATCGAATATCAGGTTTATCGATGCCCATGCCGAATGCGTTGGTTGCGACCAGGACATCGAGTTCGTCTTTCAGGAACAGTTCTTGAACATGCGCACGATCCTTTGGCTCGCAGCCGGCGTGATAGTGAGCGGCGCGGAGGCCCAATGCTTTTAGATGGGAGGCGGTATCCTCGGTTTGGCGTCGCGTCGCGGCATAAACTAGCGCCGGGCGCCCCTGCCGGCGTTCTTGAACCAGAGTGCGTAGTGCGGCGAGTCGATCATCTTCGGAGCGCACGCGCTGCACTTCGAGCCGCAGGTCGGGGCGGAGAAAGCCACGTACAAAGAGTGCGGGATCTTCCATGCCTAGTGCGGCTCCGATTTCTTCGCGCACTTCGGGCGTGGCTGTCGCGGTGAAAGCCCCCAGGCGTTGTGGGCGGATGGCTTGTACGACCTGACGAATAGAGAGGTAGTCTGGACGGAAGTCGTGGCCCCACTGCGAAACACAGTGAGCCTCGTCTACCGCGATCAGCGAGATATCAAGT
>JAKVCF010000016.1 GCA_022447335.1 Planctomycetota bacterium | reverse complement strand
GCCATGCTCTGCGTGAGAGGCGTGGGCCATTGCAGCAGCCAGGTCGGCCGGCCGACGAAGACCCCCTGCTTGAGATGCGAACTCGTGGCGGCTGAAGTCGAACGCCTTCGCTGCGTTGGTAGGTGAGGTCCAAGCGTATGGGCTTTATGATAGGGCATGCGAGTTCTCCCCATATTTCTACTTGCTGTCTCCTGGGCTCTGGCTTCGACCTCCGCGCAAGCTCAAATTTTTGAAGTCGTCTTTCACGACGAAAAGACGGCCAAAAAGTATAAGAAGGATATGGTCGAGATTGACGGCAGGCTGCGCTTTGTTGGCGAGCTACGTACGGGTGCAACTTACACGCCTGGCCAGGGCACAAACTTCGATCGCGCGGGCCGCAGCGAATGGTTTCTTTGCAATCCAGATGACCCGACTAAGTTGCCATACAAGGTCAATGCAGATGGTGTGATTACAAAGGCGATAAAAAAGCAGGTTGGCGGAGTGCAAAATGCGCATATTGCGGCGATCAATCTGTTCGCGCCCAACTCTAGTTGGCATGCGATTGGTCGCGAATACGAGCAGCGCGTGGAATGGATAGAAGAGCTCGAGGAAGAGCGTGATCGAGAGCCGGAGGGAGGGTCGGCGTGGCAGTCGAAGCATCGCATCCTTCTCGAAGAGCTCGAGCAGGCGCGAGTCTGGTTGGCTGGATTTGGTTTTAGCGGTGCGGTCGAGGACCTCACCAAAGAGATGAAGAAGCAAACTAAGGTTGTCGGTCGCGAGGCGGCGATCGAGCGCGAGAAGCGTGCTATGACAGGCATAGGCGACGTGCGCATTGCCAACGAAGTGAACGTTTCGGCCGAGAAGTGGGCGCCTGGCTATACATTCAAGGTGCAGGAGAGCCAGCATTGCCGGATTACTTATCATTCGGGCATGCCGGACGGCGCAGTTTCGGGCGCATTACGTATGGCAGAGAAGGCGATCCTGGGATTTCGCGCGCGCTTTGTGGAGCCGTATCTAGCCGACGATTTCCCGGATCGGATTCCCGAAGATATCTTTGTCGAGTGGTACTTCGGTCCCGATGACATGTCAGCTCACGAGCAGATGTATACCGGGCACTTCGGTCTGATCTGGGGTCCGAATAAGGCAGAGCGTCTCAAGGTCGAAGGTTCGCGCAGTCAGCGCGGCGGAGAGGATCCGGACTGGCTTTACTATTGGCGTAATGTCGCTCAGGAGGACCCGGTCGGCAAGGTGGCTAATAATCTGGGTGTGACGCTGGCAACAATGCATTACGGGACCGGCTATACCAAAGTTTCGATGGACTGGATCGAAGAGGCTGTCGGATACTGGATTTCTCTTGAGTTCCTAGGTCGTAATATCGTTACCAATAAAGCTTTTGATTGGAGTAAGGGTGATAGTGAGCGCACAGTGGGTCGCGGAGGTCGTCCGGACGAAAATCAGAGGAAAACGGTCGGCGAGGGAGTGGTTCAGGCTGGTGAGCGCACTATTTACTTGCAGTCAGCTCTAGGCGAAGGCTCTCCTTTCTCGGCATTGATGACGACTCGCTTGTTCGATATGAAGCGTGGCGATGTGGCTAAGTCGTGGGCGATGTTTGATTACTTGATTCGCGCTGACCCGAAGCGGTCGCAGATTTTTCTACGCGAAATGGCGAGGTTCGCCCGCGAGGGCGGCGACTTCCACGGCAAGCTCAGGAAGCGTGCCGAGGCGCTATTCGAAGTTCGCGGCGAAGACATTTTTCGCAAGCTCGACCGAGACTGGGAGGCTTGGGTGCGCTCTCAGCTTGGTCTGAGCGAGGAGTAGGGCGCGGAATCTAGATCGATTCAGGGAGGCCAGTTAACAGGCCTTCGCGGATCGTAATCTGTTCCGGCGTGGCGTCCAGATTTTCGCTGATGCGGAAGCTTAAGCGGCCGCGCTCGGCGACATTGATCGTGAAGTTTTTCATGCTTCCGCCGCGTCGCACGCGCACTTCCAGCGCATCGCCTGGTACCACTTTGGTAAGGGCCGCGCGCACTTCGTCGAGATTCCGTACGCGCTCGCCGCCCATCTGGAGCAGGCGGTCACCGGTTTGTAGGCCAGCTTCGCCAGCAGGTGTGCCCTCGCGAATAGCAAGCTCCATATCCTCTTCGCCAAAGACGATGCCCACGTAGGGGTCGTCAGCCTCAATCCAAGTGACATTCAGGCCAGCCAGGGGGAGGATCTCGGCGAAGGGTGGATCGATCAGGCCCTCGATGTGGTGGTCAAAAAACCGTTCGCAGTCCCAGCCAGTTACGGCATAGATTGCTCTTTGTAGGTCGTCTTCGGAATAGCCCGGACCTGGATAGTCGACCCAGCGCGACAGAAAAGACAGCACGTCATCAAGGCTGCGGCGGTTTTTGGTGTGCGCGCGGATCTTTATATCGAGCAGTAGGCCTAGTGTCTGGCCTTGGTCGTAGTAGCTGATGCTTTTCGCTGGATCTGGATTCCAAATGTTCCACGAGGCACGTTCGGGGGAGTTGGTCCCGTAGCCGGGCGAGTTACGGACGCTCAGGAAGTTCCTTGACTGCGAGGACCAGAACCAGCCCTCTTCACGCAAGCCCGCACGTTGCAGCATGATGTCGTTGTAGTAAGACGTAATACCTTCCATCCACCATAAATCTGTGGAGCGCACGTCTTGTGTGTAATCAAAGGGTCCAAGTTGCTTTGGGCGAATACGCTTGACGTTCCAGAGGTGGAAAAACTCGTGAGCGGTTACTGATTCGAGTGGTTCGATATAGCTGCCATTCTTTACTCCTCGGTGATTAACTATAATTGAGGTCGAGTTCAAATGTTCGAGTCCTGAGACGCCGCCAATGCCGTTGAGTAGGAACAAATAAGTGTATTTTTCAAAAGGGTAGCTACCGAAGATGTTGTAGCCGACTTCTGAAATACCCTTGAGTTTGCGCGTCCATTCCTCGCGCGAGAACTCGGCATCAGTGGGCAAGCGGCCAAACAGTACCCATTCGATTTCGGTGCCGTGGCTAATAAAGCTGTGGCGCTCGAGTTCGCCTAGAGCAATTGGGCAGTCGACGAAGACGTCATAGTCAGGTGAGCGGAATAAGTCTTTTTCGAAGGCGTCCACTCGGTGGCCGGAGGCAAAGTCCCAGCCGCTTGGTAGGTCAACGCGAAGGGTGTGCGACAGGTGCTTTGTATCTTCGGTATAGAGAAAGGTCATCGGGCTGCGCAGGTGCACAGCTGGGGTGCGCCCCTTATCGGCCTCATTGGTGGCCGGCAGGGTGTACATCACTTTGAGTGCGGTCGCGCCATCGGTATCGATCTCCCAGGCGCGAGGTTCGAGTTCAAGGATCGTGCGTTCTTTGCCGTCTTGGTCGACTGCGCGCAGATCTTTGATGCGGTCTTGATAGTTGGCATAGCGGTAGGAGCCAGGGCGCCAGACCGGAATTCGGACGACTACGCGATCGCGGTCGAGTAATGGATTCAGGCTCATCTCCATATCTATGCTCTCGCCGTCGGCTTGTGGGCTCATCAGCCAGGCGACTTCATGGAGATCCCAGTTCAAGTGTTGGGCATTGAGGCGGGGCGCGGCGATGGCGGCCAGCAGGGCGATTAGAGAGAGAGTCCGATACATGCTTCGTAGTTGCACTGGCGCGGATTATCATGTTGGGCGCGCAGTCAT
Organism: Planctomycetota bacterium; assembly: GCA_022447335.1. Taxonomy (GTDB): domain Bacteria; phylum Planctomycetota; class UBA1135; order UBA1135; family UBA1135. The sequence continues at coordinate 22,449 of JAKVCF010000016.1, read as the reverse complement.
GCTCTGAGTGCGACAATCAGACATCGATATGGAAGCTCAGCCCACTCTTTTCCGCGGCGGACGCCTTTTTGATGGCGACCGATTTATTGACGCAACCGATTTGCGTACCGATGGGCTAGGTCGAATTTCTGAACTCGGTACAGATCTGGAGGCGCAGGATCAAGAGCGGGTGGTGGAGCTCGGTGGTCGCTGGCTTTTGCCCGGGTTGGTGGATTGTCACGTGCATTTCCGTGAGCCTGGACTGGTTCGCAAGGAGGGCTATCTGACAGGCTCCGCCGGGGCTCTGCATGGTGGCGTCACGACCGTGTGCGAGATTCAGAACAATCCACCGCTGATGGAAACTGGTGAGGTGATGCGTAAGAAGCTCGCCGACCTGCGTGGTGTCTCGCGGGTCGACTATGCACCATATGGCAGTCTGACTGAGGCTTCACTGCCGACTTTGCATGAGTTGGTTGGTCTTTGCCCGGCGGTCAAGTGTTTCCTGGGCTGTTCTACTGGCGCAGGGGGTGTCAAGGACGAGGCTACGATGCGTGCATTGTTCGCGCGAGCTGCCGAGGTCGGGATCAAGATCGTTGCGCACTGCGAGGACAATCGGGTTATGGATGCGGCTGCCGAGTCAGCCGAGGGCGATCAGGTCGAGCGTCATGATTACCGACGTCCGGTTGAAGCTGAGGTGCAGTCGGTTCGTGATGCTATTCGCGTGGCTGATGAGGTGGGCGCCGTACTGCACGTATTCCACATTTCAACGGCCGAAGGCGGTCGCTTGGTAGCCGAGGCGCGGGCTGCTGGTCAGCCGGTGACAGGGACTACTGCGCCGCACTACTTGATAGCCGATGCTGAAGAGGCGGCGGCGATTCACGAGAACCGATTCAAAGTGAATCCGTCGATTAAGTCGATCGACAACCAGAGGGGTCTACGTGAAATGGTGGGGCAGCGTCTGCTGGAAGGGGTAGGTACCGACCATGCACCGCACCCGCTCGAAGAGAAGGCGCGGCCCTACGCTAAGGCGCCCGCAGGCTTTCCCTCTATCGATCTACTACTACCGCTCTTGATTGCGATTGCCGACGATGCCGACGAGGTCTCGCTTGAAGCTGCACTGGCTTCTGTTACGCGTATTCCGGCCGATGAGTTTGGTCTGAGCGAGAAGGGCCGCCTTGTGGTCGGCGCTGATGCTGATCTCGTGATCACGGATCCAGGGGCTCACTTTGTTGTGGACGAAGCCACACTGCCCTCGAAGTCCAAGTGGTCGCCTTACCACGGCCGCGAATTGCGCGCCCGGCCAGATAAGGTTTGGCTACGCCGCCGTCTCGTAAATGAGTATGGCCAGGAGCCTGCGCCTCCGCAGGGTCAGCCAGTCGGCCCGGCGGCGACCGCGCTGGCTCCGGTCTGAACAGGCTTTGCGAACACGCGTAAGAAGGCGAACAGCGCGGCGATACCGAGCAGTAACGAGACGTACCAAGGTGTCCCGAAGAGTGCGACGGGGAGATAGCCGATCGTAATCGCGACTACGGCCGTGACCAGTGCATAAGGGGCCTGTGTACGCACGTGTTCGATGTGATTGCACTTCGACGCGGCGGAACTAAGTATGGTCGTGTCGCTGATTGGTGAGCAGTGGTCGCCGAAGATTGCGCCTTCGAGGACCGCTCCGATTGACAGAATTAGTAGGCCTTCCGGTCCATAAGGCGTGTCTTGCCCGAGTTGATAGGCAAGGAGCACAACATTCGGCTGCATGATCGCCATCGTGGTCCAGCTGGAACCTGTCGCGAAGGCAACGAAGCAGCTCGCTAGGAACAGAATGATCGGCAGCCAGGCCCCGCTGATGATGCCTTGGAAGGCTGCAACCAAATAGGTCGCTGTACCCAGTTCTGTGCAGACTGCGCCAATGCTCCAGGCTAAGATTAGAATTAGAATGGCATCCTTGATTAGCGGTCCCATGCCGCGTGTAGCAGTGATTGAGGCCTCGTGCGGAGTCAGTAAGCGTTGCCCGACAGCCATTGCCATCGCCAAGGCGAAAGCGGCTAGTGATCCGTAGAAGATAGCTGCAGTGGAGTCAGATTCGGACAACACGGTGCGCAGCCATGTAAATCCTCCGGCAGCCATGGCCTCCGCGGCGGCAGGATCGCCGCCAGCAGCATTCGCTTTGATTACTGAGGCACCGAAGTAATAGATCAGGGCAGCAGTGCCGAAGATCATTAGTGACAGCGGCAGTACGCCATTCCACCAATGAGATGGTACGCCTGGCTTGGCGACAGTCATGGCTTCAGGGTCGTTTCCGCTCAGTGCCGAGCTGGGGTCGTGGCCCTGGCGCGCCGAGGCTTCGATCTTGCGCATAGGGCCGAAATCGCGCTGCAGCAGTACCACGAGGCCAACGGTCACAATCGCCAGCATGCAGTAGAAGCGATAGGGGATAGTTTGCAGGAAGAGTGCATAGCCTTGGCTGGCTTCAATGCCCACAGTGGGTAATTGTGGCGCGTAGGTCGAAATCTGGTAAGCGACCCAGGTTGACAGGATGGCAATGCCAGCAATGGGCGCCGCTGTGCTATCGACAATGTAGGCGAGCTTGGCTCGGGAGACCCTCTTCCGGTCAAATAAGGGCCCGCATGAGTTGCCGACGATGATCGTGTTGGCGTAGTCGTCGAAGAAGATGCCCAGGCCTAGTGCATAGGCGATCGCTTGCACGCTGCGCGATGAAGCGGCGTAGCGGAGTAGCACCTGCACCATGCCGTCGATGCCGCCCATGCGCGTGACGACCGCAACGGTCGACGACAGCAATAGCACGAAGCCTAGGATGTACAGGTGAAAGGTGCTGGTGAGGATCTCGTCGATCAGGATCTCTTTGATCGCGACTTCGAACAGACGCAAGATGTCTCCGCGGCCAGCGGCGATCATGGCGGCGCCCGTCAGGACGCCAGCACTGAGTGCTATTAAGGTGCCGCGCAGTAAGAAGGCCAGCAGAATGGCAATCAGTGGTGGGGCGAGTGACCAGGCTGAGCCGAGTGGCGCGGAAGCGGCTTCTTCGGATTTTGGGCCGGCGCTCAGGTCCACCAAGCTGACCCTATTCGTTTCAGGGTTTGTTTGAACTTGAATGCGCAGTACTCCTGTGTCCTCAGTACGTGCGCCGGGTAGGGTCACCTGAAACAGGTTGGAGTCAGCAGCCGAGCTCAGAAAAGTATCGGTTTTGCCTTCGGCGGGCGCGGGTAACTGGAGTCCTGCGCGCAAAGCGCGCGCGCGCGCTTTGCCTTCAGTGTCAGCGGGCAGTTCCCACCCCACTTCGATCTGGCGGATTCCTTCGCCCAGTGAGAGATCTTCAAGAAGCAGGCGCTGTGCAGTCAGAGACTGCAGCAGAACCGGATCCGCGCTCGTCAGAAGAAGAGGGAGGGCGAGGACCGCGAAGAGGGTGGCGGAAAGCAGGCGCGCTCGCATGGCGTGGCCTCATCCTAGGCGCGCGGGTGGTGCGGACGGTATTCTGCTAGGCAGTCGGGTGGGTGGAGCCACCCGAGTCTCGCTCTCCATGCTGCCATGGAATACATTCTGCCTTACATTCTGCCTACTCTGCTGATTCTCATCGGGGTGCTGGTGATTCTGAATCGCCGGAATACCAATGTGAAGGTGAAGCGGGTAATCGATAAGGTTCAGCGCGGCAATGCGCATTTTCCCGATCTACTCGATCGCCTGGATGTGCTGGAGCAGCGCGTGCACGCATTCGATCTCGAGCCGCTGCGCAGGGATCTGGCTAACTTGCGCCTGTCTGTGGATGGGCTGGCTGAGGCTCCACCTCTTCCCGATCCAATCGCGGCAGAGAAAGAGCTGAGCCGCGCGCAAGAAGTTCGCGGATTGGTGGAGCGTGCGCTGGCTGCGCGCGGTCTTACCGACATTCGGTTGCTCAATGATGCGGCTGAGCTGGATGCCGAAGAACTGCATATCCGCGTTGAATGCTCACGTGATGGCCTAATCGCAAAAGGTCGGGTACATGTCGTCGGTGGCGAGGTGCGCGCCGTGCAGCTCGACGACTCTCTCCGTCAATTCCCCTAGACTTAATTCTGTGCTTGACGTCCGTATCTCGGATTTGACCCAACACGACGGTGCTGAAGTCCGCCTGCGCGGTTGGCTTTACAACAGTCGTGGCAAGGGTAAGTTGCTATTTCTTCTTCTGCGCGATGGCAGTGGTATATGCCAGTGCGTGGTGTTGAGGAATGAGGTCGGTGACGAAATCTTTGAGGAGGCGAAAGCGCTGACGCAGGAATCTTCGGTTGAGGTTGTTGGCAGTGTCAAGCTGGACGAGCGTGCGCCTGGTGGTGCCGAGGTCAAGGTGAGTTCGATGCGTGTGCACCAGGTTGCGGAGGCCTATCCGATCACCAAGAAGGAGCACGGTCCGGGTTTTCTGATGGATCATCGTCATCTTTGGCTGCGCTCGAAGCGCCAGATGGCAATTTTGCGCATTCGCCACAGGGTTATTCAGTCTTTTCGCAACTACCTCGATCAGGAGGGTTTCTTTTGTGTCGATTCTCCAGTTTTTACGCCGAATGCTTGTGAGGGAACTTCGACGCTATTCGAGACCAATTACTTCGATACGACAGCCTATCTGACTCAGTCGGGTCAGCTTTATGCTGAGGCTTCAGCTATGGCACTAGGCAAGGTCTATTGCTTCGGTCCGACCTTTCGTGCTGAAAAGTCGAAAACTCGTCGCCACCTAACCGAGTTTTGGATGCTCGAACCGGAATTTGTGTATGCGGGCCTGACAGAGGTTTGCGATCTAGCCGAAGGCATGATCCGCTACACGTTAGATAATGTGCTGAAGCATAACCAGCAGGACCTTATCGATCTCGAGCGTGATTCGGCGGTCCTCGAAGGTTGGAACCGTGAGTTTCCACGGTTGCGCTACGACGACGCGGCCAAGATGCTCATGGAGTGGAAGGCTGAGGGTAAATACGAATCTGAATTCGAACCGGGGGATGATCTAGGCGCGCCCGATGAGACCATGTTGGGCGAACACTACGGTTGCCCGGTGATGGTCACGCATTGGCCAGCCGAAGTGAAAGCTTTCTACATGAAGCGTGCGGAGGATGATCCCACCAAAGCGCTTGGGGTCGACATAATCGCGCCGACGGCTGGGGAGATTGTCGGCGGTGCGGTGCGCGAAGATGATCACGACGTGCTAAAGCAGCGCGTGCTGGATCACGGATTGCCCCTTGAGGCCTTTCAGTGGTATCTCGATCTACGCAAGTTCGGATCGGTGCCGCACGGCGGTTTTGGTATCGGCCTTGAGCGTACGGTCTCTTGGATTACGGGTGTTGAGCACGTCCGGGAGTGCATCCCGTTCCCACGTACACTGCAGCGGATTTATCCCTGAAGCTCAGCGTGGAGCTTCGGTTAGCACGCGTGCCGCCAGTTCGGCGCGTTCCTGATCATCCTGTTGTGACAACTCACGCAGTGTGGATCGAGCCTGGGGGAGGAGCCACGGCAGAGCACGCGCAGCGACGGTGTCGCCTGCAATGGCCGCATCGGTGAGCAGTAGAGTCTGGGTCCGCTCAAGGCGCTCTGCTCCATAGAGGGGCTTTGATCTCATGGTTAGTGCGGCTGCCGCAGCAATCAACTGCTCAGTCGCTTCCAGCTGGCGGAGCTGCTCTTCCCACGCGGCGTTGGGCTCGATAGGAGATGGTGGAAAGCCTTGCGTTTCGAGCCAGAGGTTAAGGCTGATGAGTACCGTGCGTTTGGATAGTTCCCAGCGCGGACTTTGTTGCCAGTCTGCGTACAAAGGGCGATCTGCGGCAGCCCGAGTGCCGCCCTGAAAGAGCGCACGGGCCAGTGGCCAGGCTCCACTGCGACCATGTTCCAGCAGGCGTGCCATCGCAGTTGCACGCACGGGCAGCGCCTTGCTCGGATCTTGCGCTAGATAAGCTAGGGCGGGAGCAACCCCAGCGGGCAGTGAAGCAGGGGCTAGCAGGCAGGCAACGGCCGTATTGTTGCTCGTCGCCTGACAGCCGGCGCGATAGAGAGCCCGTGCTGCGCCATCGTCTTTTGTGCCGGCTAATATCAAGGCTGCTAGGCGAGCCTGGCTCTCGGTGCCCATCGCCAATGTGGTAGCGGCTGCGATTTCGGAGCGGGAGTTCGGCCGTAGTGCAGCGAGTTGATCACCGCTCAAGCTGGGTTTCAGGTCAATCGTCAGTAGCTGGCGCTGGTATTCCTGATCCGGAGCACCGGAAACCGGGGCCGGGGCTGGCAGAAACAGCGCAGCTTGCAGGAAGAGGAAGAGAAGCATGCCTGAGTTTAGCTCGCCACTGTGTCTAGCTAGCGTGGCAATTGCATTCGAGGATTCGGGAAGAATCCGTGCGGTGGGTTAGCGGTTCCGTGATCAACCTAGTGCTCGTTCGGCTGCGCTAGCGGCTAAGCTGGATTTGATGTCGTTCTGGTCAGCTCTGTTCCTTGTGTGTTCCGTTGGGTTCTTCTCACTGCAAGAGCCCGGCTCCGATCTTGTTGCAGCTTTAGATGGCCCGCAGCCGGAAGATCGTTTGCGAGCCGCCGAAGAAATCGCAGCGATGGGGCCTGGGGTTGAGGCCTGGCTCGAAAAGCGCGTGGGAAAGGGCTCTGCACTTGCCCAGCGCGGGGTCTTGCTCGCCGCTGCGCTACTTGGTACCCCCCAAGCGCACAAATTGCTTTCCGATGTCGCTCGCGCAGGTCGTCGACCCGACCCGCAGCGTGCCTGGGCATTGCTGCTCTATGGCAGCGCGCATCCTGATGCCGGAAAGGATCCGGAGAGCGATTGGAAGCGCGCACGCAGCGATTTCGAGGGCGCTTGTCTGCTTGCAGGCTATCTCGGCCACGTCAGCGTTCCAGATATTGTGGCTCTACGCAAAGTGATTGGGCGGAGGCCTACTGTACGACAAGAGGCCTTTCTTGCCCTGCTTGCTGCGCGTGCTGGTCAAGCCGTGCAGTCCGAGGGTGATGCTCCGGCGCTCCGTGCAGCACGCTTGATGGTATCGGTAGTTCCTGGTCAAAAGGCGTTGTCAACCGCCGAATTCGATGAGCTGCGTGCGCTCATGCCAACTATTTGGGTAGCGGCGGCTAAGCGTGTTCCGGGGCGGAATCTTGACAGCCTGCGTGGTACGCCCTTGCGTGGCGAAGAGGCATCGTCTGTATTGGCGTTGCGCGAGGTTTCAGCTGATCAGCGTGCGCAGGCCTTTGCTTTCCTTGCAGAACGAGTGACCGAGGAGCCAAGCGCATCTTGGCTTTGGGGATTGGCTGGGGAACTAGGGCTTCAGTTTCCCCCCGCATCCGCTGAGAGCATTCCCAGCTATGAAGCCGCGGGAGTGCTTCGCCTCGCTCAGCTTGATTTGAAAGGAGCGCGCGCTGTAGCGAAATCACGTTTGGACGTTGCCCGCTCTTCACTGGCGGCGCGCGAGTCGATAGACCTATCCGCAGCGCCTGCTGTGCTTTTGCTCGCGCTTGCGGGCGAGAGAGGCGATTACGCCTGGTTCCAAGCTCAACTTTCGGCAGGTGCGGCTGAGACGCGTGCCTGGTTGCAACCGCTTTGGTTGCTCGCGGCGGGGAAGTTCGGTGACGCTCGTGCTCGCGAGTCTCTGTTGGCCGATTGGGCCTTCAGGCTCGGGGCCGGCACTGGGGGCTACCTCGATCATGCCGGACGCTTGTTTGTGGCCTTGGTCTTGCTTGCAGGTACAGAGGCGGCACAGGAGTCACTTGAGCTTGCTTCCCACTCGGATGCCTTCGAGCTCGACCACGATCACGCAATAACGGACGAGTTCTATCTAGATCTTTGGACGCTCTTGGCCAGTGAGCACTATCGCTGGCGTTTCGATATTTGACTCGCGCGGTGGCTAGAATAGGGGGGTCTCGGCCCGATCCATGTCGTCTAACCGTCGCATCCTTCGATTGAACGTCAACGGCCAGCCTCGGGAAGTGCTGGCACGTGACGCTGACACCCTGCTTGACGTCCTCCGCGAGGAGTGCGAGCTTACTGGGACTAAGCGTGGGTGTGATCTTGGCACCTGCGGTTGTTGCACTGTGCAGATCGATGGGGAGCCAGTGTTGTCCTGTTTGACCCTGGCTGCCGAGGTTGAGGGGAGGGATATCATCACGGTAGAGGGCCTGCGTGATGGCGAGCGCTTTGCGCCTCTGCAAGAGGCGTGGGCCGAGGCCGGCGCAAGTCAATGTGGATTCTGCACGCCGGGTTTCCTGATGGCGGCAGACCGTTTGCTCCGTGACAATCCTGATCCGGACCGTCAGGAGATTCGCGAGGCTTTGGCGGGCAATCTTTGTCGTTGTACCGGATACGTAAAAATTGTCGACGCGGTCGAACGGTGTGCCGCCGAGCATCGAGCCTTTTGCGTTGCGCGCGGGCGCACCGTAGCCCCTTCGGAGCAGGTTTAAGTCATGAGTCGCTACACTTCGACGGTTGGATCCCGCTTCCCGCTGATTGACAGTATGGAGAAAAGTAGTGGGCAGGGTGTCTACATTGAAGACATGCGTTTTTCGGGCATGCTCTATGCCCGGTTAGTGCGTTCGACCGAAGCTTTCGCGCGTATCGACGAGGTCGATTTCAGTCAGGCCGCCGAGATTGAAGGGTTTGTCGCAGGCCTTGCTCCAGGCGAGGCGGGGACAAGCAACACTTTCGGCGTGCTGCCGATTTCGGAAGACGAGACTCCGCTGCCGGCTCCGAATTCGCTTTACAGTGGAGCCATAGTCGCAGCGGTGGCCTGTGAGACCGAAGTAGGTGCTCGAGAGGCTGCGCTGCGCGTTCAGGTGCGCTCGGAGAAGCTTCCTGCCACTTTGCGCCCAAAGGATGCTCTCCGGGAGACGGATCATCCGATTCACAGCAATGCGTTGGCGGGCACTAACTTGCACAAGGCCGTCGATCAGGAGTTCGGTGATGTCGATGGTGCCTTTGAAGGGGCTTCGGTTGTCACTGGAGGCGAGTTCGTCTTTGATGGTATAAATCACGGTTTCACCGAGCCGATCGGTTGCATTGCGGTGCCTGAGTCCAATGGCCGCCTGAGCCTCTATTCGGCAACTCAGGTGCCTCACTATCTGCATCGTGCGCTGGCCAAAGTGCTCGAGATGCCGATTCATAAGATTCGTGTTTATAAGCCGCTAGTCGGCGGCGGATTCGGTGGCAAGTCCGATCCCTTTCCGCACGAGATGGTCGCGGCCTTGCTTGCTCGTAAGACTGGTCGGCCGGTAAAGCTAATCTTTGATCGTGACGAAGTTTTCCTTAATAACCACGGGCGTCACCCCACTGAATACAAGATTCAAGTTGCTGCCGACCAAGAGGGGCGCCTGCTAGGCCTAGACGCGCACAGTCGCATTGACGGTGGGGCATGGGGATCTTTCGGTGTGGTGACCACCTACTACAACGGCGTGCTTTCTCAGGGCCCGTATCGCTTGCCTAGCTTCCGCTATAGCGGGCGACGTGTGTACACGAACAAGCCGGCGAGTGGGGCGATGCGTGGACATGGAGCAGTTAATGCCCGGTACGCGCTTGAGACGGCGCTCGATGAGATGGCTGAGCGGCTCAAGCTTGATCCTTTCGATTTGCGCGCGCAGAACGCGCTGCCGCCGAACACTACCACATTAAACCACCTGCGCATCACCTCGACGGGATTCTTGGAGTGTCTCGAGCGCGCGCGCGAGCGGTCCGGTTGGGACCAAAAGTTCCGCAAGATGCCCTTCGGCCGTGGCATTGGTCTGGGCTGCGGCTTCTATATCAGTGGATCAGCGCTTCCGATCCACCGTACTCGCACGCCGCAGTCGACTGTGCATATCAAGATTGATGTCGACGGCGGCGTCACAATTCATTCGTTGGCGGCTGATATCGGACAGGGTTCAGACACCATGTTGGCCCAATGCGTGGCTGAGGCAATGGGGGTGCGTATCGACCGTTGCCGTGTGATGGCTAAGGACACTGACACTGCGCCGATCGATCTCGGTAGTTATAGCTCACGAGTCACCTTCATGGCCGGCAATGCTGCGCTCCGTACGGGCGAGGCCGTCTTTCGCAAAATGCAGCGAGCTTGCGCGCGGCTGACAGGTCGTTCAGCCGAAGGCTTTGTCAAGGGTGCTGACGAGACCTATGTGCACCTTGACGATGACGGCGTGGTCATCCCTTTCATGGATGCACTGCGTGAAGCGCTGGCCGATAACGGGGCTCTAATCGCGAAGGGTGCTTACATTGCCCCCAAGCTCGGAGGTGCATTCAAAGGTTCTGGCGCAGGCCTTTCACCTTCATACAGCTACCAGGCTTTTGTGGCCGAGGTTGAGGTTGACCCGGAAACCGGTTTTGTGCGAGTCGAGAAAATTTGGGCCGCGCACGATTGCGGAAAAGCTTTGAACCGATTGGCCGTTGAGGGGCAACTTGAAGGTTCAGTGCATATGGGCATGGGGCAGGCGCTGACTGAGCAGATGCTCTACCTCAACAACGGGCAGTTGCGCAACGGCTCCTTCCTCGACTACAAGATTCCGTCACCAGTGGATACGCCCGAGATTGAGGCGATCGTAGTTGAGTCGAATGATCCGGAAGGGCCACTGGGTGCTAAAGAGTGCGGCGAAGGTGCATTGGCGCCGATCATCCCGGCGATTGGGAACGCTATTTATGACGCGGTCGGAGTTCGTTTGCATGAAGTGCCGATGACTCCGGAGCGTATTCTGAAGGCGCTTGAGCGGAAGCGGAAAATCCAGGAGAAGGCAGGTGCGCGTCCCTGATCTTCAGCTCCATCGCCCTACTTCGCTTGACGAGGTCTTTGCGGCTACTCAGAGGCATGGTGAATACGACCTACTTGGAGGTGGCACGGACCTATTGTGCAACTACAAGTGGCGCCTCAATGTGCGGCCGCAGGTGATTAGTCTCCGCCATCTTCCTGAGTTGCGCGAGGAGTTGGGGGGGGCACTAGCTGCTGGGCGGACTTTGTATGAGGTGGAACATTGTTCGATTCTGCAAGAGCTATGTCCGGAAGTCCCGCGAGCAGCGTCCAAGATTGCTACGCCGCTGATTCGTCGCAGCGCCACTTTGGGAGGCAATCTGCATCTGGATACACGCTGTTGGCATTTCAATCAAACTGCTGAGTGGCGGATGGCGCACGACAGCTGCTTGAAAGCTGAGGCTGATCAGTGCCGCGTACAACCAGTGCCCGGGGATGTCTGTGTGGCGACTTATAGCGGAGATCTGGCTCCGGTTCTTATGGGTTATGGTGCGATTGCAGTGGTGGCCGGTCCGGAGGGCGAGCGCAGCGTGGCTCTGAAGGATTACTTCGCACTCGATGGAATACGCCGCTTCGCTGATCGCCGATCGGGTGAGTTGATGGTGCGCCTTGATTTGCCGCAAGATGCATCCGAGTGGACTGTGCGTTACGAGAAGCTTCGCCTGCGCGCAACTTTTGACTTTCCGGAGGGTGGTGTCGCTGTGGCGGTGCGTTGGACGGATGGGCCGGGCAGCGAGGTTGCGGCTGCTCGTATCGCGACGACGGCTTACGACAGTATTCCGCGTTTGCACGAGGATTTAGCGGCTCGATTAGTTGGCCGTTGCATCGAGGAAGAGCTGGCCGAGGAGCTGGGGGCTTCACTCCGCGATCAAGTTCGGCCGATGAAGAACACCTCTATGTCTCCCGCCTATCGCAAGAAGATGGCGCGGGTGCTGTGCAAGCGGGCGATTCTGGCTTGCCTGCCATCCTCCTGAAGATGATTCGCGAATTTCTGGTCGGATTGTCGTTGCTGCTGGTTGTGGCGGTTGGGGGTGTACTGCTGTTCTCGGAGCCAGCCGATCGCTCGTTAGTGGACCCCTTCGTCTCAGGGGAAGTTGATAGTCCGGGCGAGGTCGGCCCGGGTCTTAAGGTCACTGAACTCGGAGGCGCGGGAAGTCGTAGTTCGATCGAGCCTGAGCTCGATCCAGCTTTGGACTCAGATCCCGATGCGGTGGTCGGTCAAGTTTTTGGTCCCAGTGGTCGACCGATCGATCGTGCGCGTGTTGTCTTCGCGCACAAACAATTTGGTGGGGCCGCTCTGGGGTGGTCTTATCAGGGTGTGATTCGCGCTGGGCGAGGTGCCGATGCTGAAGGTCGCTTTAGGCTGGTCATCGAGGACGGCAAGCGAGACGATCTAGCTGTCATCGCCGTTGCTCCGGGATGTGTGCCAACACGCGTCAGTGGTGTAGATGCTGGCGATGTGATTGAGGTGCGGCTAACCGAACAGTTTTTCGTGCCAGGCACTGTTTTGGCTCCGGATGGGATGCCGGCACGAGGTGTGCCAGTCGAGCTTTTTGACCCCAGGGGTCGTGTGGATGGTCTGCCGACGGTGGCTACTACCGATGAAAATGGTCGCTTCAGGCTGCGCACGCCGGGTGAAGGGAGCTATTCGCTCCGTGTTAGCTCGGCGTTGGGTGGCGAGTATCGCGAAGATAGTTTGACCATTAATGATCCCGCGGAGCCTATTCAGATTCGCTTGCGCGGTGAGATCGCGATCCAGCTTACCTTGCGCGATATCGACGGTTCTGCGGTCTCTGGTGCACGGTTCAGTTTGCGGCGATCGCGAAAGGAATCAGTCCTGACTGCCAGCTCGAACGAAGATGGAGTTATTCGTGCTTCGGGACTAGCGCTAGGATCATGGGAGGCGCGCGTCGAAGCAGAAGGCTTTGCTCCCTTGCAGCGTGATTTGGAGTATCAGGGCGGCATCCTGATCGAAGATTGGACTCTCGAACGCTATGCAAGCTTGCGCGCGCGTGTCATTAACGGCAAGCAGCGCGCTCTTCCTGGGGCGGAGCTGAGGCTCATCCCGGATCCGGGAGAATCTTTCGGTGCGGATGCGACCCAAACGCAGGCCAGTGACCTGGAAGGTCTGGCCTTGTTCGAGCGGGTTGTGCCAGGGCGCTATGTACTCACTCCTGAGCACCAGCCCGGACACAATCCGACACAGCTCTTCGAGTTGCGTGAGGGTGAGTCGATCGCAGAAGACGATCCGATGGCGATATTGATCGAGTTTGGCGGAGGTGATCAGCTCGAGCGCGAACTCGTTTTACGCCGCCATGGATTTCTCAACGTGACTGTCACGCAAGACGGCCGCCCGGTAGTGGGCGCACGCGGTTCTATGACGCGTGGCATTGCCAACAAGCGGACGGAAGTTGCCGCATTGGATCTCTCTGACTTGCAGGGATTGCTCGTCTTTCCTTCAGTGTGGATGGGTGAATACGAGGTCGAGATCCAAGGGGCGCCCGATCAACTGCCCATTCGCCGTACGATGAAGTTTGGGCGCGGCGGAAACAAGAGGGATATAGAACTACCCATGGGAGCTCTGTCAGGTCGGGTGATTGGGGCTGACGGTCCGGCGCCGGGCGCTCTTGTGTTTGCGGCTCCGTATGGGGGCAAGTTGCGCCAGTTGACGACTACTGACGGCCAGGGTCGTTTTGAGCTCAGTGGACTCGAGGCGGCGAGCTATCACTTGCGGATCGAACTTGATGGTGCGACCCCTTGGGTACAGGAGAACTTCCAGCATCCGGGTGGCAAGCTGGATCTGGGTCAGATCGAGATTGGTCTGACATACACGCTTGAGGGCCAGGTTGAAAACCTTCCAGCGGCAGATTCTCTCTTTGGTTCGCTCCTAAGTATTTCCGACCGTAACGGTCGTGTAGTCAAGACTCTCACTCTTTCGAGCGACGGAAATTTTCAGGTCGATGGGTTGCCTGCTGGGGTGTACACCATCGAAATCTTTGAAGGTCGAAGTCGGATTCACCAGCAGCGCGTTGAGTTGCCGAACGAGCTGGAGTCGCTAAAAATCTATATCCCTTAGGCTCTTTCTAGCAGTGGGAAGATCGGCGGATAGAATTACTTGGGGAGTAGGCTCTCGACAAGTTGCAGCTGTTCAGGGGTATCGACATCTAGAAAGGCGCCGGGGTCGTTGCACGGCACATCGATGAGCTGTGCGTTTGGGTGTCGGAGGAATTCACGAAGTGGCCGGTCCGGGTGACTAGTCTGTAATTCACTTCGCCAACCTGGCCCGAGAAGGAGCGGGTGGCCACCACGGCGTGACGAGCTAACCGGGCGAACGCAGGCGTTTTCGGGGCAGCCGAATTGAAGCCACGTCTCTATCACGGCTTGTACCGATTCGGGCTGGAGTAGCGGCATATCACAGGGATGCACGAGAATCCCACACCCTTCCGAGATTTCAGGAAGTGCGCATTGCAGGCTGCCAGTTCGCCCTGCATCGGGGTCGGGGTTTCTTGTCTCGCGATCCGCTCCAGGTAGGCCTAAGTCTGCGATCGCGTCGAGTGCCGCATCAGAGAGTACGAGCACCACGCGCGAAGCCCCGCCTTGTTTGAGGCTGGATACCAAGGAGGGCAGCATCCATTTCCCGCGCAACTGAAGGGCTGCCTTCGGCAAGCCAAGGCGTCGTCCGGCTCCTGCGGCGAGCAAGATAGCATGGACAGGAGTGGCGCTCATGCCGTCGGAATGAAGAGTTCGATGGCTTTTCGGATAGCAGAGATAACGCGATTGGCATCAGTCTGCGTGGCATATTCAGGTGGAGAAAGTCGTACTACTCCGCCTAGGTCATTAATGCCGGCGCTGGGTGCCGCAAAGGCTGCGCACATCATCCCGGAGCGCACCAGGATTCCGTCTTGCGCGAGTTGTGCGGCGAGGACTTCGGATGGAAGCCCTGAGCAGGCGAAGCTGAGCACAGGGAGACGCTCTTCCCAAGGCGGGGCTTCTTTTGGTAGGACCTGAACGCGTGGGTCTTTGCGAAGCTCCTCTTCGACCGAGGCAAGTGCGGCTCGTACTGCGTCGAGCTGGGCTTCCTGTTGCAAGCGCCACTCGATGGCAGCGCCCAGTGCATAGATGCCTGGCATATTGGGTGTACCAACTTCTAGGCAGCCCGGAAGTTCGATGGGAGGAGTGAGTTTCTCCCCGTATCGTCCGGTGCCTCCACTTAAGAGCGGCCGCAGTGGAGCGTTGAGCCCGACGAAGAGCAAGCCTACGCCTTGTGGGCCATGCAGCCCCTTATGTCCAGCTACGGTGGCAAAGGTCGGGGCCCATGCGTCAAGTGGAATGGGTACCTGCCCGCCTCCTTGGCTGAGGTCCAGGACGAGGTGGACTTGATTTTTGTGGCACCAGGCTGCGATCTCAGCTGTGGGCTGTAAGGTGCCGAGTACATTGGACGCCAGTGCGAGGAATAGCCAACGCTCGCAACCTGAGTGTGGAGCCATGGCTTTGGCAACTGCGTCGACTGTGACTTGGCCGTGGGCATTGAAGGGGAGGAAGCCGAGCTCAAAGCGCCCATCGCAACGCGCCACTTCAAGCGGGCGCAGGGCTGCGTTGTGCTCTAGTTCTGTGGCGAGTACAAAAGCTCCAGAGCGCACTGCATGCACGGCCTGATTTAGTCCAAAGGTGGCTCCAGAGGTAAAGACGACACGGTCCGGATGTGACCAACCAAAGAGGCGTGCGGCGGAGGCGCGAATCTGCTCGCGGCGCGCCGAAGCAATGCCGGCCCCGCGGGCTGGGTCAGCCGCGTGCAAGCCTTCTAGTAAAGCCTCTTCGACGCCGGGAGCCGGATCGGCTGATGTGGCTGCGCGGTTCCAGTTCAAGATGCCGGACACATCTCTAGGATAAGTCGGCGCAGGGTTGGATTCAGGATCCGACTGTTTCGGATAGCAGCGCGCGGGCTCTTCCAGGGTCTTCCGTGCCGCGTACTAGTGCGCGCCTGTCGGCGAAGAGGTAGACCTCGAGCTCGCCGCTGCGAAATCGGAGGAAGCTAGGACCCCTCTCAAGCGCTTCTACGCTTCCTGCCAGCCGTGAGGCAGTCGCGTGAAGATCTGGCGGTTGCTCGCTGGGGGGAACATGCACCGCGCCGCCGCCGCATAGGGGTTCGGCAGCGCGAGTTCCGCGCCTAGCTTCCGCCCAAGCGAAGTCACGCACTTGACAGCAGGGGCAGTCGGGATCTTGTGGTGCGCGAAGGCTGGAGTGCTCGCCAGACCATACGTCGATGTATTGAAAGTTGCCCTGTATCTCATCGGACTCGACGATAACTTGCAGTGCGCGGGTTGCGGCAAGTCCAGCAATCACGCTGACCGCGGGCCCAATCACGCCGGCGCTGCGGCAGGTAGGAGTCTCTTGGGATGCCGGCGGTTCTGGGTAAGTGCAGCGTAGGCAGGGTCCATGAGGTGGCAGAATGCTGCCTACCATGCCATAGGTCGAAACTACACCAGCATAGATGAAAGGTGTCTCGGTGATGACCGCAAAGTCGTTCAGTAGATAGCGCGTTGCGAAGTTGTCAGTTCCGTCAACGAGTACGGTACTGTCTGCCAAGAGTTCGCGATGATTAGTTGCGGTCAAATCAAAGGGGCGTGGCTCCAGTCTGATCTCGCTGTTGATCGCTCGCAGCCGCTTGATCGAGGCTTCTACCTTGGTTCGAGTGGCTGTTGCGTCCGCTTCGTCATAAAGGGTCTGCCGCTGTAGATTGCTCCACTCGACAACGTCGCGATCGATCAGGCGCAAGGTCCCGACTCCGGCGCGTGCGAGAAGGTCGGCGGTCACGCTGCCGAGCGCGCCAAGCCCTATTAGCGTGGCGCGTGCCTGGGCGAGGCGCTCCTGTCCGGCCGGGCCGACGGCCGGGACGCGCATTTGTCGGTCATAGCGGTGTTCACGGCCGTCCATCTGGTGGTGCGAGAGGGGGGACTCGAACCCCCACATCTTTCGATACTAGATCCTAAATCTAGCGCGTCTGCCAATTCCGCCACTCTCGCGCTTTACGACCAGACGCAGGGGGCCGAAAGCAAGGCCTGCGATTGGTTTGGGGTGGGCAACGGGACTCGAACCCGCGACCCCCAGAATCACAATCTGGTGCTCTAACCAACTGAGCTATGCCCACCATACCAATCGCGGTCGGAAGTTTAGCGCTCGCCGGGCTCTTCGCCAAGTCCCTGTGGAAAGGCGTGATTCTGAGGGGCCGCGTGTGGATGCTGGGGGGCCGATGCTTGGGGTCCTCCGCCGTAACCCTCAGTACCGGCTGCTTTGGACGGCGCAGGCCGTCAGCATGACCGGGGACTGGCTGAATCGCGTCGCGATTCTTGCCCTGCTGAACTTGCTGGGCGGCATGGATGTGGCGGTGGGAGTGGGCCTTCTTTTCGGCATTGAGATCTTTGTCCGGATGATGCCGGCTGTCGTTTTTGGCGGCCTGGCGGGGGCGCTGGCCGATCGTTGCTCGCGTCGTGCGTTGATGATCGGTAGTGATCTGATTCGCGCTGTCGTCGTGCTCGGTTACTTGCAGGTAGACGAGGCCGACGAAGTTTGGATTCTTTATTTTCTTCTGATCCTCCAGATGGGCTTTGGCATTTTTTTTCAAGCCGCGAGGTCGGCGGCGATTCCGGCCACCGTTCATCCGGATGATTTAGGCAAGGCTTATGAGTTGAGTGCAATTACCTGGAGTACCGTCCTTTGTGTGGGGGCGCTACTCGGCGGCGTGCTGGCGGAGGTTATCGGTCTGGATGGCGTCTTCGTATGCGATGCCGGGACCTATCTGGTCAGCGTGTTGCTTTTGACGCGACTGAAACTTCCTGAGCACGAAAAGGCAGCAGAGCCTTTCCGCTGGCGTGAGGTGCTGCTATTTCGCGATCTGGCGCGCGGTGTTTCTCACGCGCGCGAGCGTGGAGTGGTTTGGGCGGTGCTAGCCAAAACCTTTTGGGGGCCAGCGGGAGGCTATCTAGTTCTTCTCCCTATTCTGGCTGCTCGACATGTAGGTCCCGAAGGCAGCGCTGCCGACCTTGCCTACTACACCAGCCTTTACTATTTTGCGCGCGGCCTCGGTACGGGGATTGGCCCAGTTGCAGTTCGCTTGGTATTTGGCTCCACTGATCGCATTTACCGAGGTCAGATAGCGACGGGTTTCCTGCTTGCCGCAGTGGCCTACGTCATCCTGCCGAGCGTGCCGAGTCTGGCTGGATCATTGATATGCGTGGTAGTTGCACATATGGGAGGCAGTGCGATTTGGGTGGGCTCGACCACCCTGTGGCAGAGGCACGTTCGCGAGGCATATCGCGGCCGTATTTTCTCCGCAGAGTTTGCTGGAATGACTGCGAGCTTTGCGCTGGCTGGCCTGATTACTGGCGTTGCCTATGACTCAGTCGGAGACTGGGCAATCATGCTCTATGCGGTTTCGGCAACGGTTGTACTTTGCGCGCTTGCCTGGACCTTCGGTGGTCGGTCTGAATCCCGTGCGAGCTTGAGTTCATCCGATTGTGGGTAGGCAGAGGATCTATTTCGGATTGAGCTTCTGGATGCTCATCCGTTCCTGCCTACTGCAAACCGAAGTCCGTTACCATACTCGGAAGCGCGCACCTGTAGCTCAACTGGATAGAGCAGCGGACTTCTAATCCGCAGGTTGTAGGTTCGAGTCCTACCGGGTGCGCCATCTCCCTCGTTTAGGGGCGGCCGCACCAGATCAACCGCTGTACAAGCGCGTGCAGTGCGCCCCGCAGCGATAAGGTTGGCGGCATGCGTTCCTGCTTCTCCATGTGGCTGGGCGCGGCGGCGGTTGCCATCGTGCCTCTTTTTGCCTCTGCGGCGCCGGCTCAGTCTGAGACTGTCGGCCCAGTTTTCAAAGATGGCATGGCTCAAGTCGTCCCGGAATTCAAAGACGGGAAAAACTGGATTCAGCACGACCTGTGGGTCGAAACCGAGTTCGACTCCGACGGCGACGGCAAGCTCGATCGCATGCACGTCGACGTCACTCGGCCAGGGCAGACCGATAGCGAAGGGCTGCGGGTCGCTGTGATTTACGAAACCAGCCCGTATTACTGCGGCATCGCTCCGGGCGAGAACTTCTTCTGGGACACCGACCATGAAGTCGGAGCCAAGCCGCCCAAGCGTGACGATGCGCCGGACATTCGTTTCACTAAGCGGCGCGTGCCTATGTCGCGCTCGCTGATTTCGACCTGGGTGCCTCGCGGATTTGCGGTGGTGCATTCGGCGTCGCCGGGAACAGGGATGTCACAAGGCTGCGTGACCATCGGTGGAGAAAATGAGGAGCTGGCACCAAAGGCAGTTATCGATTGGTTGAATGGCCGCGCCCGTGGCTTCACCACGCCGGATGGCGACGAATTGGTTGAGGCTTACTGGTCGACAGGAAAAGTGGGTATGACCGGCACGTCCTACAACGGAACGCTTCCGCTGGCTGCCGCGACTACCGGTGTGGAAGGATTGGAAGCCATCATCCCCGATGCTCCGAACACGTCGTACTACCACTACTACCGCGCCAATGGTTTGGTGCGCCACCCCGGCGGCTACATGGGTGAAGACATCGACGTGCTCTACGACTTTGTGAACAGTGGCGATCCTAAGTTCCGCAAGTCTTGCAACAAGACGGTTCGCGATGAGTTGATGAACGAAAATCAGGATCGCGTCACTGGCGACTACAACGACTTCTGGCATAGCCGTAATTACCGCGAACGCCTCGGCAACGTGCGCGCTGCAGTTTTAATTTCGCACGGCTTCAACGATTGGAACGTGATGCCGGATCACAGTGTGGACGTTTATCTCAAGCTCAAGGAGCTTGGTAAGCCCGCGATGGCTTACTTGCACCAAGGCGGGCACGGTGGGCCACCGGCACCTGAGTTGATGAATAAGTGGTTCAGTCATTATTTGTACGGCGTCGACAACGGCGTCGAAGATCTTCCGCGTGCGTGGATTGTTCGCGAAGGTGCAGGTCACACCGACGCCACTGCTTATGCCGATTACCCGAATCCAGCGTCGCAGCCGGTAAGCCTGCACCTGCGGAAGGGTGGTAATAGCCAAGGCGCGCTAAAGGCTTTTTCCTCAAGCGAGCGCCAAGGTGTCGAAAAGCTGGTAGATGATGTCAAGGAATCCGGAACCAAGCTGGCCAAGGCTGGCAAGTCAAAGCACCGTTTGATGTATGTATCCGAAGAATT
This sequence comes from Planctomycetota bacterium, assembly GCA_022447335.1. Classification (GTDB taxonomy): domain Bacteria; phylum Planctomycetota; class UBA1135; order UBA1135; family UBA1135. Next base: position 2,537 of record JAKVCF010000016.1, on the reverse strand, counting down.
GACCGCGCCACTGCACATTTCCGGAGCGCCGCGATTGAAGGTTCGCATAGCTGCAAACAAGAAGGCAGCCAACTTATCGGTGTGGTTGGTTGCGCTGCCATGGGAGAGCGGCGGTCACATCAACGACAACATCATTACGCGTGGCTGGGCCGATCCGCAGAATGCTGAATCGTTGCGCGAAAGTAAGCCGCTAAAGAGAGGTAAGTTCGTCGACCTCGAATTCAATTTGCAGCCCGACGATCAAATCATTCCCGCCGGACAGCGTCTCGGCCTGATGATCTTTTCCAGCGATCGCGACTTTACGCTGCTTCCCAAGGCCGGTACGCAGTTGAGCATCGACCTAGATGCCACATCATTGCAGTTGCCTGTTGTCGGTGGCTTGACTGCTTTTAACGCCGCAACTGGAATGGAGTCGAGCTAATCATTGGCAAGGCGCCGGGCGTGAACTGCTTCCGTGTTATGTGACGACCGGATCTGCTCAAAGGTCATTATTTTCACGCTTATGGCAATGGAGTGGTCAGGAACGACCGCCTGCATCAAAATTGTGAGGGCCCGCTGTCTAATTTCCATTTTCCTATATTCCCCGATTGGAATAAGCTAAGTGGATGCGGATCAAAGCATTTTCCCTTCTATTTTTCTTGGTTACGGCCGGGTCGGCTTCGGGGCAGCAATTCGATGACGGTGAAGTCATTACGACTTTTGCAAAGTCGACCAGAACGCTTGCGGCCGCTGATATTGACCTTGATGGAGATCTCGATGTTTTGACGGCAGTGCCTTCAGCGGGGTTGGTTCTTCTTATCGAGAATCTTGGAGGCGGCAACTTTGCTGCAGGGCGAGCTGTCAATATCCCGCCGCTTCGAGGGCTGGTTAGTGTGGGGACAGCGGATTTAGATGGAGACGGAGATGAGGACCTGATTACAGCGTCCAATATAGACCAAGCTATTGCTTGGTATGCGAATGACGGTTCTGGGATTTTTGGGCCGCCGGTTGTGCTTAATGGGCAGAGGATCGGAATAGCACTTTTTGAGGTTTGTGATCTTGGACAAGATGGTGATCTCGACATTGTTTCGGCTAGCTATGGAGGCACTCTGTTGCTGCATGAAAATCAAGGAGGGGGTCAGTTTGTGCGTGAAAATCGGATCGAGACTTTTTTCGGTGGGATTCTTGCACTCGATATTGAAGACGTGAATGGCGACTCGAATCTTGATGTGGTTGTGTCGAATTTCGACGCGGTCTATTTTGTCCCGAATGGGGGGACAGGTTGGGGTAATAAAATTCGCGTTTCTGGAACAACGGATGCTTCGCGATCTCCGGATAATGGCGTCAGCGGCGATATTGATGGCGATGGAGACTCCGACATTCTTTGGGTGAACACTGCGGCGGCATGGAGCCCGGGAATTTACTGGGTTGAGAATCTAGGCGCAGGGGTATTTGGTCCCGCTGTACAAGTTGAGGGAACGTCTTGTCACGACCTTGCCCTTGTCGATTTGGACCAGGATTCGGATCTAGACATTTTTGTGTCACGAAATACTTCGCAGGGGATTGCTTGGATCGAGAATTTAGGTGGAGGGTCCTTTTCTGATTCCCAGGAGTTGGGCGACGGCATTCAGTATCCGACCACTCTTTGCGTTTCGGACGTTAATCAAGACGGTTTACTTGATGCATTGGTTGCAGATCGAGTTACCGGCACAGTCACATTTTTTGAGCAATCTTCCGGCGGCCTAGGCTATTCAATTACAAACTTTGTGGCTGGAGGGACAGCGACCTTCGAGGTCTCGGGGGCTCAGCCTGGAGATAGTGTCTTGATTGGTTATTCATTGAGAGGGCCAGGTCCTACCGGTACTCCTTATGGCATGGTTGACATGTCCCCTCCGATCGAGTTGCTTGCGTCGGTTTTTGCCGATTCAAATGGCGTTGCGTCACATGCGCAAGTATTGCCACCAAAGGCAGCAGGGATAATGGTCTATACCCAGGCGGCTAGTGGTGGTGAGTTGTCGAACTCGCTAGCTCTTCAGATTCAATAGCCACATCGTATTGAGTACGGTGCGGATTAGGATCATCTCAAGGTCTGGAGTAAAAGTCTGCGCCAAATAAAAGCGCCCCGCACTTCAGCTGTTGGAGGTGCGGGGCGCTTCTATAGCTACTTTTATTTATTGATAGTGCTATTACTTAATGATTTCCGAAGAGGTCTTGACGGTTGCGAATATGGGGAATATCTGTTCGCAGTAGTACTCCTGTTCGAAAGTACTGCGTCCAGCAGTGCAGTCCGATGCCACGGTGACATCAAAGCCTTTGTCGGCTGCGTAGCGAGCTGTCGAATCAATGCATACTGAAGTGACAACCCCAGCAATAATTATTTCTTCGACCCCCTCCGCCTCGATGAGCTTGAGTAGCTCGGTATTTGAGAAAGCGTTGAGCCCAGTTTTTCCAGGCACTTCGCGGATGGTGTCGCCATAACGCTTTAGCTCATTGATCGTATCTGACCCGGGTGAAGATTTTCGGAATGCGCCGACATCCATGCAGGTTTTTAGAATGCC
>JAKVCF010000159.1 GCA_022447335.1 Planctomycetota bacterium | reverse complement strand
CTCATCTGAGCCAGGAAGCTCTCGCGGCCTTCGCTCGAAAGCGACTCACAAAAAAGTTCAATCTGATCTGCGTTATAGGTCGGTCGGAATGCTCCTCCCAAGGTGATTGCGCCGGCGACACGATCTATATGGTGGCGCACCAGCTCACGCACAATCACCGATCCATTGTTGTGCCCGACCAGTACCGCCTCGTCGATGCCATGCCGCGTCATGCATGCGGCGACTGTATCTGCATAGGCAGTCATGGTGTGCGCCGCATTGCCTTCGACACCAGTAGGCGCAACGCTCTTGCCGTGGCCTGGCAGGTCGAGGCTCAGCACTCTTCTCGTTTTAGCGAAGTGCTCGAACTGTCGCGACATGTTGAAGGAGTCTTCGGACCAGCCGTGAATCAGTACGACTGGGGTTCGGTCATTCAGTGGGCCGTCGACTTGTGCATGCACGTAGACGGGCGGTTCCGGCAGCCCGCTTTCACGGTGGGTGGGCCACTGCGCGCCTTTCTCGACGAGCTCGGCCACCATGCGTGTCGCCATCTTGTGGAGGCGTTCCGGTTGCTCGGTGGCGAGGTCGTGTTGTTCGCCGATGTCGTCGGCCAAGTGGTAGAGCTCCCAGCGCTGAGGCTGATAGAAGTAAATGACCTTCCAGTCGCCGAGGCGCATCGCGCTGTGCGGCTCATAACCCCAGCCAGGGGAGTTGGGGCCCCAGACGTGGGGGTAGTGAAACAGGAGTGGGCGCTTGGCGTAAAGCCCCTGGAAGGAGATCGCCTGATTCGGCTGCGGACCGAGCAACTCAGTCCAATCGCGGCCATCGATCTCGTCCTCAACCGTCTGTGGTTCTGGTGCTTTGGCGCCAGCCCAGCGTAGTACAGTCGCGAAGCTGTCCTCAATGATGATCGGCTCGTGGCGCACGATGCCCGAGGTCACGCGCAGGCGCTGTTGTATGCCGTGTTCGTCGTTGCGCTTGGCCCAGCCTACGACCATCGGCACGCGCGTGCCGCCTTCATAGGCGCTACCTTTGCCGGCGCGCAGCGGCAGATTATGGGTGTTCTGCCTGGTGCCAAGCGGAGAAATTCCGCGCGCGTGCACTGTCAGGCCACCGTTGTCCGAGGTGAACAGCACGATGGTGTTCTCGGCGGCACCGCGCGCTTCGAGGTGTGCCATCACGCTGGCCATACTGTTGTCGAAGCCTTCTACCATCGAGGCATAGCGCGCTTCCTTCTCATCCAGACCGGCATCGCGATAGGTTTGCGCCATCGGTTCGTGAGGCTCAAGGGGAGTGTGCACGGCATAGTGCGCGAGGTAGAGGAAGAAAGGTTTGTCCGCGTCCAGTGCCCGATCGACTGCTTTGAGAGCAAGCTCGGTCGTGAGGTCGGTGAGATGTACATCTTTGCCATGCCATTTTTCGAGCCCCGGGACTGTCCAGATTTCTTGATTCTCACGGAAGGCGCCAAATCCCTTGGTGCCGAGATAGGAAGATGGAGCGCCCGCGTGGTGTCCAGCGATGTTGACATCGAATCCGAGATTGATCGGATTGGCTCCATCGGTGCCACGGGCTCCCCAGTGCGCCTTGCCTGCATGAATCGTGAAGTACCCGTGCTTCTTCAGAATTGCTGGCAGGCTAGGCATATCGGGCTGCCAGCCGTTAATGCGCCAGTCAGTCGGACTCATTAGTCGGTCGGTCTTGCCTGATGGATCCTTGCCAAGGCGGAGGGTCCATTGCGTGACGCGGTGCCGGGCTGCGTTCTGGCCACTCAGAATACTGGTGCGCGTTGGTGAGCAGACGGCGCAGGAGTAAGCTTGGCTGAAGCGTACGCCTCGCTTGGCGAGATCTTCTAGAGCAGGTGTCTTGAAGCGGTCATTGAACGCAGTGCGTGTCTCGACTCCGCTCTTCGTGTCGACCCACATAGGCACCGAAATATCTTGCCAACCGAGGTCGTCGACCAGGAAGAAAACGATGTTGGGTCGCCCGGCATCTTGCGCTGGAGCGGGCGTAAGGCCAAGGCACCCGAAGAGGGCAATCAGTGCGACGCGAGCCACCCGGCCAGGATAGCCGTTCGATTGCATATTCAGGATTCTTGTGGCGAATGGATGAAAGATGAAAAGTTTGCTCGGTGAAGCCGTCCTTCTATTTCGTTCGGTCCTTAGAAATTTCTACCACTTCCAACTCTGAATCAAAGAAAAGCCGAACTTGTCTGACTAATTCGTTGTCCGATCCATAGTCCACCGACGTTGAGTTGCTGTCTGTAACTGGGACCGAGAGGGAAACGCCAAATCCTTCAGCTTCAATCCACTCCCAGCTCATGACAGTACGGACACCCTCGTCGTCACGGCGCACTGAAGTTGGGGCGCCGAGCAAGTCCATGCATTCTTGGAGCGACATTCCTTTGTCGATGTGAGAAATAGCATTTTCCGGCGGAGCCTGGTCATAGCGGAAGGTCGAAAACTCCGCGGAGAGGCAACTTGGGGTGCTTGCGAGCGCAAGTAGTTGCAGGAGACGGGGCATGGTTTAGTCGAGCCCTGGCAGATGAAACTCGGCGTCTTTAGCCTGGAGTGTCGCGCCGATATGAGTCAGTGCACCGTTCTTGTCAAAGAAGGTCCAGACGCGATCAGACTGCGTATCTTCTCCGTAGAGGCCAATTGCGAGCAGGAATATGCCGACGTTCTTCTCGTGATTGTGACGGTAGAGCCAAGCTGATTTTTCGCCCAGTTCTACCACTTGTTCGGGAGCGCCGAGTGCAGCCGTGACATCGGAGGCGGTGCTGACCCCAATCTGCAGACTTGCGAGTGCATTGGCGTCAATCGGTGCGTTCATACGGCGCTCGCCGAAGAAGCAGGAGCCGAGCGATAGGGTGAAGACGAGGAGGAGTAGGCGTGGCATAGTGGCGAGTTCGCGGTGTCGGTAGGCGATCAGCTTTCGCGTCTTGAGTGTAGCTTGCGAATACGTTTTTCGGATCGAGTGCTTACTTTGAGTTCGGTGGGATAAGAAAGCAGATCCTGCGAAATGGAGAAAGAGCCTCCGCTTTGGGGGGGGGAGGCTCTTTTTTGCTGGGGGTTGAGTGAGTTCTTATCTTTCGATTTTCCAGTCAGGCAATCGGCCTGAGATGCCTCCTGCCCCGACGGCTTCGAGTGCCGACTCGATTTCGGGGATGTCTTTCTCGACGATGTCACGCAGTTCAGCGAGTGTCTTTGCGAAGGCGCGACCGGCAATTTCGTAGGCTTGTTTCTCAGTTTCGGTTGGAGCACCAGTGGTGTTCCAGTTTGAGGTTGCATGACTGATGCGTGCATTGATGCCCGGGAGCGTAGCTTCTTGGCGGCGCGAAACTGTGCCGTCCCCGTTCATGACGGTATTTAAATCGGTCAGACGTGCTTCTATGGATTCGATGCGAGCGATCCATGCGGGGTCCATGCCTGGCGTGCGAATTGCGGCGGTGCGCAGTGCGCCAATCTTGCCGCGCATATCTTCGAGCACGCCGCTGGTGGCGCGTACCGCGCGAGCTAGCCGCGAGGCTTTGGCTTGATGAGCAAAGGCAGCTTCGGCGTCACTTGCTGAGAGTGTGGCGTTTCCTAATGGCACAACACGGAAGTTCTGGGCGTCTCCGATTTCGGTGTACTTGCCATCAATTAAGGTCGCGATTTGTACGGAGTATGGGCCAGGAAGGGCCCATGGGCCGCCGCCACTCCGTCTGTTGGCGCCCGCTGGGTTCGGGCTCGCTTCACGAAGATCCCACGTTGCTCGATGCTGCCCTGAATTGCGCGAACCTGTAATGCGCTGCACCACGCGACCTGAGTCGTCTCGAATAATGAGGAAGACTTGTGGATCTTTCTCATTATCTTCGGTGCGCAAATCTTCCCAACTTGGATAAGGGATATCGCCACCATCCTTGCCCTGTTCGCGTTCACGCTTCTTCCGCAGTTCCTTGCGGGTTTCGTACTTCTCTGGAAGGTAGTACGTGAATGTGGCCCCAAAATCTGGGTTAGAAGCAGCGTAGAAAGCCGCGCCCTGTGAGCCTTTTCCAGAGCGGCCCCCGAGGCGGCTACCACGACTGTAGATCAGGGCGTCCTGAATCGGGTAAATCACAGGGTTATCGCCTGACCCTTCGGTGGTGAGCGCACGTAGTGACGAGTAGTCGTCTAGTACGTAGAAGCTGCGGCCGAAGGTGCCTAGTACTAGGTCGTCGTGATCGCGCGCAATGTCAAGGTCACGTACTGCGATGGTAGGTAGGCCGCTGCGTAGGCGATGCCAGTTCTTACCTTCATCAATCGTGAAATAGAGACCGAACTCGGTGCCAGCGAAGAGTAGATTTTGGCTTATATGGTCCTGCTGAATTGCCCAAACGAAGTTGCGCTCTGGAAGATCGTTTGCAATTGAATCCCAGCTACGGCCGCGATCGGTGCTCTTGAATATATATGGCTTGAAGTCACCCTGCTTATGGTTGTGGAAGCTTGCATAGACAGTGTCTGCATCATGTAGCGACGGCGTGATATAGGGCACATAGGCTAGTTTGGGAACGCCCGGGAAGCTGTTTTCTTTCCGCCAATTGGTGCCACCGTCTTCGCTGACTTGAATCAGCCCATCGTCGGTGCCCACATAAAGCAAGCCTTCTACGAGCGGAGACTCCGCTAGTGAAACAATGTTTCCGTACT
>JAKVCF010000158.1 GCA_022447335.1 Planctomycetota bacterium | reverse complement strand
ACCTGTCGCAAGCGATCCAGCAGGCAATGCCGCATGGAGTTTATTTGTGCCCCGAGCAGCAAGCGGAGTGACTGTTTATCTCCAAGCTTGTCAATTCCAAAGCACGTCCAATGTGCTGAGAGTTCAAGTGCAATAGCGCTCAACAATCCGAGTACTACTAACCGACGATTGAACACTGAATAGTCTTCGAAATTTACCGGCTGCAGATCAGCTGGCAAAACATCGGCTTCCCAACATGGCTGTCGAGGGTTCGACCCCCTTTACCACCGTATTTCGAAGCTAATCACTGGCCCAAGATCGTGATGTGCTGCGGCGACTCAATCACAATTTGTGGGCGGTCTCGGTACAGATCGACTTTACCTACGGCACGGACCTTCTTGTTCAGGAAGTAGCGCTCGGGTGACTCGGGGTAGTCCTCCATATTCGAGCCGAGAATGGCGAGGTAAAAAGTTCCGCGCCACTCACTCGTAAAGTTCAAGAAACAGGCGCGGCCACTGTTGTGCGTGTCAACAACAATGCCTTCGACAGCGAGGAACTCACCGACTCTGTCTTTAGCTTCAGTCCAGTCAACGGTGACATCGGCTGTAATCGGAGTATCAAGGCGACCCCAAGGGATTAACTCCTCGGCGCCTAGCTCGGAACCATCATCCACAGCACTATCAATAAGCGCCTCTTCAGTTTTTCCCCCTAATAAAGGAGGGTGACCGACAAAGCCCCCTTCTCCATTCGCTTCACTAAAGTTCGCTTCCGACTCTTCTGCTCCGCAAGCTACAAGTACAAGCATCATGGGCCAAACCACTGCGCGAATCATCGGCCGGACTCCTCCACTGCTGCACGCACGCGCGCCATTGCATCTTCAGCAGACAGGTTCTCGCGCGGCGAATCCACGCCTCGCACACTCCATTCGATCTGACGCTCACCAGCGTCGCGACCAACCACGATACGCAATGGAATGCCAATTAGATCGGCATCCTTGAACTTGGCACCCGGCGCAATCTTCTTGCGGTCGTCCCACAGCACATCGATGCCCTCAGATTCGAGAGTGTTTTGAATCTCCTGGGCTAGAGCATCCTGCTCTTCATTGCCCACCTTCATCTGCACCAAGTGCACCGCGTACGGCGCAATCGGTAACGGCCAGATCATGCCGCCCTCGTCGTGATTCTGCTCAACCGCCGACGCCGCCACGCGCGAAACCCCAATGCCATAGCAGCCCATCCAAATCGGCTGCCGCTTCTGATCCTCGTCGTTGTAGCTTGCGCCCATAGCCTCGGAATACTTAGTACCAAGCTGGAAGATGTGCCCCACCTCAATACCGCGCGTAATCTCGATCTTCCCCTTGCCATCAGCGGTCAAATCACCCTCCTGGACCGTCCCAAAGTCCACCGTCTCAGGTTTCGGCAAATCACGACCAAACCAGACGTCGAGATAGTGGGTGTCGGTCTCGTTTGCTCCACACAGAAAGCCCTGGACTCCTTCGACTGATTTGTCAGCAAGCAGGCGAACATCGTCTGACAGACCAATCGGACCAGCAAAGCCGACCTCAGCACCGGTCACGCGCTTTACCGTGTCTTCATCGGCCATCTCGATCGCCACTGCACCAAGGTGGTTAATCAGCTTGACTTCGTTCAACTCACGGTCTCCACGGCAAATCACTGCAACCACCTGCTCGCTATCGCCAATCACAGCCTTATAAAGCACCGTCTTCAGCATGCGCTCAAGCGGAAGGTCGGGAAACAGCTTCTGCAAGTCGTCGCAACTCTTGGCCGCTGGCGTGGGCTCCTTGTGCATAGCCAACTCGGCTTCCGGCACGGGCGGAGCAAGGATCTGTGAAATGGCCTTCTCGACATTAGCCGCATAGCCGGTGGTCCGACAAACCGCAATCGCGTCTTCTCCGGTATCCGCATCGACCATGAACTCTTCGGAACCCGAGCCCCCAATCGCGCCCGAGTCCGCCTCGACTGGCGTAAAGCGCAGCCCGCAACGACTAAATATATTGCGGTACACGGTGCGCATAGTCTGATAAGAATCAACCATCGCCTCGGCCGTACAGTCGAAAGAGTATGCATCCTTCATGATGAACTCACGGCCGCGCATCAACCCAAAACGCGGGCGGATCTCGTCGCGGAACTTGGTCTGAATCTGATAGAGGATCGCCGGAAGCTGCTTGTGCGACTGCACCATGCGCTTTACATAATTGGTAATAACCTCTTCGTGCGTGGGACCTAAACAGACTTCCGAACCCTTACGGTCACGGAAGTGAAACAAAATCCCGTCATTGACATAGCGATCCCATCGCCCCGACTCGTCCCACAGCTCGCGCGGCTGCGCAGCCGGCATCAACATTTCTTGGCAGCCCACCTTGTCGTGCTCGTCGCGTACGATCCGCTCAACGCGGCGCAGCACACGCCACATCATCGGGCCGTAAACGTAGATCCCCGCCGCGATCTTTTGGATGAAGCCCGCGCGGGCCATCAGCGCGTGCGAGCGGACCTCGGCATCAGCCGGTTCCTCGCGTAGGGTCACGAACAGCTGCTTGGAGAGACGCATGAGCCGCGTATTCTAGGAATCGCCCATGGCTCCAACCCTCCAACCCTGGCTTTCCGTCCTAGCGCTCGCTTTCGCGCCGCAAGCTTCCATCGACGAGGACCTCGCTCAGGCCCTTCTCCGGGCTGGCGACAATGCCCTCGAAATTCAGCGGGCTATTGCCGAGGCACCCGACGATCAACGAGCCCATATGCGGTTTCTCATTCGTCACATGCCGGATCAGGATCTGCAGACGCTGAGTGGCGACTTCCTGCTCGAAAACCTTCGGCTGGCAACTGAAGCCCGTGATGCGGCCTCATGGGCGCAAGAGGTGCCGATTGAGCTCTGGCGTAACAACGTGCTGCCCTACGCCCAAGTCAATGAGGAACGCGAGACTTGGCGCGCAGACTTCCGCGAACGCTTCGCCCCAGTCGTCGCAGACGCCACCTCCACCACCGAAGCCACAATGCGCCTCAATGCGCACATCTTCGGGGAACTGGGCGTGAAGTACTCCACCAAACGCAATCGCCCCGACCAAGCGCCGTCCGAATCGATCGAAATCGGCATGGCTAGCTGCACCGGCCTATCGATCCTTCTCGCCGATGCCTGCCGTGCGGTCGGCGTACCGGCGCGACTAGCGGGCACTGCTAATTGGTTTGACTCGCGGGGCAATCACACCTGGGTCGAAATTTGGGACGGCGGCCGCTGGCACTTCGTCGGAGCGGCTGAGCCTGACCCAAAGGGGCTGAATCGCGGCTGGTTCGCTGGAGATGCTGCGCGTGCTACCCCGGGGTCACGTGAGTTTGGAATCTGGGCCGCAAGCTGGCGCAAAACCGACCACAGCATGTCGATGGTTTGGGCACGTGACATCGACTGGGTCTACGCAGTAGATGTCACGGCACGCTACTTGCCCAGCGTATCTATAGAGTCCGGCGAAGATGGTGAAGCCGACGAAACGAATGAATTCGTCGATTTGCTCTTTAGCGTGCGCGATCCCAACGACGACCGCGTCATTGCAAAGCTACGGCTGCGAGATCGCAAAAGCCGTGAAATCATCTTCGAGGGCAAGACCCGCGATGAATCCATGGACGCTAATGATTACCTCGTCGCCCGCGTTGCACCTTCGAGCGAATGGATGCTCGAACTTGAGCATGCCGGTAAGAGCTGGATATATGAACTGCAAGCTGGCAATGAAACCCGTCAGACTGTAGCGCTCAAACTATCGGACGACCTCAACCTGCAACTTTCCGGCGAAGTGCGTGCCGCCGCAATGACTTGGTTCAACGGCAGCACCGAAGACCGTGCCTCTATGGACTTCCGCACGCTCGACGAGGCGCTTGCCCGCGGCTTAGCCGACCCAGATCGTTCAATTTCGATCCGACGTCAAATTTGGGAGGCTTATCGCGACTCTAACCTGCACGCAAAAACTCTCGAAGACCTGCGAGCGAATCGAGTGCGTAAGGGTGGGCACGAATCACCCTATACGATCAAGACAGTTGGTGAACGTCCCGCTAAAGGCTGGCCACTCATCATCGCAATGCACGGCGGAGGTGGCACCACTCAAGAATTCAACGACTCGCAGTGGCGGCACATGCAGATCTATTACAAGGATCAGATCGATCTAGCAGGCGGTTACAAGTACATCGCGCTACGCGCGCCAAATAACACCTGGAACGGGTTCTATGACAACTACGTCTACCCTCTAATCGAAAAGCTAATCAATCAGCATCTACTTTACAGCGACATCGATCCCGATAAGGTCTACGCAATCGGCTATAGCCACGGAGGCTACGGCGCCTTTGCGATCGGACCGAAAATTCCAGATCGCTTTGCGGCAGTGCATTCTTCCGCCGCGGCGCCAACCAATGGAGAAACCAGCGTGGTAGGTCTACATACCCTGCGCTTCACTTACATGATTGGCTCGCGCGATACGGCGTACGGTCGCGCTGAACGCTGCCAAAACTTCGCCGAGCTATATCAAGCCGCACAGAAGCAACACCCTGGCGCCTATCCAGTCGAGATGCTGTGGATCGAGGGTAATGGCCACGGCGGCCTCCCCGATCGAGACTACATCCGCCAGCTCTACCCCTACACTCGGCGCACTTCGCCAAGTGAAGTG
>JAKVCF010000157.1 GCA_022447335.1 Planctomycetota bacterium | reverse complement strand
GGCGCACTCCTGATTCCAGCAGCTGGCGCAGCGCTGTGGCAGAAGCTATGCCTCGGCCAAATCCCACTTCTATCCAGCGGAGAGTATTGCCTGAGAGAGGCGGGCGCAGCTCCCAAGCTGGGCTTACCGAGACCAGATGCGCTTCGCGCAGCGGGTCGCGGACGTCATGGGCCCACTCTCCGCTGCGAGGGTGCCTGTAGGACAGGGAGGTCCCGTCCACGGACTCAGACAAAGCTAGAGACTGCGCGTGGCGCGGAGCTTAACCAGGGTGCTACCAAGATCAGACGGGGTGGGTGCGATCATCGCCCCAGCCTTTTCGAGCGCATCCATTTTCGACTCGGCAGTGCCGGCATTTCCGGAGATGATTGCACCGGCGTGCCCCATACGCTTGCCCGGAGGAGCGGTCCTGCCTGCGATAAAGCTGACAACAGGTTTGGTCACATTGGATTGAATGAATTCAGCTGCCTCCTCTTCGGCGGAGCCACCGATCTCACCAATCATAATGATCGAATCGGTCGCATCGTCCTTCTGAAAGGCAACCAGCACATCAATGAAGTTGGTGCCCGGAATTGGGTCGCCACCAATCCCCACGCAAGTGGTCTGACCAAGGCCCTCTTGTGTGCACTGCCACGCAGCTTCATAGGTCAGGGTGCCCGAGCGGCTAACAATGCCGACGGAGCCCGGCTTATGAATGTGGGCGGGCATGATGCCAATCTTGCAGCCATTCTGTTCAGCAGGAGTGATTACACCAGGGCAGTTGGGGCCAATCAGGCGCGACCTAGAGCCCACCATAGCAGCCTTGATGGTCGCCATATCTAGCACCGGGATGCCCTCCGTAATGCAGACGATCAGCTCGACTTCGGCTTCGACTGCTTCCAAGATTGAGTCGGCAGCAAAGGCGGCTGGCACGTAAATCACTGAAGCCTGTGCCCCGGTAGCCTGCACCGCATCCATCACGGTATCAAAGACCGGCAAGCCAAGGTGCTCACTTCCTCCCTTGCCGGGGGTTATGCCTCCCACCATCGAAGTGCCATAAGCCATGGCCTGCTCGCAGTGGAAGGTGCCCGTCTTGCCTGTAAAGCCCTGGCAGATGACCTTAGTGTTCTCGTTGATAAAAATGGCCATTGTTCTTTTCTTTAGGCGTGAGTTGCGACCGCTTCACAGATGAGCTTGGCTCCCTCGTCGAGCGAGGTCGCCGCCGTGATAGCCATGCCACTTTCGGCAAGTAGCTTGCGACCCTCTTCAACGTTGGTGCCCTCCAGGCGAACTACCAGGGGAACCTGAACGCCAACGTCCCTAGCCGCATTGATGACGCCGCGAGCAATCACATCGCATTTCATAATGCCGCCAAAGATGTTAACCAAGATGCCTTGGACATTCGGATCAGACAGGATTATGCGCAGCGCCTGGTTAATGGCCTCTTCGGTCGCCCCTCCACCAACGTCCAGAAAGTTCGCGGGCTCGTTGCCATGCAACTTAATTGTGTCCATGGTAGCCATAGCTAGGCCGGCCCCATTCACCATGCAGCCGATGTTTCCATCTAGTGCGATGTAGTTGAGGCCGTACTTCGAGGCTTCGACTTCCTTGGGATCTTCCTCGTGCTCGTCGCGCATCGCAGCTATGTCGGCGTGGCGGAAAAGCGCGTTGCTGTCGAGGTTGATCTTGGCGTCAAGGGCAACCACCTCGCCCTGTTCTGTTACGACTAACGGGTTGATCTCAGCAATCTCGCAGTCGAGCTCGAGATAGGCCTTGCTGAGGCCCAGCAGGAAAGGGACCGACTTCTTAACCTGATCGCCTTCGAGGCCTAGGAAGAAAGCCGCGCGACGCGCTTGGAATGGCTGCAGGCCCTTGACTGGGCAGATTGGAATCTTGAGCAGCGCCTCCGGGCGCTCCTCCGCAATCGTTTCAATCTCGACGCCGCCCTCGGCGGATACCATCAAAACCGGCTTACCTAGGTGGCGGTCAAGCGCGATGCCTACGTACAGCTCACGGGCTAGATCCAGCGCCTCGCAAACAGTGATCTTGCGCACCTTTTGGCCTGTCGACCCGGTTTGGTGTGTGATGAGCTGCATGCCCATCATATTGGTTGCGGCTTCAATCGCAGCTTGCTTAGAGGTGACGAACTTGACGCCTCCGCCCTTGCCGCGGCCGCCAGCGTGAATTTGGGCCTTGATGACAGCGGCGCCACTGCCCCATTGATCGAATGCATCTCCTACCTCGGCAGCAATGTCGGCGGTATCGTTGACAACGATGCCGCGTTGCACGCGTACGCCGTAGCGCTCGAGGATCTCCTTGCCCTGGTACTCGTGGATTTTCATCTGCTTCGTTCCGGGTTTCCGCCCGGCCGGATGCAATCAGGAGCCGATGGCTCCAGATATAAAAGGACCGCGCCCACCAAAAATCGTGTAGATCTACAGGCGGGAGCGGTTGAGGAGGGATCGTGCCCGTTACGGGGCGACGAACTTGCCGCGCTTGCGGCGCTTGCGACGGATGATGTTACGACCGCCGGCGGTCTTCGAGCGGCTACGGAAGCCGTACTTGCGACGCTTACGGTTTGACTTCCGAATCTTGGTCTTGCGGCCCTTCACGGTGATTTCCTCTTTGGCTGGGTGCCCCTAGACCGATGAACGAAGGTCTTCGAGGCGAATGACTCTCATGGTATTCGTCCCGCCAGCGACCGAAAAGGTGCCAGCGAGCGAGACCAGGAGATCCTTGTCACGCAACCACCGATGTTCGACCAGGGCGTCCGCAGCGAGGCGGTGGAGCTCAAGGACCGTCCGCGGTTCGCAGATGAGACCCGGGAGCACTCCCCAGAACAAGGCCATTCGGTGGAAGGCGTTTTCTCGCGCCGTCAGACAGATTAATGGTCTGTTGGCGCGAAAAGAGGCGACGAGTCTAGCAGTCCTCCCACTTTCGGTAAAGGCCAGGATGAGCTTGGCATCGGAAAGATGGGCGGTAAAAACGGCGGAATTGGCCACGGCCATGCCGACGCCAGCCTGATCTCGACTCCTTCGCTCGACATTCGGGCGCAGCCGCCAGTGCGCTTTGAACATCTCCTCCTCGGTCTGGTCGATGATGTCGTGCATAACCTGGCAGGTCTGGACTGGATATTCGCCCACAGCAGTCTCACCGGAGAGCATTACTGCGTCGACGGCGTCCATGACGGCATTGGCCACGTCTGAGACTTCCGCACGGGTCGGCTGGGGCGTGTTGATCATCGACTCCAGCATCTGGGTAGCGATAATCACCGGCGTGGCTTTGGTCAAACAAGCCTGCGCAATGCGGGCTTGGAGCATAGGCACTTTGGCGTGCCCGACCTCCACGGCGAGATCGCCGCGTGCCACCATGACGGCATCAGTGGCTTCGATAATTTCGTCGAGGTTATCGATAGCGCTAGGGTGCTCAATCTTGGCGCACACCGGCATATTTGAGCCGCGTCGCTTGAGCGCGCGCTGCAGAGTGTCTACATCCTTGGCACTACGCACAAAGGACAGAGCAATCCAGTCAGCGTTGTGCTCGACTGCGAAATCGATATCCGCTTTATCTTTGGCTGACAGTGGAGGTGCTGAAACTGCGCTGTCGGGCAGGTTTACCCCCTGGTGGGCAACCAGCGTCGTACCCCGCTTGACCCTGCAGATAAGGGCCCCGCCTTCGATCGCCTTGACCTCGACTTCCGCGCGCCCATCACGAATTAGGATGCGGTGACCGACATGGACGTCTTTTAGCAGGCGAGGGTAGTCAATAGCCAAAGCGCCCGAATGGGTGGATCGCTTGGCATTGACAATTTCAATGGTTTCACCGACGGATAGGTTGCGGGCTTCGGGCAAATCGCCAAGGCGAATGCGCGGTCCGCGGAGGTCGACGAAGATCGCAACGGGCCGACGGAGCTCCTTGCGTACCTTCTTAACCATCGACACCCAGGTGGCGTGGGTTTCGTTGTCACCGTGGCTCATGTTGAGCCGGAAGGCGTCTACCCCCGCCAGGATCATGCGCTTGATCCGATCTTCGCTCGCGCTGGAAGGGCCCAGCGTGGCGATTATCTTGGTTCGAGCAAGGGTTTTTTCGAGCATGCCGTTGATCGGCTAAAGGTTTACAGGAGACCTTTTGCGCGGAGTAGTTCGATGTCAGCGCGAATCGCTTCGGCCGAAGCATTCAGTTTGTTTATGCCGGCATCATCAATCTCGAGCTCCACAATGCGTTCCACGCCATTTTTGCCGAGGACGCAAGGTACGCCTATGTAAAGGCCGCTCAGGCCGTACTGGCCGTCAAGCGAGGCTGCACATGGCAGCAGGCGATGCTCATCACGGAGAATCGACTTGGCCATTGCGACGGCCGCGGCCGACGGGGCGTAATACGCGGAGCCTGTCTTGAGTAGGTTGACAATCTCGGCGCCACCATGCTGGGTGCGGTGATTGATCGCATCGATGTCATCCGACGGGATTAGGTTCGGGATCGAGACGCCGTCGACTGTAGAGAACTGTGGCATAGGGACCATCGAGTCACCATGGCCACCCAAGACCATGCAGCGCACGTCGCGTACTCCGCCACCTTGATGATCAGCGATGAACCAAGCCATGCGCGCTGAGTCGAGTACGCCCGCCATGCCACAAACGCGACTTCGGTCGAACCCGAGTCGCTCAGCCATCAAGTAGACC
>JAKVCF010000156.1 GCA_022447335.1 Planctomycetota bacterium | reverse complement strand
ATCGGGCGTACCAGTAACCTGGCTAAGTCTCTACGATGAACTACAGGAATCTAGCCTGATCGTTACTGAAATTCGCCAGGCTGTCGAACGCGGTGAGGCCAACTACGGCGACTTCTCCATCCTATTCCGCACGCAGTCTCAACCTCGCGTCTTCGAGGCCGAGCTTCGTCGCCAGAATCTTCCGTACCAGCTGACAGGATCGCAATCTTTTTTCGACCGCAAGGAAGTTCGTGATGTGCTTGCTTACCTCAAGCTGCTCGCAAATTCGGAAGATGAAATATCTCTGCTTCGGGTTATAAACACGCCGCCGCGCGGCATCGGCAAGGGCACGATCGAGAACCTTGTCACTGCCGCAACGGAATCGGGGAAAACTGTCAATTATATTATTGATCGGATGATCGCCGACACCTCGCAGGGACCAAAGATCCCGCCGAAGGCAATGAAGTCGCTGTGCGATCTATTTGGAAACTTATCCTCACTGCGCATGCAGCTAGCAAAGGGGGCAATGCTCTCGAACATCATCGCCGACTTGCTAGATCGCATGAACTACAAGAACGAAATTGAACGACAGTACGACGACCAGCAGACCCGCAACGCTCGCTGGAATGGCGTGCTCGAAGTAATAGACTTCGCAGTTAATTACACCAAACAAAATAGCAAAGCCACTCTCGACGGATTCCTTGAAGAACTCGCACTCAACGCCGAGGATCAACACGAAGAATCGGAAGAAAACCGCCCACAAGCCGTGTCGCTAATGACATTACACGCAGCCAAGGGCCTCGAATGGCCGCGCGTCTACCTAGTCGGCTTCGAAGAAGGCACCTTGCCCCACAAGCGCAGCGCCGCCGAAGGTGGCGTCGAAGAAGAGCGCCGACTCGCTTACGTCGGCATCACGCGCGCACGGCGCGTGCTAACAGTGTCTTGGGCCGAGCAACGAATGCGCTACGGTCGAGCGGTCCCCTGCCATGTCAGCCGCTTTTATTTCGAAGCCACCGGTGAGGCTCCGCACCGTGGATGGATCGCTACTGACGATGAGTCGAAAAGCCATTGAAAAGGGGGCTAAGGGCGGAAACGTGCAGGGAAGACCAACCTCGAATCCATTCTTGCGATATCCTAAGAGATCCATTCGAACTAGCTAAATCCCACTTACTGTGCGGCCCTTCCTTTTCCCTGTTCTGGCGACTTTCCTTGCCTCCTTCGTACCGGCGAAGGCGCAAGAATATTTGCGCGTGACTGGCCAGGAAGACTTCGATGGCTTTGGCATGTCGCTGGCGGCTCTCGGTGACCTGAATAATGACGGAATCTCTGAGTTCGCCGTCGGCGCATACTGCACTGATCGGATGGGCCACAACAACGGCGGCTCGGTCACAGCCTTTGACGGCAAGACCGGACAGGCTCGCTGGATGACCAACGGTGACAGTGAAGATGAGCGCCTAGGTCACTGCATAGATCGCCTCGGCGACATTAACGGAGATGGAGTAGGCGACCTAGTTGTAGGCGCGTATCGCGACCGAATCGGTGGAATAAGAAGCGGATCGGTACATGTACTCGACGGCCTCACTGGCTCAAAAATTTACACCGTCTTTGAAAACGAGGTGGCAGCCGAATTTGGAAAATCAGTCGCTGTAATCGGTGATGTAAATGGTGACGGATATAACGAATGGATCGCTGGTTCCTGGTTAAGCGACAACAACGGAAAAGACTCCGGTCAAGTCAGCCTTCACTCAGGAATTGATGGCAAAAAAATTCGCGCCTGGGCAGGACCAGCCGGAAGTCAATATGGACAATGCGTAGCTCGCATCGGCGACATAACAGGTGACGACAAAGACGACTTCGCGATCGGCGGCCCAACTGCAATCAATGCTAGCATCAACAAGCGCGTGGGAATCGTCGACCTCATCGACGGCAGCAATGGCGATCGATTGACCCGCCTCTGGGGCACCAGCAGCAGCAACTTTGGTTGGTGGATCACTGGCCCAGGCGACATCGATCAGGATGGGATACCAGATATTCTGGTTGGCGCACCCTTTGATGACCGCGGCGCAAAAGACGCTGGATCAATCACTGTGTTTTCTGGTCGCACACAGGATGTGATCTACGAGGTCCTCGGAACCTCCGAAAAAGAAACTATGGGTTGGTTTGTCGGACCTGCTGGCGACGCAGATCGCGACGGTTACCCGGATTATCTTGTTGGCTCACCGATGCATGAAGCGCGCGGAGCTGAAACAGGCGTAATGCGCCTTTTCCGTGGCCGAAATGGACAACCCTTTTTTAGTTGGCTTGGCTGGAGCGAGTTTGACAAGCTCGGCGCTGTCGCCATCCCCTTCCCTGATGTGAATAACGATGGTCGAGACGATTGGCTAATCGGCTCACCGGAAGCAGGCGCGAATCTAGCTTTCGAGCCTGGGGTGGCATCCATCTTCCTGCACCCCGAAATGTCTATATTGCGTATTGTCGAACTCCAAGGTGGCGGCCAGGCGAAACTACGCCTAACGGACGCAAGAGCAGGCAACCCGGGCAGTCGCTATGTCAGCTTTGACGGCTTCGGCATTGATTTGGTGCGACCGGATACGCACCTCGATCTCTCGCAGGCGCAACTCGTCGGAAAACAGACAACACCGGCCAACGGCCGCATGTCTTTTACCGGCGCAGTTCCCGCCAACCTAATCGGAGTTGAACTCTGGTTTCAGGCGATCGACTGGACTGACAAGGTAAAGTCGAACCCGGCCTGCAAAGTCGTCGAGTAGAGACTGCTGAAAGTAGCGCGGCCCGATCTGCTAGCGTGAACCCTATGCCCGATCCCATCTTCGTCCCTTTCGGGGATCGCTACACGCCCGCCGAGAGTCCCGAATCGGAAGCCGCACGATTCCACGACATCGTCCGCCGACGAAGAAGTGTGCGCATGTTCAGCGACCGCCCCGTGTCACGCGAGGCAATCGAACACATCGTGCGTTGCGCGTGTACTGCACCAAGCGGAGCGAACAAGCAGCCATGGCGCTTTGTCGCGGTGTCGGACCCGAAGCTGAAGCGAAAAATTCGACTCGGCGCCGAAGCAGAAGAACGTGAACTCTATTCGCGCCGAGCAAGCGCAGAGTGGCTAGCCGACCTCAGACCGCTCGGTACTGATGAGAACAAGGAATACCTCGATATCGCACCTTGGCTGATCGTGGTTTTCAAACTGAGCAAGAACGATAACGGCGGCAGGGTCTACTACTCGGAAGAGTCTGTTGGCATCGCAACTGGCATACTGCTCGCCGCCGCACAGATAGCTGGGCTCGCCACACTAACTCACACCCCTAGCCCGATGGCTTTTCTCGGTGAGATCCTCGGACGCCCCGCACACGAAAAACCGTACATGCTGATTCCGGTTGGCTATCCAGCAGATGACTGCACCGTGCCAATGCACGCGCTTGCGCGTCGCCCGCTCGAAAAATCCTTGGTCATCAACCCACAGGTCGAGGCGTGAACACGGCCTAAGCCGCATCTAAGCCATAATCGGACTTGCCAGCAATCGACGATCGAGTTCAATCTCATGCAAAACGCCTGTCTCATCCAGCACACGGAAGCTGCCTTCCAACGAGCCCCATTCGGAGGCTAACTGCACCTCATTTGCAAAAGTGTAGGTGACACCTGGCTGAAGCTCGGGGCGCTGCCCGGAGACGCAATGGCCACGCAGCTCTGTCACCCGATGTTCAGCATCAATCAGACGCCAAAGCCTCGAGAGAATGATGCAGGAATGCAAACTTGTATTCGTCAGATCAACTCGTAGACGAAAGCGATTCTGCGCCCAGGTACCAGCTTCAAGCGGCTCCGTACGAACTTGAACCCTAAGGCAAGGCGTGGAACTCGATGTGGATACAGCAGAAGTGGGCATAACGGGACACAAGATGACGGCCGGAGGCCAAAAGCATAGCTGGTGGCGCCCAGACCGCCAAGCGCCACCCTACCGGTGCTAAACTTCTGCTGACTCCCCGGCAAATTCACTGCCGACGCCGACCTGGGCGCAATACTCCCACCCACGACCCCTGATCCAGCAACGTGGAATCCATCCGCCCTTCATCGAGCGCGGTTGACCCGCTGAACGCACCAGACTCGATTCGATCGATTCTGATTGAAAAGGGCACCTATCGCCTGCGCGTCGCAACAAACTCAGCGGACGTACATGCATCCTGCAAACTGCGATTCCAAGTCTTCAACCTCGAAATGAGTGAAGGTTTGGCATCGTCTTACAAGACGGGCTTAGATCAAGATGCCTTTGATCGTCAGTGCCACCATCTAATCGTAGAGAACAAAGGTCAATTCGATAGCGAGCACCGCATCGTTGGCACCTATCGCCTACAAACGGTCGAGGCCGCACAAGCAGGTGCCGGCTTCTACTCCGCGAATGAGTTTCACCTAGATGACCTACCTGACGGACTAATCAGCCAGGCAGTCGAGTTGGGCCGAGCCTGCATTGCTCCGAACCATCGCAATCGCTCGGTACTGCTACTGCTCTGGAAAGGATTGTGTGCGTATATTGAAGCCACGAAGAAGCGATACTTCTTCGGCTGCAACTCACTGAACACCCAAGATACCTCGCTCGGCTGGTCCACTTACCACTGGCTCGTCCAGAAAGGTCATGCACGCTCGGATTTCCTGGTACGCTCCACCGAGGCCTTTCGCTGTGCGGAGTCGGACGAAGATTACACCGTTTTATCTAGCGTCAAGATTC
>JAKVCF010000155.1 GCA_022447335.1 Planctomycetota bacterium | reverse complement strand
TGACGATCCTTGCGAAATGCGCTCCCGGATATCGCGATAGACCACACTGAGGCGCCTGTTTTCCGTTTGCTCAATTATCGCGCGCAGCGCTTCGGTGATCGGAATGTTTGCGCGACACAGCGTGGAAAGCTGTCGCGTAAAGGTGCCAACCTCTTCGAGTCGCTTTTTCGATTTGGCGCCGCCGCCATCGCGACCACGCGCCTTCTTCAACTTCTCTTGCAGATCAGCCGAGAGCCGTGAGCGCTTCGCAAGATCGTCACCCTTGCCCTTCTTCTTAACCACCCCTCCGGACGATCCTTTTACCGGCTTCACCTGGGTGACCATGACTCGATCACGACGGAGCTTGACTCGGGCATCGCGTGGCGAATCAGCGTCGACCACGCCCGACACGGTCTTTCCCGTGTTGTTGTAGCCCTTCCACTCGTAAACCGGCACGCGAACTCCTCCGCTTAGACGTCGAGTTGGGTAACGCGCATAATCTCTTCGGCCGAAGTTAAGCCAGCCACCACTTTGGACATACCGTCCATGCGCAGCGTGCGCATGCCCTCCTTGACGGCCTGGGCCTTAAGTTCACTCGCCGGCGCCTGGCGCATGACCAGCGAACGCAAATCCTCCGACATCGGCAAAAGTTCGTAGATCGCGGTTCGACCCTGGTGCCCCGACTGGAAACAGTCGTCGCAGCCAGGGGAGTGAGCGATCTTGCCGTCCCGTAGCTCCGAAAGATCGAGGCCTAGGTCGCGCAGAGTAGCGCGCTCAGATGCCGTTGGCTCGCGCCATTCCTTGCAGCTACCGCAGAGCTTACGCACTAGGCGCTGAGCGACGACCAGCACCAGCGAGGACGAGACTAGATAGGGCTCGATACCAAGGTCGATCAAACGCGTGACCGTCGAAGGCGCATCGTTGGTGTGCACCGTCGAGAACACTAAGTGCCCAGTGATTGCGGCTCGAATCGCGATCTCGCAGGTATCAAGGTCGCGAATCTCACCAACCATCATCACGTCCGGATCCTGGCGCAAGAAAGAGCGCAAACCAGCGGCAAAGGTGAGTCCTTTTTTGGCATTCACCTGCACCTGCGAGATGCTGTCGAGCTGGTATTCGACTGGATCTTCAATGGTCAGGATGTTCTTCTCACCGGTCGAGATCTCAGTCAGCGACCCGTACAGCGTGGTCGTCTTACCCGAGCCAGTGGGCCCGGTGACCAGCACGATCCCGTGTGGGTAGTTGATGTAGTGGCGAAGCGTCTTGAGGTTCTGCTCGTCTAAGCCAATCTCATCCAGAGCGAACACGCCAGCCGTCTTATCCAGCAAGCGCAGCACCGCACGCTCCCCGTTCGCAGTGGGGACCACCGAGATACGTACATCGACCTCGCCATCACCAATGCGAATCGAAGCACGGCCATCCTGCGGGAGACGGCGCTCGGCGATGTCCATCTTGCCCATGACCTTGATCCTTGACAGCACCGCATCCTGTGCAGCTTTGGGGATAGTCTCCATCGCATAGAGAATGCCATCGATACGGAAGCGCACTTGTAATCGATCTGCGTAAGGCTGGAAGTGCACATCAGAAGCGCGCAGCTTCAGAGACTGAAACAGAATCGAATTGACCAGCTTAATGATCGGCGCCTTGTTGGCGACGTCGAGCAAATCCTCTGACTCTTCAATCTCAGCAGCCAGCGAAGCTATATCCGTATCTTCGAGGTCCTCAAGCGCCTCATCCACCCCATCCGCCTTGTGGCGGAAGGCACGATTAAGCAGCTCAAGAATCTCACCACGTGGCGCCAGCACGAAGTCGACACCTTCTGGCACCAGCGCAGCCAAATCATCTTGCGCATGCAGATCCAGTGGGTGGGCCGTAGCAACTACCAAGCGACGCCCATGCACACCAACCGCAATCATGTCATAGGCGCGCGCTAGCGCCAGGGGCACGATTTCAACGAAGCCTCGCGGCACCTGGGTCCCTTCAAGCGACTCCCAATATTCAAGCTCCATATCGGCCGCAAAGGACTTCAAAACCTGAATTTCGTCCACTCCACGGTTGAGCAAAATGCGGTCAAAGCTGGTACCTGTAGCAGCAGCCTGATCGCGCAACTTCTTCAACTCCACCTCCTCCATGCCGGTCTCGGCACAGAGGAGGGCGATGATGTCCGCCGCCGGCGCGGCGGTAGGCGGCTCGAAGTCGCTCACTTGGGCTCGCTGGGCTCTTGGGTCGACAGTCGCGGCTGGGCAACCGTCAGAGGGTCGACTTCCTCGACCACAACTGGCTGCATTGGGTCCTGCTCGCCGCCGGGCGAAACTAGAATCGGCGCATTGAGAGCTCCCGGATCGAGAATGCGACCGTCTTCATCGCTCAAAATGATGTCGGCAGGCGTCTCACGGCCGTACTTGGGATCGATGACGCGCAAGCGCTCCAAACCTATTGTTTCCGCCGCAACCGCCTTGGCCGACTCCGATTCAGCCTGCAGTTCGGCAAACTCATTGATTATCTTCGGCGTGCAGAAGAAGAACAGCGTGGTCTTACTACTGCTACTCGAATCGGCCCCAAACAAAATACCTATGACCGGAATGTCGCTCAGGAAAGGAATACCCTGACGACTCGTCAGTTTGTCATCGCGCACGATGCCACCAATCCACATGGTCGCACCATCTGGCACGAGCACTTCGGTGTCAATAGTGCGCTCGGTCGACGGCGGTGGCTGGCTACCTACAGCGTCACCCGAGAAATTCGAGACTGTCAACGAAATGGATAGGCGCAGAAAATTAGAGCTCGAAATTGAAGGTGTGATACCCAGAGTAATTCCAGCCTCAGCAAACTCGACACTCTCCTGAATACCAACCTGCCCCTGTGTGGCCACGGTATAGGGGACTTGATCAGTACTGGTGACCTGCGCCTGCTTGTTGTTGCTAACCAGAACCGAAGGTTTAGACAACACATTCGCATCGCTCGAATTCTGTGCGGCACGCAGGATAAAGGGAATCGCAAACTCGCCATCACCCTGGCCATCCAAGATGCCAGCTGTAATGCCCGACTGGAAGATGTCCACCGTGCGATCCCCGTCTGCATCGGGAGAAGTGATGCCCGTGTTGGTAGTTACGCTACCTCGCATGACCCCATCCCCCGGGACCTTGGAGTTAGCGAATTCGAAACCAATATCGCGACCGAAGTTTTCCGATATTTCGATCAAAGCGGTCTCGATCAACACCTGAGGCTGCGGCTGATCGAGACGATCGAGCAGCAACTTCAGCTCGGCCCACTTGGTACGTGTTGCTGAAACGAGCAGCGAGTTCGTGGTCTCCTGGACTTCCACCACAATGTCCTGCTCGCGGCTGGCAATGGTTGAGCCGCCGGACTGCTGCGCTTCCTGCTCAGCCTGATCTGCGCGCTGCAAAAAGTCTTGGAGCGGCTCATCGAGATCTTGCACTGGAATGTGCTTCAGCACATAGAGGTGCAGATTGGACTCCGGAACGTCGACGCGCGTGTCAAGTTCAGCCACCAAATCCAGAATTCGTTCCAGATTCTCTTGGCTGGCCGTGATGATCAACGAGTTGTCACGCGTACTGGCTAAAATACGCGTCTCGATCGGGTCCTGCGCAACGCTCTGGCTGTTATTACGATTGCGCGCGCTGACATTGCGGATATTGCCCTCCGAAGTCGAGGCCAACTCGTCAGCCAGCTCGGTTAGCAGTTCGGCCATTTCCTCGGCCGAAGCTTCATTCAGCCTAACCTTGCGGAAGACCGCCGATTCGATCTCGGGCTTGACGTCGAGGTAGCGAACGAAGCGAACCGTCGAGGCAACGACCGGTCCATAACCTTGAATCATCAAAGCGTTATCGGTGGTGAGCGCCTGCACCGTCGACTGCGCGTTTGCGCCGAGCAACTTGCCTAGTGCAACCGAAATACCACCAGGATCTACATAGTTCAGCTTGACTACTGTCGCGATATAGGTGCCTGGCTGAGAGGCAAAATCCTTCGTGTCGTCCGGCTCAACCAGAATGGTGTTAGCTGTCACCGTTGGATTAACAGCTGTGCCGGAGATCTTGTCAGCTGTAATCATGATCACCGATAAGTCGCCCGATCCTTGCTGCACACAAACCAAGCCATTGATCTTCATCAAGGTTTGGAAGAAGGCGTAGAACTCGGCCTTCCTGATGCGCTTTGGTCCATAGAGAATGACGGGGTTTTCCAGGCGAGTGCGCACCGCTGTGTTCTCACCATCAACCGTGAAGTTCTTACCGGTCCGCTTCTGACAAAGCTTGATCAGCTGGTCGTAGCGGAGCTGCTGCCCCGCGACTTCGCTGAATCGCTGCCAGATGTATTCGCCATCGTCTTCAGGGACACCCTCCGGCACTTCGAGCTCACTAGCACCAGGCTCTTGAGCCGGGGCGAGCAGAGGTAACGAAGTCGTCGCGGGCGGCGCGATCGCGGACGCAGGCGCCCCAAGTAAGGCAGTCCACAGGGAAACAGTCAGCAGCATGCGCGTGAGTCCTCTCCGGGCGGGGGATGGATCCCCTGGAGTCGAAAGTCTACGGCTGGCGGGGATTGATCTCAAAGCCCCAAGTTTGCAGGATTTGCGTGGTCAAGCAGGGTAATCTGATAGCCGTTCCAGAACCCACATCCGAAGCTCGTGGCCCTCGTCGAACACCTGACCGCTGCTGACGTCCTCCTTGCGCCCGAGGTGGCCCACAAGTGGGAGCTCATTGACCTAATGGTCGAGCGCATGGTTGCCAGCG
>JAKVCF010000154.1 GCA_022447335.1 Planctomycetota bacterium | reverse complement strand
TGAGGGCGAGGACGCCGACATCACCAACGAAACCATCAAGGAACGCAACTAGCGCTTGCCTTGAGGAGGGTCGCCGACGCCCGCCAGGGTGGCTTCACCCTGATTGAGATCATGGCCGTGGTCCTGTTGCTGGGGCTGGTGATGACGGGGGTCTCTTTTGGCTTGAACCGCTTTGTGCCGGGGCAGCAGATGGATAGTGAGTGTCGTCAGCTTCTGTCTCAGCTGGATTTGGCGCGAAGCTCAGCGATTGCGGCTGGGCGTCCCTATCGCGTTGTGGTTAACCTCTAGTCGCACAACTTCTGGGTCTACACGCCTTACGATGCAGAGGGCCGCATTGCGAAGACGAAAGAGGGCCAGACTCATCTTGGCCGATTAGCACTTGAGGTTGGGGTCGACTTTGCGGGCGTGCTCGAGGCGGGTAAAGACCGCCCCACTACCGAGGGTGAGGTCGAACTTCATTTTGGTGCGCTGGGCGTGAATCACGATGTCGTGATCTATCTGGCTAGCCCGAATAGTGACAAATATGACAAAACAGTTTTCCTCGGCGGCCTGACTGGGCGCAACGAGATTCTCAATGGGCACGTCATACCCGGCACTGTGCGCGATGAGGACTTTGACCGATGAGCGCCGCCTCTCCTCGATTTCTATGGCGGCGTGGTTTCACGCTGATGGAAGTTATGGTTGCGGTCATGCTGATTGCAGTGGCAATGACAACATTAATGCAGCTGCGCAATGACTCAGTGGGACGAGCGGCCAATGGCCGATCCCTTTCAGTGGCTGCGCGCTTAGCTTCACAGCTACTGCATGAGATTGAGGCGGCCCAGGTGCTAGATCTATTTGATGGCATGAATGGTGACTTCGCCGAAGATGGCTTCGATGATTTCAGCTATGTCATTGCGCTTGGCGATGGATCGAATTACGCCGAAAACGATGACATCGATTCCAATTCGCCGGAATGGGCCTGGCGCGATTCGCTGCGCGAACGGGAAGAGGATCGCGTCGACGAGGAAGGTGACGCCCAGCGCCCTGAAAAAACGCGCGTTGTAATTCGTGTGCAGTACTTGAGCTTCGATCTGGAGGAACGTGAATATCGCTTAGAGGCCATGATTGACTCCTGGGCGGTTTATCGTGATTTCGAGCTATACCGCGAGCTCTGGGGATCCAACAACGAGGACCGGGACGCGATTCAATGATGCGTCTCCCCATTTTCTCGGTGCGCTCGGCGGGCTTCACGCTGATGGAAGTGCTTGTATCAATGTTCATCAGCGCACTGATCATGACAGCGATTTTGGGCTCGCTTGAGTCCACGCAGAAAGCGGTAGATTCGATTCACAATATCACCGAGACAGAGCGTGCGGGCCCGATGCTCGTGCAGATGTTTCGCCGTGACCTGGATCGTCTTGCGGTTTACGATGCCGGTGAGTACACCCTACTCACAGGTGAGTCGAAGAATCTCGGCGGCGTCGATGCCGATCGCATCAATATGATCGTGGTAGGTCGCTCCGTAATTCCGCATTACGATCCAGTGCTCGATCGCCGTACCCATGCACCGATTAACGAGGTGGGATACTGGGTGCGCAATCGTGATGGATCCGCCGATTTTCTCGAGCTTTATCGGCGTGAAGATTTTCTAGTCGATGACGAATACGATCGCGACGGGAGTTTTTCGATGCTGAACGATCGCATCATTAGCTTCAACCTCCAGTATTACGACGAGCCGGATTTTGATCCGGTACCTGAGGACCAGTGGGATTCCACGCTCGAGGCGCAACTCCCCTACTGCATCGAGATGTTCCTCGAGCTCGAGATTCAGCCGCGCAAGTCGGCGGAAAGTCGTCAGATTCTAGGGGCCAACCGTGCGCGCCTTGAGTTCGGTGACCTGCTGGTAATTCCGGAGCCAACGCGGTTTCTGTTTCGCAATCGCATGCATCCGGTGGTGCCAGGTATCCAGATGGGCAGCCAGGTGGGCGTAGATGAGGATGTCGAGGGCGATTCTGCCGAGTCCGAGATTCCGGGCATTGGCAATCTCGGCCAACGTGATATCAACGCTTCAACCGGCGGAGGCTCGGTGCCGCGTTAGGCGCTGGGCTCGCCCAGATATTCGGCGCCGAAACGCTCCTGCAGCGCTGGAGGAATGCGAACTCGGCCATCGGACTGCTGGTGGTTTTCTAGCAACGCGATCAGTACGCGTGGCGACGCGATTACTGTGTTGTTGAGCGTGTGGCAGTGCACTGGTTTAGCACTCGCTTCCGGGCGATAGCGCAGATTCAGGCGGCGTGACTGGAAGTCATAAAATCGTGAGGCCGAATGGGTTTCGCCGTAATTGTTGCGGCTTGGCATCCAGGTTTCGATATCGAACTTCTGAACTTGCCCTTGGCCGAGGTCGCCGGTGCAGACGTTAACCACTCGATACGGTAGTTCGAGCGCGTCCATAAGGTCAGTTGCGTGTGCGAGCATGCGATGGTGCTCTTCAGTCGACCACTCCTCGTCTGCTGGGCCGATCACGACCTGTTCGACTTTCCAGAATTGGTGGACCCGATAGAGGCCCTTGGTGTCTTTCCCGTAAGTGCCCGCTTCGCGTCGATAGCAGGGGCTTATTGCGACCCGGCGCAGCGGAAGATCTGCGGCGTCGAGGACCTCTCCCGAGTGAATCGAGGTGAGCGGTACCTCTGAGGTCCCCACGAGGGCGAGTTGATCGCGCTCAGCCATATAAGCCTGCTCCTCACCGCCCGGAAAGTAGCCCGTGCCTTCCATGCACGCGTAATTCACCAAGGTCGGCACTGCGACCTGTTCGAACCCACGTGCCACCATGTGATCCATTGCGTATTGCAGGACGGCATTCTCAAGTCGGGCAAGTTGGCCGAGTAGAAGGTAGTTGCGCGAGCCCGCTAGCTTGACGCCACGTGGGATGTCCAAGATGCCATGCATTTCACCGAGCTCTATATGGCTGCGCGGCTCGAAGGCAAAGTTTGGCAGCTGGCCAGCGCGAGACAGTTCGATGTTTTCGGTGTCATCCTTGCCGTCAGGTACTTCGGGCGCCGGCGGCATTGGCAGTAGAAGAGCTAGGGCGCGATGCTCGGCACGGATTGCCGATTCCTCGCCCTCGCGCTCCTTGAGCGCGACCTTTAGCTTCTTTTGCTCGCCCAGCGCACTATCGCGCTCTTCCGGGGTGAGCTTGCCAATTTTCTTTGACGCCGCCTTGAGGTCAGCGCGCATTGATTCCACGATTTGCTGCACTGCGCGGAGTTTTTCGTCAATGTCCAAAAAGGCATCAACGTCGACGGCAATCCGCTTACGTTCCGCGGCTTCGCGGACGGCAGCGGGGTTTTCACGGACCCATTTTAGGTCAAGCATCGGGCTCCTCGATGGGTGGTAGTCGGGGGAACGCGGAGCGTATGGTGAATCGCCGGACTTAGTCGTCCGCGCTGATCCAATCGGATTCAATCTTACCGAACCAAGGGTGCTTTTTCACCGAGAGGCGCAGCTTGGCTTCACCGCTCTTGGGTATTGGGCTGCTGCCCGAAACCGGGAAGTATGCCGCGTGCCAGTTGCCCGCAACCTCTTCGGGTGCGGCTTGGGTCATGGCAAAGCTCTTTCCGCCCTTGACGTCCACTTCGATCTCATCGAAGGGTGCGTACAGGTGCTGCATGTATGCTTCGCCGGCGGCGCCGACCACGCGCAGGCTTTCTGGATCGATGCGAACTTCGCCACCTTCCACGATCGGTACAGCAACTAGCTTGAATGGCTTGCCGAACTCCAGCACTGCAGGCTCTCCTTTGTCGACAATCACCGAGAAGGGAATGTCAGAGGGTGGCTGAATAATGCATTCTTCACCGTCCTTGCCACGCATCATGCCCTGCACCACGGTGTAGCGACCGATAGGCACCTCAAAGGGGCCCTTGTCGGCTACATCGAGATACAGCCCCTCATTTTTTTTGGTTTCGTGGCGCAGAATCATGCTCACAAGCTTTAGGCCCTTTGGCCCCTTGAACTTAACCTGCAGGGTGCCGAGAGTGGGATTCGCTTGGCGGATACGCACGCTATCGGCCTTGCCCGGGTGTTCAGGCCATTCAACCTCGTACCAGACTTTACCGTCTGAAATCCACCGGGAGAAGGGGATAGCTTTTTTGGCCTTACCGAGCGTCATCGCATCGAAGCGGTTGTAATAAACGTCTTTCGGCATCGCCGCCGAGCCCGCTACGCGCGCCGGAAATCGGCCAAATTGGCCATCCGAATCGCAGTCATAGAGCGTTAATTCGCCGAAAGGGGTCTTGCCAACGCGGGTCGAAACCGAGCGGTAGAACATTACCCCGCCAAGCTCGGAGAGGCCGGTATTGACTTGCAAGCCCTGAAACTGGTCCTGTTCTGAACCGCCTGCAACGAGAATCGCGCGCGGAACTAGCGAACCATCGGCTAACTTCTGATTGAACTCGACGAGCTTGGGCTTGGTGCCTATCGAAAACTCTTCACTAGGCTCGTCACCTGCATGAATCCGGAACTTGGTGCCACGAATGCGCTCAACCTGAACGGGGCCGGCTGGGCCAGCGAACATCACATCATCACCGCCATAGGCAGGGGTGATCGGTGAGCGCTCACCTTCCTTCCGGATCGCGATCGACAGCCAATGGCGGCTATCCAGGTCTGCGATGTCAGATGGGAAATCGATTGCCCCTGGCTTCTTAATGGCTTCGTGCTCGAGCTGGACGTCTACCCAATCCGAACCTTCCAGAGGTTTGATTGTGAAGGGCGACTCCTTGACCTCG